>JBGATT010000014.1:0-50566 GCA_044229035.1 Gemmatimonadaceae bacterium | reverse complement strand
CGCGATGACGGCGGCCACCGAATGACGCGAACGACGAAGCGCCCCGCGGCGGACCGCGGGGCGCTTCGCATTCCGCCTCGCGTTCGCCCCTACGGGCGGCGTCCCCGCGCCGGCTCCGGCTTCGGCACGAGCTTCACCCCGCCCTGCGCCTCACGGACCCGGAGCACCGCGAGCACGTCCCGCAGCGGGAGCGGCGTGAACTCGCCTGAGAGGAAGTCGCGGATCTCGCCAACGGTCATGCCGCCCTTGCGGAGCAGCAGGCCGAACTCGGCGCTGAACTCGTCTGGGAGCGCGGGGCCGGCTGCCGCGCCGGCTGGCTGGGCTCCGCGCGGACCGGGGGCGGCCGCGCTGGCACCGGCCACCAGTTCCACCATCAGGTCGGCGGCCGCCCGGTCCTCGGCCGACATCACCGGCTCGGCGGCGGCGACACCGCGCTGGGCGGCCTGCAACTGGTACGCGGCCCGCGTCTCGGCGAGCAGCGCCGTCGCCCGCTGCTGGATGAGCGGCCCGAACGAAGCCGTCCGCTTCCTCCCTTCCTCGACGTTCGTCCAGAGCACGCTCGCGGAATTCACGACCGCGGTCTCGATGCGCGCCTGGTGCAGGATCGCGTTGCGCGCCTCGGCGTAGGCCGTGGTGAGCGTCGCGGCGTCGGTCGCGTCGGCCATGTAGCCGAGTCCCTTCGTGTGCGACTCGCCCATGCGCGAGAGCCCGCGCCCGAGGTTCTCCTGCAGCACGCGCGCGGCCATGCCGTCGGTCCCGTCGGCGAGGACGGCGAGGGAGCCGAGGCCGACGGCGGCGGCCCGCTTGTACTGCGTCGGATCCTGCTTGTCCGGCGTGTCCTCCGACGAGTGGTACCACATGTCCGGCCAGGTGATGAACATGACCGCCGGGATCCCGTGCTGCATGTACGTCACGTGGTCGGACGACCCGTAGTGCTTGTCGATCTTGATGTAGAAGGCGTCGCTCGATCCGTGCGTCGCCTCCACCGCCTGCGATGGCGCGTACCCGTTGAGCGACCGGCGGAACCGGACGCGCTCGCGCGAGACGTCGGCGATGTACTCCATCATCGACTGCGCGATGTCGTTGAGGTACGACGGGAAGGTGTCCGGCGTGCGCTGCAGGATCCAGTAGCTGCGGCTCATCGCGACGCGGATGCCTTCCATGTCGAAGTTGAGCGTCCCGATGATCGTCTTCTCCTTCTCCGGGTGGGCGGCGAAGTAGGCGTTGGTGCCGGCGATCTCGGGGACCCATTGGAAGTTGATGGTGCGCTTGGGGCGCGGGAGCTTCCCCTCGTTGATGAGCTTGATGTAGGCCCGCCCGATCTCGAGGGTGAGCGCGACACCGGAGTTGTCGTCGTTGGCGCCCTGCTTGATCACGCCCTCGTACAGGTGGCCGCTGATCGCGACCTCCTGCGTGGTGCTGCCGTCGCCGGGGATCTCGGCGTGGACGTACTCCGAGTGCATGGGGACCTGCGTGCTCTTCACGATCGAACGGATGGTGATCCGCTCGCGCAGGAGCAGTGCGGCGAGGTTGGCGCGCACTTCCGGTGTGACCTACCAGGCGACGGTCCCCGGCTGCGCATTGACGGTGCTGTTCACGATCTGCGTCGGGAAGTCGACCGCGCGCTGCGGGGAGATGGCACTGATCCCGAGCACGCCGAGCGCGCCGCGCTGGATGGCGGCGGCGTAGACCGTGCCCGTCGCGCCGCTGGTGAGGACGAACTTGCCCCGCACGTCCTTCCCTTCGAAGTCGGCGGCGCGCCCCGGTCCGACGTCGATCAGGTCACCCGAGAGGTCCCCGTTCGCGTTGAGCGCTGGCAGCGCCAGCGGGATGTCATGGATGTCGAACAGCTTCACCGACTTGGGCGTCGTCATCCACAGCTCGCCCTGCGTCGGCTGCCAGGCGGTCCCGCCCGTCTGGTACGTCTCGATCGTGACGTTCGTGTATCCGTACGACTTCGCCATCTCGGCGAGGTGGATGCTCTCGCGGAAGTGGCCGTCGTATTCGGAGGGCGGACGCACGCGCTGGTAGGGCACGAGCTCGAGCAGGTGATTCATCGCGCGATCGCCCGAGACCTCGTTGATGATCGCGGTCATCTGCGTCTGCGTGAGCAGGGTGCGGTCCTCGCGCTCCTGCGCGACCAGCGCGGAGAGCGGGGCGGCGGCCAGGAGCAGCGCGGCGAGACGCGCGATGGGGGTGAACGGGCCGGACATGGGGGTCCTCTGCGAGTGGGAAGGTCGTGTCGCTCGGGTTACGCGGCAGGCGCGTGACGCGCTGGGACGCTCATCGAACGCCTGCCGCCGTCGCCGAGCGCCGCAGTTCATCGAGCATCCGACGATAGAAGGTCTCCTGCTCCCGCTCGAGCGCGCTCAGCGGCCCGATCTCGCCGTCGGCCTCGCCATAGAGGCGCTGCGCGCGCGACGCGAGCTCGGTCGCCTCGGCCGACATCCGCTGCATGCGGGCCCGCGCCTCGGCCGGCAGATCGGCCGGCAACGCGCGGACCGCCGCCGCGATGCTCGCGCCGAGCGCCCGCGTCTCGTTCCGCAACGTGGCCAGTCGCCGCATCGTCTCGGTGTGCGCGCGCCGAACCGCGGGCGCCACGCGAATGCGCGGATCCTCGCGGACCTCGAGGCGTCCCGAGACCGTGGTGCCGGCGGCCGCCACGCGCACCTCGTAGGTCCCGAGGTGCACGAACGGGCCGTTGTTCGCGTAGTGCAGGTCCCAGATCGCGCGATTGATCCCCGGCTTGCCGTTCACGGTGAGGCGCGCGACTTCCGCGCCGCCCGCATCGTGGATGGTGACCGTCGCGGCGCCGGCGTCCTTCAACCAGAGGTCGATGATCGCGCCCTTGGGCGGGTTCTCCCCCGTGTAGAAGACGTCCCCCACATGCCCGAGCGCGTCGCGATAGCGGATCTCCTCCGCCGCGCGCATCCGGAACAGGTGCAACGGACGCGCCGCGACGGCAGGCGTCAGCTCGCGCAGCGCGTTCATGTGATCGAGGATCCAGATGCCCCGGGAGTGCGTCGCCAGCACGAGGTCATGCTCGCGCGCGTGCAGGACGAGGTCGTTGTGGGCCATGAGCGGCATCTGGCCGCGCAGTTCGGCCCACGACGCGCCGCGGTCGTTGCTCCAGAAGAGCCCGAACTCGGTGCCGAGGAGGAGGAGGTCGGGGTTGATCAGGTCCTCGCGCAGCGTGCGTGCCACACGCGCCGCGGGGAGCCCGCCGTCGAGGCGCGACCAGGAGCGTCCGCCGTCGTCGGTCCGATAGACGTAGTTGGCGTTGTCGCCGTTGCGGAAGTTGTTCGCCACGACGTAGACACGACCGCTCGCGTGCCGCGACACCTCGATGCCGTTGATCCAGGCCCCACGCGGAAGGCCGGTGAGCTTGCCCGCGAGCTCAGTCCAGGTCCGGCCGCCGTCAGTGCTGTGCTGCACGTTCCCGTCGTCGGTGCCCACCCAGAGGTCGCCGCGCACGCGCGGCGACTCGGCGATCGCGCTCACCGTCGGCCAGTACGGCACGCCGTCGTCGAGCGAGCGGGTGGCGGCGTCCGGCATGCGCCCCATGATCGGGAGGGTGCGCCGGTCGATGCCGGTGGTGCGGTCGCCGAGGGCGGTCCAGGTGTTGCCGCGGTCAACGCTCTTCCAGAGGATGTTGGTCCCCGCGTACACCGTCCGCGCGTCATGCGGCGAGAGGATGATCGGCGCGTCCCAGTTCGCCGGGGCCATCGCATTCCCCAGGCGCTGGGGCGCGGCCGCCATGTCGCCCCACGTCTCCCAGTTGCGGCGCGCGCTGATCGCTCCGGTGGGGTCGCCGGGCCGGATGCCGCGCTCCTCGCCCGTCGCGAGGTTGATGCGGGAGAGGCCAAGGAACTGCGACGCCGAATAGAGTGTGGTGTTGTCGGTGGTGTCGATGACGTTGTGGAAGCCGTCGCCCCCGCCCCACTTCACCCAGTCGTCGTTGGTGATGCCCTCGCTCCGGTACGACATCGACGGCCCGGCCCAGGAGCCGTTGTCCTGCAGTCCCCCGTAGACGCGGTACGGCCTGCGGTTGTCGACGGTCACGCGGTACCACTGGCTCACCGGGAGGTCGGCGATGAACTGCCAGGTCACCGCGCGGTCGTAGCTGATGCCGATGCCGCCGTCATCGGCCTTGATGAGGTGGCGCGGATTCGCGGGGTTGATCCACATGAAGCGGTCGTCCCCGTGCAGCGACTGTCGAACCTGCCGCGACGTCTTTCCGCAGTCGGTGGACATCGAGAAGAAGTTCATCATGTAGAGGCGGCAGGGATCGACCGGGTCGACGATCACCTGGCTCGCGTACATCGGCCGCGGGTTCCAGGTGCTCTGCTGCACGAAGGATTCGCCGCGGTCATCGGAGCGATAGAGCCCTGCCTGCGGCTCCTCGTAGTTCGTCGAGGCGGTGTAGCGCAGCCCCTGCTCCACGCTCACGTACACGATGCGCGAATCCCCGCGGAAGATCCCGATGCCGATACGGCCATGCTCGCCGTCGGGCAGACCCTTGGTGAGCTTGCGCCAGGTCATGCCGCCGTCGGTGGACTTCCACAGCGCGCTGCCGGGCCCGCCGCCGTTGAAGCCGAAGGGCGTGCGGCGTCGCTGGTAGCTCGCCGCGTAGAGCGTCATCGAGTCGAACGGGTCCATCGCGATGTCGGCGACGCCGGTCTCCGCATCGACGAAGAGCACGCGGGTCCAGGTCGCCCCCGCGTCGCGCGTCACGTAGAGCCCGCGCTCCTCGTTCGACGACCAGAGCGTGCCCATCGCCGCGACGTAGGCGACGTTGGCATCAGCCGGATGCAGCACGATCCGCCCGATGTGCGCCGAGTTCCGGAGCCCGACGTTGCGGAACGTCCGGCCGCCATCGCGCGAGAGGTACACCCCGTCGCCCCACGACGAGCTCTGCCGGTTGGCACGCTCGCCGGTGCCCACCCACACGACGTTCGTGTCGCGCTGATGCACGGCGATCGCTCCGATGGAGTGCGTGCCCTGGTCACCGAAGAGCGGCGTGAAGGTCGTGCCGTTGTTCGTCGTCTTGTAGAGGCCACCGGTCGAGGAGGCGGCGTAGAAGACATGCGGCGTCGCCTCGACCACGGCGAGGTCGACGATGCGACCGGACATCGCGGCCGGGCCGATGGTGCGGAAGCGCAGGCCGTCGGTGAGCGGCGCCGCCGGGGTCTGCGCGGCGAGCGGGACGGCGACGAGGGCGAGGAGCGCCGCCAGAGCGGTGCGCGATGCGAACGGAGGGAGCATGGTGGTGGGCATGGTCGGGGTCAGGGACGGGGCGGGAGCGGCGTGGTGCGGGCGAGGTCGCGGATCATCCGGTCATCGCCCGTCAGTTCCCAGTGGATGAGCGACGCCGGGATCATCCCGGCGTCGTTCACCTCATCGAAGAAGCGTTGCATGGTGAAGGCGGACCCGAGCTGGCGCGCGCGCTGCGCCATGGCCTCCTCCATCAGGCGACCGCCGGTGACGTACGCCGCCCCGTAGCCGGGTTGGCGGAGATAGAGATGCTGCTCGAAGCCGAGCAGCGGGTCGCGGCGCATCCAGCCGCGCGGCGTCCAGGCGACGTGGAAGTCGGCCGCCTGGGCCATCGTGTACTCGTTGCTGTGCGCGTAGAGGTTGCCGAGTCCGCGGGCCACACGGGCGGCGAGCATGATCCAGACGATCTCGCGCGAGCGCGGGCTGTCGTCGTAGAGCCCGGCGTGCATCATCCACTCCTCCATCACCGTCGCCATGCCCTCGGCGCGGCTCATCCACACATTGTACAGGAGCGGCGTGCGGCGGATCGGACTCGGGTGCGGCGCCACGCGGATCCGCATGTTGTCCCACCAGTGCCAGAGGTGGCTCCAGAGCGGGAGCGGGTCGCGGTGGTTCCCCTGGGAGAAGAAGTTTCGCGTCGACTCCGGCGAGAACCCCGGCATCCGCTCGCGCAGCGCGCGCTCGAACCAGGGCTCGGCCGTAGTGAACCGCTTCTCGTTGACGAAGCGCATCATGCGGCCGATCGCCCGCTCCTGCAGCGCCGCGTACGCCGCGGGCGACTCGGCCACCGGCATGGGCGGGAGCGATGCGTTCCGCGTCTCCTCGAGGCGCAGGGACGCGTGCGCCCGCATGAGCTCGCGCCGGGTGATGGTGACCTCATCCTCCCAGGAGAGCGGCATCAGCAGGACGTTCCGGAGGTACCAGGTGTACTGGTCCTTGCCGATCCCCGACGGACCGGTGCGCCGCGGCGTCTCGTCCCGGAGCCACTGCGCGAAGGCGAGGGTCGCGCCATGCGCCGCCTCGACGGTGCGTGTGAGCTCGGCCGACGTGCCGGCGACCTTGCCGCGCAACTGTTCCAGCACCTCGGCCTGCTCCTCGAAGGCGCGAACGCCGCCCACCCAGAGGTCGCGTGCGTTGGCCCCGGCGAGATTCACGCGCGCCTGGCGGAGGAGCGCCGGCACCGGGCGCAGCTCCGCGGCGAGTCGCGCGGCCTCCTCGGCGCTCAGCGCCCTCGGCGTGTCGAGCACCGTGCGCGGCCAGACCGCGTACTTCCAGAGCCGGACCGCGCCATGGATGGTCGGCCCCTCCTCGGCCGGCGTGTCGCTCTCCTCCGGGCGCACCGAGGCGTAGTAGGCCGGGTCGCGCGCGAAGGGCTGGAGGACCGTGAGATGGTAGCGCATGCCGTTCATCTCGGCGCGCACGAGGTGCCAGTCCACCTGCTCCGGGATGCTCCAGCCAGCCGTGTCGATCGCGGCGAGCCGGACCTGCATCGCCTCGAGCGCGACCAGCCGACGCGAGTTCGTCGCCGGCGTGTAGTCCGGGATGCCGTCGATGCGCGGCGGTTCCTCGAAGGCGCGCCACTCCGTGAACAGCGCGAGAAGCTGTGCGTAGGTGGGCGCGCGCGCAGCGGACACCGGGCGTTGGCCGACCTGCGCGACGACGGCACGCCCAGGGACGGCGAACAACACGCTGAGGCAGGCCGCGAGGGCGACGCGCGGCAGGATCGGTCGGTTCATCTGGCACACTCGCGGTGGGAAGGCGCGGGTGAACTTACGTTCGCCCCCTGAGCACAGCGAGCGCGGACCCGACCGGGTGCCCGCTCCCCACTCGATCAGCAGGCGCCCACGAGCGTGACCTGATCCGGACGGTCCGGCACCACGCAGATGAACTCGAACGGCCCCTCGACCACGTCGTACGAGTGCGGGACGCCGGCGGGGATGAACAGCGTGTGATCGGCCGCCACCTCATGTACCTGCGAGCCGATGGTGATCCGCGCCTTCCCGCGCAGGACGTACTGCTGGTGCTCGACGAGGTTGGTGTGCAGGGGCATCCCGCCGCCCGGCTGCATCACGAAGCGGCGCAACGCGAAGTTCGTGTCACCCTGCTGCGGCCCCACGAGGACGTGCATCGCCGTCCCGGTGCCCGCCTTCACCTCGATCGTCGGGACCGTGACGGCGGGCCGGACGGTCGCAGGCGCCTCGCGCGTTGGGAACGGCCGATCCGCGGCGAGCGACGCGAGCACGCGGTCGAGCGCGGCGTAGCTCGCGTTCATGCCGTCCTCCATGCCGTTCGCGAGCATCCCCTCGAGGTCCTCCTTGGTCATCGCGGTGGAGACGGTCACCAGGCGCGTGCGCCCATCGCCGAGGTCCTCGAGCGTGGAGGCATCGAGCATGACATGCCCGGGCATGCCGTCCCACTCGAAGGTCTGGACCATGCGGTGCGGCGGATCGACCTCGGCGAAGCGCCCCTCGAAGCCATGCGTGCCATGGTCCGAGTGCTCGATGTACCGCCAGTGCCCACCGGCGCGCAGGTCGAGCTTCTCGACCACCAGCGGATTCCCGCGTCCCCACCACTGCGCGATGAGCGCCGGCTCCGTCATGGCGCGCCAGAGGCGCGCGGGCGGGGCGTTGAAGATCCGCTCGATGCGGGCACTGCGGTCGGAGAGGGGCGTGATGCTCGCGCGGGTGGCGGCGGTATCGGTCATGTCAGGCGTCTCCAGCGGTGGCCTCGAGGAACGCCCCGAGGGAATCGAGCCGCGCGGCGACCAGCCGGCGGTGGCGGGTGATCCAGGCGAGTTCGTCGTCGAGCGACCGCGCACCGAGCCGGCAAGTGCGGGTGCGTCCGACCTTCTCTGAGCGCACGAGCCCGGCGGTCTCGAGCAACGCGACGTGCTTCCGGACCCCGGTGAGCGACATCCCGAATGCTTCCGCGAGATCGGAGATGCTCGCGTTCTGCTGACCCAGCCGCTCGAGGATCCCTCGACGGGTCGGATCGGCGAGCGCGGTGAACGCACGATCGAGGGCGCTGCTATACTGAACCATGTGGTTCAGCATATGACCATCATCGCGGCCCGTCAAGCCGCAACCCCGGGCCGTCGGCCGCGTAGTACATTCTGCTGGCAACCTCTCCCCAGCGTCGGCTGTCCAACCGATCGACCGTACCCGCCCATGCCCCGCCCCCACCTCGCCCTCTCCGTCGCCGCCGCGCTCCTTCTGGCCGCCTGCGGTGGCGCCCGCGCGCCGCGCCCCACCGCCGACAACTATGTGATGGGGCTCGACGCCGCCCGCCAGCGCGCGAAGCAGGACTCGCTGCGCTACCCGTACACCCAGGCCGACATCGACTTCATGTCGGGCATGATCCATCACCACGCCCAGGCGATCGTGATGTCGAAGTGGGCCCCGAGCCGCGGCGCGAGCGATGAACTGCTGCGCCTCACCGCGCGCATCATCAACGCCCAGACCGACGAGATCGCGCTCATGCAGGCCTGGCTCGAGGAGCGCAACGTCGCCCCGCCCCGCCTCGACTCGCTGGGCAATGTCATCATGGACCACGCGATGCATGGCATGCACTCGGCGATGATGCCGGGGATGCTGAGCCCGGAGCAGATGGACTCCCTCTCGGCCGCGCGCGGCGAGACGTTCGACGTCCTCTTCCTCCAGTTCATGATCCAGCACCACCGCGGCGCCGTGTCGATGGTCAAGGAGCTCTTCGCGAGCCACGGCGCCGGCCAGAACGAGGCGATCTTCAAGTTCGCTGCGGACGTCGAGGTCGACCAGACCACCGAGATCCGCCGGATGATGCAGATGATGATCCAGCGCGGCGTGATGCCGGCTTCGCCCTGAGGCCGCCGCGGTCGCACGCAGTCCCGTTGTCGTCCTTCCACCCCACGAGGAGTCGTTGATGTCTCTCGCCCCCCAGCGCCATCCTGGCGTGTCCGCTCTCACCTCCCGGATCTTCGCGTTCGCGCTGCTCGCGACCGCGGCCTGCTCGGGTGCCACGCCGCCGTCGACCACGCCGACCCCGAGCGGCGAGCTCGGTCGTCGCCAAGGCCGTCTCGCCGCAGGGCTTCCTCGGCATCACCAACTCCGACCTCGCCTTCACCGGCAACTACGTCATCCAGGGCAACTACAACGGCCCCGTGGTGTGGGACATCTCCAACCCGTCGGACCCCAAGCTCGTCGTGGCGTTCAACTGCCCGGCGTCGCAGAACGACGTCTCGGTGTACCGGAACCTGATGTTCATGTCGGCCGAGGCGAACAACGGCCGCGTGGATTGCGGGACCGGCGGCGTGCCGGAGCCCTCGAGCCCGAACCGCATGCGCGGCGTCCGCATCTTCGACATCAGCGACATCCGCAACCCGAAGCTCGTCGCGAACGTCCAGACCTGCCGCGGCTCGCACACGCACACCGTGGTCGAGAACCCGGCGGACAAGGAGAACATCTACATCTACGTCTCCGGCTCGTCGGGCGTGCGTCCGCAGACCGAGCTCGCCGAGTGCGTGCGCGAGACGCCGGACAAGAACCCGAACTCCTCGCTGCTCCGCATCGAGATCATCAAGGTCCCGCTCGCGAACCCGGCGGCGTCCGCGGTCGTGAACCGGGCCAACATCTTCGCCGGCCTCACCTCGACGCGCTCGCATGGGCCCTCGGAGGCGGACAAGGAGGCGGCGGCGGCGACGCTCGCCGCGGCGCGTGCGCGCGGCGCCTTCACGGCGGAGATCCCGGGCAGCGGCGAGGTGATCGTCCTCCCCGACCAGTTCGCGAAGATGCAGCTCGACAGCATCGTGCGCACGCGCGGCGGCACGGGCGCGGCGACGGGGGCCGACTCGGCCGCGTTCCGCGCGGGCCTGCAACCGATGATCAACCGGATGTTCGGTGGTGCCGCCGCCCCCGGCGGTGCGATGAACCCGGGCTCGCAGTGCCATGACATCACGGTGTACCCGGCCCGCGGCCTCGCCGGCGGCGCCTGCGAGGGCCACGGTCTCCTCCTCGACATCTCCGACCCGGTGAACCCGCGTCGCCTCGATGCGGTCGCCGACTCGAACTTCGCCTACTGGCACTCGGCCACCTTCAACAACGACGGCACCAAGCTGCTCTTCTCGGACGAGTGGGGCGGCGGCGGCGGCCCGAAGTGCCGCGCCGGCGACAAGATGGAGTGGGGCTCGGACGCGATCTTCACGATCGAGAACGGCAAGCTGGTCTTCCAGAGCTACTACAAGATCCCGACCGTGCAGACGTCCACGGAGAACTGCGTCGCGCACAACGGTTCGCTCATCCCGATCCCCGGCCGCGACGTGATGGTGCAGGCCTGGTACCAGGGCGGCATCTCGGTGTTCGACTGGACCGACGCGAAGAACCCGAAGGAGATCGCCTACTTCGACCGCGGCCCGGTGGACTCGACCCGCATGGCGATGGGCGGCTCCTGGTCGGTGTACTGGTACAACGGCGCCATCGTGAGCTCGGAGATCGCGCGCGGCATGGACGTCGCCGAGCTGACTCCGAGCGAGCACCTCTCGCAGAACGAGATCGACGCGGCCAAGACGGTGCGCTGGAACTACCTCAACGCGCAGGGTCAGCCGAAGATCGAGTGGCCGGCGAGCTTCTCGCTCGCGAAGGCCTTCGTGGACCAGCTCGAGCGCGGCCGTTGCCTCTCGGCCTCGCGCGTGAGCGCGGTGCGCCGCGAACTGGCTGCCGCCGAACGCGCGTCGGGGTCGGCCCGTGCCGATGCCCTGCGCAAGCTCTCCACCGAGCTCGATGGCGACCGCGCCGGCTCGTGCGACCAGCCGAAGGTCGACATGCTGAAGAAGGCGGTCAACGATCTGCTGAGCCCGGTGGCGATGTAACGTCGCCCCGGTCCAACGGCGGAGCGCCGTTGGTGGTAGTATGAAGGGCGGCGCCCCCGGTCGAGTCGGCCGGGGGCGCCGTGTTCCGCCCTGTCCGTCCCGCTCCCCCAACTCGAGGTACGAGATGTCTCTCGCCCCCACGCGCTCGACCCCCCGCCTCGCGGCCCGGATCGCGCTGCTCGGCGCGCTCGCGCTCGGCGCCTGCGCCCGCACGCCCGCCGCCGCACCGGCGCCGGCCCCGAACGACGAACTCGCGCAGCGCCTCGCCGACCCGCGCGTCGGCCTCCGCGCCGGGCTCATGAATGCCGGCGAGGTGCAGCAGCACATGAAGGTCGTCGCCAAGGCCGTCTCGCCGCAGGGCTTCCTCGGCATCACCAACTCCGACCTCGCCTTCACCGGCAACTACGTCATCCAGGGCAACTACAACGGCCCGGTGGTGTGGGACATCTCCAACCCGTCGGACCCCAAGCTCGTGGTCGCGTACACCTGCCCGGCGTCGCAGAACGACGTCTCGGTGTACCGGAACCTGATGTTCATGTCGGCTGAGGCGAACAACGGGCGCGTGGACTGCGCGCCGGGCGGCGTGCCGGAGCCCTCGAGCCCGAACCGCATGCGCGGCGTCCGCATCTTCGACATCAGCGACATCCGCAACCCGAAGCTCGTCGCGAACGTCCAGACCTGCCGCGGCTCGCACACCCACACGGTGGTCGAGGACCCGAAGGACAAGGACAACGTCTACATCTACGTCTCGGGGTCGGCCGGCGTGCGGCCGACGTCCGAGCTCGCCACGTGCGTGAACGCGGCGCCGGATCGCGAGGAGAACTCGGCCCTCTGGCGCA
Source organism: Gemmatimonadaceae bacterium (assembly GCA_044229035.1). Lineage (GTDB taxonomy): Bacteria > Gemmatimonadota > Gemmatimonadetes > Gemmatimonadales > Gemmatimonadaceae > Pseudogemmatithrix. The sequence goes on along the minus strand of JBGATT010000014.1, from coordinate 38,611 downwards.
TCGAGATCATCAAGGTCCCGCTCGCGAATCCCGCCGCGGCCGCGGTCGCGAACCGCGCGAACATCTTCACCGGTCTCACCCGCGTGAACACGCACGGCCTCTCCGAGGCCGACCAGGCGGCAGCGGCCCGGCAGGTGAGCGCGGCGCGCGCGGCCGGCGGCTTCATCGCCCGGAACCCGGTCAACGGCAGCGAGATGATCGTGGGCGGCCAGATCGTCCGCTCGCAACTCGATTCCATCATGAAGGCGCGTGGCGGCACCGGCACGCCGACCGCGGCCGACACGGCGACCTTCCGCGCCAATCTCCAGCCGATCATCGACCGCGTCTTCCAGCGGCCCGCGGCGGACGGCACGCCGATCGCGCCGACGCGGCAGTGCCATGACATCACGGTCTACCCGGCCCGGGGGCTCGCCGGCGGCGCCTGCGAGGGCCACGGCATCCTGCTCGACATCAGCGACGTCATGAACCCGCGCCGCCTCGATGCGGTCGCCGACTCGAACTTCGCCTACTGGCACTCGGCCACCTTCAACAACGACGGCACGAAGCTGCTCTTCTCGGACGAGTGGGGCGGCGGCGGCGGCCCGAAGTGCCGCGCCGGCGACAAGCAGGAGTGGGGCTCGGACGCGATCTTCACGATCGAGAACAACAAGCTCGTCTTCCAGAGCTACTACAAGATCCCGACCGTGCAGACGGAGCAGGAGAACTGCGTCGCGCACAACGGTTCGCTCATCCCGATCCCCGGCCGCGACGTGATGGTCCAGTCCTGGTACCAGGGCGGCATCTCGGTGTTCGACTGGACCGATGCGGCGCATCCGAAGGAGATCGCGTTCTTCGACCGCGGCCCGATCGACTCGACGCGCATGGTGAGCGGCGGCTCGTGGTCGGTGTACTGGTACAACGGCGCCATCGTGAGCTCGGAGATCGCGCGCGGCATGGACGTCGCCGAACTCGTCCCGAGTCCCTACATCTCGCAGAACGAGATCGACGCGGCCAAGACGGTGCGCTGGAACTACCTCAACGCGCAGGGTCAGCCGAAGATCGAATGGCCGGCGAGCTTCTCGCTCGCCAAGGCCTTCGTGGACCAGCTGGAGCGCGGCCGTTGCCTCTCGGCCTCGCGCGTGAGCGCGGTGCGCCGCGAACTGGCTGCCGCCGAACGCGCGTCCGGGTCGGCCCGTGCCGATGCCCTGCGCAAGCTCTCCACCGAGCTCGACGGCGACCGCGCCGGCTCGTGCGATCAGCCCAAGGTCGACATGCTGAAGAAGGCGGTGAATGACCTGCTGTCGCCGGTCGCGATGTAAGGTCGAGGAGGAAGGACGAAGGTCGAAGGACGAAAGTGCCCCCGGGTCGCGTGAGCGGTCCGGGGGCGCTCTCCTTTCCCCCGCCTCCCCACGCGCGGACGCGGGCGTAGATTCGTGGCACTCCTCTCCAAGGCCTCTCCGTGAGCGATCGACTCGGCATCATGCTCCGCACCGGGACCGGCCCGGGCATCCTGCACCAGCTCACCGGCGTGATCGCGCGCCATGCGGGCGACATCACGACCGTCGAGATCCTCTCGGCGCGCGAGACCGAGACCGCGGTCTACTTCGAGATCGAGGTGCCCGGCGCACCGGACGCGATGCTCGCCGAGCTGACCGCGCTGCCGATCGTCCGCGGCGCCGACCGTGTGGCGACGCTCCAGTCGATCTACGGCAAGCGGTTGATCATCATGGGTGGTGGGGCGCAGGTCGGTCAGGTGGCGATCGGGGCGATCAGCGAGGCCGACCGCCACAACATCCGCGGCGAACGCATCTCGGTCGACACCATCCCGCTCGTCGGTGAGAAGCCGCTCGCCGACGCCGTGCGCGCGGTGGCGCGGCTCCCGCGCGCGAAGGCGCTCGTGCTCGCCGGCTCGCTGATGGGCGGCGAGATCGAGCAGGCCGTCCGCGAGGTGCGGGCCCAAGGCCTCCTTGTCGTGAGCCTCAACATGGCCGGATCGGTGCCCGACGCGGCGGATCTCGTCGTCACCGATCCCGTCCAGGCCGGGGTCATGACCGTCATGGCGATCGCCGACACCGCGAAGTTCACGGTCGCACGGCTGGATCGACGCGTGTTCTAGTGCTGGCCGCCCTCCGGCCGACGCGTGAGGTGATCCGCGAGGCGCTCGGGGTGCTGGTCTTCCGCGCCCCATCGCGGCGCATCGCCGACGAGTGGCAGCGGTTCCTCGCGTTCGGGCTCGGGACCACGTGGCTCGCCGGGATCGGCCGCTACTGGGACAATCCCCGCGCCGAGTGGTGGCAGTGGCTCGGCCTCGGCTCGATCGCCTACGTCTTCGCGCTCGCCGCGCTGCTCTGGGTCCTGAACGCCCCGCTCCGCCCCGTGCGCTGGACGTACCGCAACGTGCTGGTGTTCGTCACGCTGACGTCCCCTCCTGCGCTGCTCTACGCCATCCCGGTCGAGCGCTTCATGACGCTCGAGGCCGCGCAGTCCGCCAACGCGTGGTTCCTCGCCGTGGTCGCGATCTGGCGCCTCGCGCTCCTCTTCTGGTTCCTGCGCCGGGTCGCAGGGCTCGCCGGCGACGCGGTCACGGTGGGAACGCTCTTCCCGATGACCTTCGTGATCGTGACGCTGAGCGCGCTCAACCTCGAGCGAGCTGTCTTCGAGTTCATGGCGGGTCTGCGGCGGACCGAGGTGCGAGGGACCGCGGCCGATGCGGCCTTTGCGGTCGTGGTCCAGCTCTCGCTCCTCTCGGTCCTTCTCTTCCCGATCTTGGCGCTCTACTGGCTCTGGCTCGTGGCCAAGGCGCGCCGGCGCCCGTAAGTTCTCCGGCGATGCATCCCCCACGGACCCGCCGTCCGGTCGCCGCGGCGGCCCTCGCGCTCTTCGCCCTCTTCTGGGTGGCGACGATCGCCGAAGCGTGGTGCCCGATGCACTCGGCGCGCCTGGCGGCGGCCACGGACGCGACCGATCCGGCGACGCATCACGGCGTGCCGCACGGGTCGCGGCCGACCGCCCCGGCGCCGGACGGCGCACCCGATGGGTGTCAGTGTCCTGGCGATTGCGGCGGGGCGCTCGTGCTGCTGTTGCCGCCCGCTGCGACCGTGCGCGGTGCGGCGATCGCCGAGCACCGCGCACCGCGCGGCCTCGTCCCGGCGGCCATCGGTGCCGCGCACGACCAGCTCCGCCTTCCCTTCGCCAACGGCCCACCGGTCGCCTAGCCGGGTCGCCCATCGCGACACCCGCTGGCCGCGCACGCCCACTCCGGCGCCGTGCGCGCACACTCATCGACCGTTGGAGTCCCATGACGCACGACCCCTCGCGCGCGCCGCTCAGCCGGCGTGCCTTCGGAACACGCATCGCCCTCGGCGCGGCCGCGCTCGCGGCCCCACACCATCTCGGCGACGCGCTCGGTACCGACCCCGTCGCCATCGATGACCCGGCCACCTCGGGCCGGTCCGATCACGCGCTCCCCGCCACCCCTTCGCTCGCGCAGGAACAGGACCCGATGATGCGCACCATGCAGCGCTTCGTCGACGACCTCGCGGACGGGAACGCGCAGATGAAGGAGCGCATCGCGCCGAGCAGGCCCCGGCAGATCGCGATGATGGCGTACCCCGGCATGTATCCGCTCGACCTGCTCGGCCCGCTCACCGTCTTCTCGGACCTGCTCAACACGAATGTGCATCTCGTCTGGAAGACGAAGATGGCCGTGCCGGCGGGCCGCGGCGTGGTCGTGAACACGATCCCGTTCACCGAATGCCCCGAGGAGCTCGACGTGCTGTTCGTTCCCGGTGGCACCGTGGGGACGATCGGTGCCCTCGGCGACGCGCAGGTCCTCGACTTCCTGCGCGCGCGCGCGCCGAAGGCGAAGTTCGTGTCGAGTGTCTGCACCGGGTCGCTCGTGCTCGGCGCGGCGGGGCTGCTCCGCGGCTACCGCGCGACGTCGCACTGGCTGGTGCACGACCTCCTCTCGACGTACGGGGCGACGCCGGTAAAGGAGCGCGTGGTGCAGGATCGCAATCGGATCACGGCCGCCGGCGTGACGGCGGGCCTCGACTTCGCGCTCTACGTCACCGCGCAGCTCGCCGGGGAGAACTACGCGAAGGCGGAGCAGCTGAACATCGAGTACGACCCGGCTCCGCTGTTCGACGCGGGGAACGAGGCAGGGGCCGGCCCGCTCGTGAGTGGCGCGATGCGGCGGATGTACGCTACGGCCCGACAGGGTTTCGAAGCGGCCGTGAAGCGCTGAGCGTGAACCGAGTCGGGGGCGGCGCACGCCGTCGTCCCCGACTCAGTTCATCCGCAGGTAGGTCTTGCCGTCGGCCACGATCCGGTCGCCCTGGAGCTGCAGTTCGAACGCCGACATCCCCCGCTGTCCGCGCACGACGAGCGTGGTGCCGATGACGGTGTACGTCCCCTGATCGTTGGCCGCGCTCGCGCCGCCGGCCATGCCGCCCATCCCGGGGGTGGTGACGCTCACGGACGCGGACGACGCATACGCGAAGCGGCCCTGTCCGTCGAACTCGACGGTCTCCTCGGCGCTCCGGGACGTGCTCCCGAGCACCCCGCTCCCGCCATCGGCGCGCCCGCTGTACGCCATCCATTTCCCGCGCAGCGCCGCGACCGCCTGCTGGTTGACCACCGGAGGACCGGTGACCTCGAGGCCCTGCACCACGGCATCGAGGGCGGGAGCCAGCGCCGTGGCACCGCCGGCGCGCGCGAAACCCAGCACGACGACGCCGCTTCCCTGCGACGAGAGCACCGCGATCACGCGCGATTGGATCGGCATGCCGCTGCGATCCTGTCCCATGTAGTCCGCGGTCATCGCGCGCATCTGCCGCACGGTGGAGGCGACCGGCTGGCTCGCTGGCATCCCCGTGACGCCGAGGAGCTGGAAGGCCTTGGGGAGCTCCAGCGCGACCTCGTCGAAGGTCTGGTAGGGGCCGGCAACGACGTAGACGAGCAGGTCGTTCGTCGCGGGCGCGAGCGCGTGCACGCGCCCCTGTTGCTGGGTGATGCGCCACCCGGCCGGGAGCGCGTAGGTCGCGTTCCAGCCTTCGAGGCGCGGCGTGGCGGGTTGTGCGACCGTCGTGGCCGGCAGGCCGGCGGTGGACAGTGCGACGAGGAGCGCGACGCGGCGACGGGACATGAAGCCTCCGGGTTTCCCGTCGAACATTCACCTCCCGGCCGGATGCGCAAGGTTGCGCGGGGCCACGGGGAGCGGAACTTAGGGGAATCCCATGCGCCCCTCCCCGCTCCGTCGCACGATCGCCGCGCTCGCCGTCGCCACCTGCTGCGGCGGCTGCGCGCGCGACACGGCCCTCCTCGACCATCGCGCCCTCCTCGAGCGCCAGACCTGGTGGGTGAACCGCGACTTCGCCTGGTACGAGCGGAACATCCCGTTCTTCGAGTCCCCCGATTCGGCACTCGACGCAACGTACTACTACCGGTGGGAGCTCGTCACGCGGCACCTGACCTACGGCGATCCGACGACCGGCTACACCTTCACGGAGTTCATCGACCGGCCGTTCTGGTCCGGGGCGTACGGCGCCATCAGCTGCCCGCTCGGGCACCAGCTCTACGAGGTGCGATGGCTCAAGGACCGGCGCTACGCCGAGGACTTCGCGCGCTACTGGTTCGAGACGCCCGGCGCGCAGCCGCGCAGCTACAGCAACTGGTACGGTGACGCGGTCTGGGCGACCTACCTCGTCCACGGCGACCCCGCCTTCCTGCGCACCTCCCTGCCCCACATGCTCGCCCAGTACGAGGGGTGGATGCGCGAGCACTGGGACGCCGAGCACCGGATGTTCGAGTGGGATGGTCTCCACGACGGGATGGAGGTCGGCATCAACGCGATGCAGACCGCGGACACGGTGGAAGGGGCGCGCGGCTTCCGCCCGACGCTCAACAGCTACCTCTTCGCCGATGCACTGGCGATCGCGCGCGCGGCCACGAAGTTCGGCGACACCGCGACGGCGACGGAGTACCGCGCGCGCGCGGCCGACCTCAAGCGCCGCGTGCAGGACGAGCTCTGGGATCCGCGCCGCGAGTTCTTCCTCCATCAGGCGGCGCGCGACGAATCGAATGGCATCCGGCGCCTCGACCGCGTCTACGAATCGGGGCGCTTCGAGGGGGACGCGCACGGCCGCGAGCTCCTCGGCTACGTCCCCTGGCAGTTCAGCCTCCCCGACAGCGGCTACGAGGCGGCCTGGCGGTTCCTGATGGACACGGCGCACTTCGCCGCACCGATGGGCCCGACGACCGCCGAACGGGGGGATCCGCTCTTCGCCGTCTCGCGGACCTGCTGCGTCTGGCGTGGCAACGCCTGGCCGTACGCGACCGCGCAGACGCTCACCGCGATGGCGAACCTGCTGAACGGGTATCGGCAGTCGCATGTGAGTCGCGAGGACTACGCGGCGCTGCTGCTGCAGTACGCGCGGGCGCAGCGGAAGAACGGGCGACCGTACATCGCCGAGGCGGCGGACCCGTTCACCGGCTCGTTCGACGGGCACGACACCTACTACCATAGCGAGCACTACTTCCACTCCAGCTTCACCGACAACGTGATCACCGGGCTGGCCGGGCTCCGCCCGCGTGACGATGACACGCTCGAGGTGAATCCGCTCGTCCCCGCAGCGTGGGACTGGTTCGCGCTCGATGACGTGGCGTACCGCGGGCATCGGGTGAGCATCCTGTGGGACCGCGACGGCCGGAAGTACGGTCGCGGGGCGGGACTCGGTCTCTGGGTCGACGGCAAGCGGGTCGCGCGGCAGGACTCGATCGGCCGTCTCACCGCCTCGCTCGGAGCCCCGCTCCCGCTCGAACCGGTGGACCGTCCGGTGAACCTCGCGGTGAACAACGGGCGCGGGACCTTCCCGCGCGTGCGCGCGAGCTGGAGCGCGCCGCGAACCCCGCCGCACTACCTCACCGACGGGCACGTCTGGTACGACCGGGAGCCGCCGAATCGATGGACCTCGGCCGGTTCGCCCAACGCGGCCGACACCGTCACGCTTGAGTTCGGGATCGTCCGGCCGATCGAGGAGGTCGCGCTGCACGTCATCGACGACGGAGAGGTGATCCGCGCGCCGCAGTCGATGGAGCTCCAGTACCTGCGGAACCGCGAGTGGGTGAAGGTGCCGCAGCAGCGGCGCGTGCCGGCCACACCCGAGGGGCGACGCGCCACGCGCATCGGCTTCCCACGGACCGAGACCGGCGCGCTTCGCGTGATCCTGACCCCCCGCGACGGCGCCGCCGTCGGGCTGAGCGAGTTCGAAGCGTGGACGCGCGTACCGGTGCGCTTCCCGGGGCCGGTGGCGCGGCCGACACCGATCATCACCGCCTCGTTCACGAACCCGCGCGACGCGGCCGCGCAGGCCGTCGACTCGCGCATCGCCTATACCCGCTACTCGCGGAACCGCTGGTCGGCGTACGGCACGCCGAATCCGAGCGACTGGCTCGAACTCGCGTTCGAGCGCCCGCGCCGCATCGATCGCGTGGAAGTGCATCTCGTCGCCGACGGGCGTGGCCTCGTCCCGCCGGCGGCGATGACGGTGCAGGTCTGGGACGGCACCGCCTGGACCGACGCCCGGGTGACGCGGCGCGACCCCGAGCGGCCCGAAGCATGGGCGCAGAACACGCTCTGGATCGCGCCGGTGGAGACGGCACGCGTGCGCGTCCTCTTCGCGCACGCCGCCCCGGGCGCGACGGCCGTGAGTGAACTCATCGTGTGGGGAGACGAACCATGAGACGACACGTCGACATCCTGCTGGCGACCCTTCTGGCCGCGGCCGCCTGCCGCGGCGCTGACGATCAGACGAGGAGCGGATCGGTGACACGCGAACCCTTCGGCGCGACGGCGACCGGCGAGGCCGTCGAGCGCATCACGCTCACCAACCGCCACGGGGTCACGCTGCAGGCGATGACCTACGGCGCGATCATCACCGCGCTCCGCGTCCCCGACCGCACCGGCGCGCTCGGGGACGTCGTGCTCGGCTACGATTCGCTCGCGGCCTACGAGGCGTCGTCGCCGTACTTCGGTGCGGTGGTCGGGCGCTACGGCAACCGGATCGCGAAGGGGCGCTTCACCCTCGCGGGCCGCGAGCATGTCCTCGCCGTGAACAACGGCCCCAATCACCTGCATGGGGGACTGCGCGGATTCGACAAGGTGGTCTGGGCCGCCGAGACGTTCCAGAACGACTCCGCGACCGGCATCACGTTCCGGTACGTGAGCAAGGACGGCGAGGAAGGCTATCCGGGCACGCTGTCCGTCGCGGTGACGTACACGCTGACCGACGCGAACGCGGTGCGGATCGAGTACGAGGCGTCCACGGATGCAGCGACGCCGGTGAATCTCACGCAGCACTCGTACTTCAACCTCGAGGGATCGGGGGACATCCTCGGCCATGAGCTGACCCTCGCGGCGGATCGCTTCACGCCGGTGGACTCGACGCTCATCCCCACCGGGGAACTGCGCGCGGTGGCGGGCACGGCCTTCGACTTCTCCACGCCCCGTGCGATCGGCGAACGGATCGGCGCGACCGAGGAGCAGGTGCGATTCGGCGGCGGCTACGATCACAACTTCGTGCTGACGCGGGCCGACTCCGGACTGGTCCGCGCCGCGCTCGTGCGCGACCCCGCCTCCGGCCGCACGCTGGAGGTGCTCACGACTGAGCCCGGCGTCCAGTTCTACTCGGGCAACTTCCTCGACGGCACGCTCACCGGGAAGGGCGGCACGGTCTACCGCCATCGGACGGGGTTCTGCCTCGAGACACAGCACTTCCCGGACTCGCCCAACCAGCCCGCCTTCCCGACCACCATCCTCGAGCCGGGACGGACGCTCCGGTCGACGACCGAGTGGCGCTTCGGCACGGACGCCGCGCCGTGACGCGCGAGCGCATCGCGGGACGTGGCGCCCGCATGGCGATCGGCGCCATGCTCTGGGCGACCGCCGTCTGCGCGTCGGCCCTCCCCCTTCGCGCACAGCAGCCGCCGCGCGGCATCCCGAAGTTCACCTTGCCGACCTCGCCGATCGACCTGACGGGGCCGGCGCGACCGGGCACCTACCTCGCCGACGTCGGTCGGCGGGCCGCGCTCTTCGGCGACGAGGCCGGCGGGTTCGAGGCGTGGACGTGGCCGGTGAAGCTCGTCCGTGACCTCTCGTTCGCCTTCCGCATCCCGGAGTACGATGAGCCGATCGAGGGGCGCGCGATCGCCCAACGGGTGGAGGTGCACCCGGGCTACCGGACGATCGTCTACTCGCACGCGACCTTCACCGTGCGCGCGCACATCGTCGCCGCGCTCGACGCGCCGGGCGCGCTGATCCTCCTCGACGTCGAGAGCGTGCGGCCGCTCGAGGTGCTCGTCCGCATGCACGCCGACTTCAATCTCCAATGGCCCGGCGGGTTCGGCGGACAGCACATCGGCTGGAACGTGGCACGGCGCGGCTTCCAGCTCACGCAGGGCGGCGTGGAGCGGATCAACGGCGTCGTCGCCTCCCCGGCGGCCACCGCCGGGACGCAGCACGCCTCGCACGACGCACCGGCATTCGGGTCGCAGTTCCGGATGGCCATCGACACCACCCTCGCCCGCACGCACTTCCTCCCGATCGTCATCGCCGGCGGGATCATGCCGCGCGATTCGGTCTGGGCGATCGCCGACCGGCTCGTCGCCGACGCGCCGCGGATCGTGGCGGAGAAGGCCGAGCACTATGAGCGCGTCCGTACCACGCAGGTGAGCATCCGCACGCCGGACGCCGCGCTCGACCGGGCCTTCGAATGGGCGAAGGTCTCGCTCGACCGCCAGCGCGCCTGCAATCCCGACCTCGGCTGCGGGCTCGTCGCCGGCTACGGCAAGGCGGGCACGGGCAACTTCCGGCCGGGCTTCGGCTGGTACTTCGGTGGCGACGCCGCGATCAACTCGTTCGCGATGGATGCCCTCGGCCAGTTCGACCTCGTGCGCGAGGGGCTCACCTTCCTCGGCACCTACCAGCGCGAGGACGGGAAGATCCCGCACGAGATCTCGCACGCGGCGAAGCACCTGCCCTGGTTCACGGACTATCCCTACACCTGGTACCACGGCGACACGACCCCGTACTGGATCCTCGCCTGCGCCGAGTACTGGCGCGCGAGCGGGGATCAGGCGTGGATCGACGGGATGTGGGAGAAGCTGTTGCGCGCGTACGCCTGGTCGAAGCGCAGCGACACGGACGACGACGGGCTGATGGAGAACCCGACCTCGGGCGCGGGCGCGATCGAGGTGGGGAACCTGCAGGACGCATTGCACACCGACATCTACCTCGCGGGGGTGTGGGTCTCGGCCCTCGACGGACTGCGCGACCTCGCACGGGCCAAGGGGGAGACCGCCCTCGTCGCCGAGCTGACCGCCCTGCATGCGACGGCGAAGCGGAGCCTCGAGTCCCGCTTCTGGATGGAGCCGAGCCAGCGGTACGCGTTCGCGCTGCTCAAGGACAGCGGTGGGCGCATCGCGCTCAACGACGCGCTGACCGCCTGGCCCTCGACGGCCATCGCGTTCGGCCAGCTCGACGGTGAGCGGTCACGCGCGATGCTGGCGCAGGTCGCGAGTGCGGAGATGACCACCGACTGGGGCGTCCGGACGCTCGACCGCCGTCATCCGCTGTACGAACCGCTGCACTACAACAACGGCGCCGTCTGGCCGTTCGTGACCGGCTTCACCGCGTGGGCGCACTACGCCGCGCGCCGGGGCTGGGCGGGCTTCGACCTGTTGCGCGACGTCGCGCAGACCGGCGATGACTTCGCCCTCGGCGTGCAGCCGGAGCTGATGTCCGGCGCCTTCTACCGACCGCTCGACACGGCGATGCCGGACCAGTTCTTCTCGACGTCGATGATCATCTCGCCCCTGCTGCGCGGGCTGCTCGGGTACCGTACGGAGGCGTCGAGTTGCCGTGTCTGGCTCTCCCCGCAGCTGCCGGCGCATTGGGACTCGCTGGCCGTCGAGCGGCTGCCGGCGGGCTGCGGGACGCTGGACGTGACGGTGATCCGGACCCGCGAGGGCCTGTCGCTCACGCTGCGGCAGCAGGGCGGCGCGCGACCGGTGACCGTCGCGCTCTCCCCCTCGCTGCCGCTCGGCGCGACCATCGACGGCGTCCGCATCGACAGCGCGGCGGCGCGGTTCGGGACGGTGCGCACGCCGCATGACGTCTCCCCGGTGCTCGACGTGCGCGTCGCGGGCACGACGCGCGTGGAGGTGCGGCATCATGGCGGCCTCGAACTCGTCCCCGCCGACGTGCGCCCGGCACCCGGGGATCCCGTGACAGGCCCGCGACTCGTCGACCTGCGGCTCGATGGCGCGACGCACGTCGTGACGCTCGAGGGGCGCGGCGTGCAGCGCTTCCGGGTGCGCAGCACGACGGGGCTCCGCGTGCAGTCGGGCGGACGCCTCATCCGCCGCGACGGCGACCTGCATCTCATCGAAGTCGACCTCGGCTCGCGGGATGCGCGCCACCGAGTCCTCCTCACCGGAGCCATCCGTTGACGCACCCACATGCCGCGCTGATCGCCCGGTTCTATGAGGCCTTCCAGCGGCGGGACGCGGCCGCGATGGCCGCCTGTTATCACGGCGACGTGCACTTCAGCGACGAGGTCTTCCCCGACCTGCGGGGGCCGCAGGCCGGCGCGATGTGGGCGATGCTCTGCGCGCGCGGGAAGGACCTGCGCGTGGAGCCGTCGGCGATCACGGCCGATGATGCGCAGGGCCGTGCACGGTGGGACGCGTGGTACACCTTCTCGGGCACCGGCCGGCCGGTGCACAACATCATCCACGCGGAGTTCGCCTTCCGCGACGGCCTCATCGTGCGGCACGTGGACCGGTTCGACTTCCAGCGCTGGGCACGCCAGGCGCTCGGTGTCTCCGGTCTCGTGCTGGGCGGGACGCGCTTCATGCGTCGGAAGGTCCAAGCGACGGCGGCGCGGTCGCTCGCCGCGTGGATGGCGGCACCGCGCTAGCCGCTCGGTGTCCGGCCGCGACAGTGGCCGGCGTGGACCTCAGCCCGCGCGGGTGAGCGCCGCCCGCCCAAGCCCGAACGGTGTCAGGTCGAACCGACTCTCCCGACCCTGCACCAGGTCCACGAGCACCTCCCCGATCGCGCTCGAGAACTTGAACCCGTGTCCCGAGCACGGCGACGCGACGATCACACGGTCCGCGGCCGGGTGCCGGTCGATGATGAACTGCTCGTCCGGCGCGTTCGTGTAGGTGCACACCCCCGTCTCACGCAGCGCCCCCGATGCCGCCGGCATGAACCGGTCGAGCAACGAGCGCAGGTGCATCGCCTCCGACGGATGCACGACGCGGTTCACCTCGCCCGGTGACGTCGCCGGCCCGTGGTGGTGCAACGCGACCTTCACGCCGTCGCCGGTATCGGGGAACCCGTACCACATCGCGCCCTCCGTCACCTCGCCGAGGAAGACCGGGAAGCGCTCGGGGGCGAAGAGCCGCGCGTCGCGCGCCGGCGAGAACCAGTAGAGCACGTTGCGCTGCACCGTGACCGGCATCGCCAGTTCGCGGATCAGATCCTGCACCCACATCCCCGCCGAGATCACGAGATGCGAGGCGCGGTAGGTCCCGCGTTCCGTCTCGACGACGACGCCATCACCCTCCTGCTGCCACCGCAGCACCGGCTCGCGTCGATGCACCTTCGCCCCCAGCCGTTCGGCGACCCCGAGCGCCGCGCCGATGGCCGCCTCGGGCGCGAGCATCCCCGCCCGATGCTCGAGGATCCCGGCCCAGTGGTCGCTCACGAGGAAGGCCGGGAAACGCTGGCGCATCTCGGAGGCGGTGAGCGACTCATACGCGAGACCGTGCAACTCCGCGCTGCGTCGCGCGCCGGAGACCAGCACGCCGTCCGGCGGCCCGTAGCAGAGGCCGCCGGTCCGTCGGTAGATGGTCACGCCCGATTCGGCCTCGAGCTCGGCCCACTTCTCGTACGCGCGCTGCACCAGCGGCACGTAGACGGGGTCCTCGAAGTACGCCTCCCGGATGATCCGGGACTTCCCGTGGCTCGAGCCCTGGTCGTGCGGCGGCGCGAAGCGGTCGAAGCCGACGGCCCGCAGGCCGCGGCGCGCGCATTCGGCGAGCGTCTGGCTCCCCATGGCACCCAGCCCGGCCACGATGACGTCGAAGTGCGCGGTCATCCCGGAGCTTGCCACCTCCGGGCCCACGCCGCAATGTCCGGCGTGCCCGAGAACGCGCCTCCCCGGCTGTTCCTCTTCGTCCCCATCCTCGCGGCGGCGGTGCCGGTCGTCGCGCTCGCCGTCGTCTACGGTTCGAGCGAGTGGCGCCTGCGGCAGTTCTCCGCCCCCGCGCCGTACTCGCATGAGGTGCGTGCGGACTTCGCCGCGCGTGGTGCCGGCGAGCGCGTCGCCCGCACGCGCGGCTGCCACAGCTGTCACGGCGACAACCTCGAAGGGAAGGACTGGTCCGCGGAGTGGCCGCATCAGGGGCGCGTGATCGCCGTCAACCTCGCCCGGTACGCGCGCGAGGAGCCGCCGGAGGTCCTCGAGCGGGCGATCCGGCACGGGATCGGACGGGACGGGCGCGCCCTGTACTCGATGCCGTCCTACAACTTCCGGCACCTGTCCGACGACGACCTCGCCGCCCTCATCGCCTATCTGCGCCTGCATCCGGTCTTCCCGGACACGCTCGGGGTCCCCTACCACTCGCTCGAGGTGCGCTGGGCGCTCGCCTTCGGTGACGAGATGCACGCGGCCGAACTGGTCACCGAGGTCCCTCCCATGCTCACCTCCGTCGCCGCGGACGGGCCGGAGGTCGCCGGTGGCGAGTATCTCGCGATGACCTCCTGCAACGAGTGCCACGGGTTCGACCTCCGCGGCGGGGGCCCCGTCGCGGAGCGGACGCCCGACCTCGCGATCGTCGCCGCCTACACGCGGGAAGAGTTCGGGACCCTCCTCCGGACCGGCGTGAGCCGCGACGGCAGGAGCGAGCTTCGGTTGATGAGCCGGACCGCCCGGAACCGCTTCGTCCACTTCACCGAACAGGAGGTGGACCGCCTCTACGCCTTCCTGCGGACGCTTCCGGCGCGCCCCGTTGCGGTCGATGTGCCCTGGCGCTGGGGCGGCTGAACGCGGCGCGATTCGACCGGCAGGGTGCTAACTTCCGGGACGCCCCCCGCGCACCCATCGCCCCCGAGCGCGTGTCCCACCGACTGCTGGTCACTGACGAGATCGATCCCGACGGCCTCGACCTCCTCCGGGCCGTCCCCTCGTTCCACGTCGACGAGGTCCCCACCCTCCCCGCCGACGAACTCCTCCGCCGCATCGGCGACTACGACGCCATCATCGGGCGGAGTGCAACGCGCATCTCGGATGCGCTCCTCCGCGCGGGAACGCGGCTCCGGGTCGTCGGCCGCGCCGGGGTCGGCGTCGACAACATCGCGCTCGACTCGGCCACCGAGCTCGGCATCGCGGTCATCAACGCCCCCGCCGGCAACACGGTCGCGGTCGCCGAGCTGTTCTTCGGCGTGATCATCGGCCTGCTGCGCCACCTGCCGCGCGCGCAGTCGTCGATGCACGACGGTCGCTGGGAGCGCTCGGCGCTCATGGGCTCCGAACTCCGCGGGAAGGTCCTCGGGATCGTCGGCCTGGGACGGATCGGGTCGGCCGTCGCCACCCGCGCGCGGGCGTTCGGGATGGAGGTCGTGGCCTACGACCCGTACATCCCGGATGACCGCTTCGTCGCGATGCAGGTCCGGCGCATGCCGACACTGGAATCGCTGCTCGCCGCCTCCCAGTTCTGTTCGTTGCACGTCCCGCTCACCGACGAGACCAAGGGGATGATCGGGTCGACGGAGCTCGCGATGCTGCGGCGTGGCGCGATCATCGCGAACCTCGCGCGCGGCGGCATCATCGACGAGACGGCGCTGGCCGAGGCGCTCCGGTCCGGGCACGTCGGTGGGGCGGCGCTCGATGCGTTCTCCAAGGAGCCGCTCACCGGCGAGCACCTCTTCCGCGGCGTCCCCAACCTCCTCCTCACGCCGCACCTCGGCGCGTCCACCGTCGAAGCGCAGCGCAACGTGGCGGTCGACGTCTGCGAGGCCGTGCGCGACGCCCTGCTCGACGGCGAACTCTCGCGCTCGATCAACGTGACCGGCGGCCCCGACGACTGGCGCGCGCTGCAGCCGGCGCTCGTCGTCGCGCGGCGCATCGCGAGCGTCGCCCGCGCGCGCCTCGCCGACCGCGGCGCGCGTGCGGTGGACGGCATCACGCTCAAGACCGGTCCCGAGCTGGTGTCGTCGCGGCGTGTCCTCCTCTCGGCCGCCGCGGCGGGCGCGCTCGAGGGCGCGGTCGAGCACGACCGGCTCAACCTGATCAACGCGCGCGCGATCGCCGCCGCGCGCGGCATCGAACTCTCCGTCGCCGAGGGCGGCGATGCCCCGCATCCGCGCGCGATCGAGGTGCGCCTGCACGCGGGCGGCGAGGAGCTCAGGGTGGGTGGTGTCGCCTCGGGCGACGGCCCGCCGCGCCTCACCCGCATCGGCCCGTACCATGTGGACGTCGCGATGAAGGGACAGCTCGTCGTGCTCACGAACCACGACGTGCCGGGCGTGATCGGGCGCGTGGGCACCGCGCTCGGTGACGCGCAGGTGAACATCGCGGAGTACCACCAGGCCCGGCTCGCGCAGGGTGGCGAGGCGCTCGCGGTGATCGCCGTGGATGGCAACGTCGGGGCCGAGGTGCGCCGCGTCCTGCTCGCCCTCCCCGACGTGCTCACCGCCACCATCGTGCAGTTCCGCGACGCGTGAGCGCCGTCGTCCGCGATCCGGCGGTGCTCGAAGGCTACGCGCGCGACGCGTCGGGCCTGCGCCACGTCCCCGAGATGCTCGCGCGCCCCACTTCGCGCGACGAGGTCGTCGCGCTGCTGCGCGACACGGCCGCGACGGGCACTGCCGTCACGCCGGCCGGCGCGCAGACGAGCACCACCGGCGCCTCGATCGCGCGCGAGGGGATGCTGCTCTCCATGCGCGCGATGGACCGCGTGCTCGACGTCGACGTCGCCGCGCGCACGGCGCGCGTGGAACCCGGCGTCCTCCTCGGACGGCTCAACCAGCAGCTCGCGGGGGACGGCCTCTTCTTCGCCCCCGACCCGACCAGTGACGAGACCTGCTCGCTCGGTGGCGCGATCGCATGCAATGCCTCCGGGCCGCGCACGCTCATGTATGGCGCGACGCGCGCGCATGTCCGGGCGCTCACCGTCGCCCTCGCCGATGGCAGCGTGCGCGAGTTCAGCCGCTCGCGGGTGGAGAAGAACACCGTCGGCTACATGCCCACGCATGACCTCGTCGACTGGTTCGTCGGTAGCGAGGGGACGCTCGGCGTCGTCGTCGCGGCCGAGCTCGCGCTGCTCCCGCGCCCCGAGCGCGAGACGGGACTCGGGATCCCCTTCCCCGGGCCGGGCGAGGCGATCGCGTTCGCGCGCGCCGCGCGGCGCTCCCGGAAGATCGTGCCCCGCTGCCTCGAGTACTTCGACGCCGAGGCGTTCCGGATCGCGCGAGGCGGCGGCCATGGGGCGGCGTCGGCGAGCGGGTGGGGCCAGGACGGCCAGGTGATGCTCTACGTCGAGGACTGCACCGACGGCGATCTCGAGATCAACGAGTGGCTGCTGCTCGCCGAGACGTATGGCGCGAGCGATGCCGACGTGCGCGTCTTCGAGGGCGAGGCGGCGATCCGCGAGGCGCGCCGCCTGCGCCACGCGGTCCCGGCGGCGATGCACGAACGCACCGCGAAGTTCCTCGCGCGCGGCGGACGACGCATCTCGACCGATTGGGCGGTGCCCATCGAGAAGGTCGAGCAGGCGATCCTCCTCGCCAACGGGTTCGCCGTCGAGGCGGGCCATCCACCGGCGGTCACGTATGGGCACATCGGCAACGGGCACCCGCACCAGAACTGGGTCGCGAAGGACCCTGACGAGGTCGCCTCGCTCGAACTGGTCGTCGAGCGCACCCTGCGCGCGGTGATCGCGATGGGCGGGACCGTCGCCGCGGAACATGGGATCGGCAAGCTCAAGGCCCGGTGGCTCGGCCTGCAGGCGGGACCGGAGCAGGTGGCGATCATGCGCGCGGCGAAGCGCGAGTTCGATCCGGCTGGTCGGATGGCGCCGGGCAACATCCTTGGCTGAGCGCCTCGCGCCCTTCCCGCCGCGCACCGTGGTGCTCGACGCGGATTCGACGCTCGCCGGCATCGAGGGCATCGACTGGCTGGCCGAGCGCCGACCGGCCGCGGTGGCCACCCGCATCGCCGAGCTCACGAGTGCCGCGATGGCCGGCTCGCTCCCGCTCGATCAGGTGTACGCCGAGCGCCTCGCGGCGGTGGCGCCGGGCCGCGCGGAGCTCGACGCGCTCGGCGACGCGTACATCGCCGCGGTCGCGCCGGGGGCCGTCGAGTGCGTTTCGGCACTCATCGGCGCGGGCATCCGACCCCTCATCGTGAGCGGAGGACTCCGCCCCGCCCTCCTGCCGCTCGCGGCGCATCTCGGCATCCCGGCGTCGGACGTGCATGGCGTGGGGCTCCGCTTCGCGGCGGATGGCGGGTATGCGGACTACGACCGCGAGAGTCCGCTGGCCTCGCAGCGTGGCAAGGCGTCGCTCGTCGCCGCGCTCCTGGAGACCGGCGGTCTCGGGCGCCCCCTCGTCGCCGTGGGTGACGGCAGCACCGACCTCGTCATCCGGACCGCGGGCGTCGCGGACGCGTTCATCGCCTACACCGGTTTCGTCGCGCGCGACGCCGTGGTGCGCGGCGCCGACTTCGAGTGCCACACCTACGAGGGCCTGCGCGCCCTCCTGCTCCCCTCCTCATGACACATACCGGCGAGTTCGGCACCTTCTTCCTGCCCGGCCCCACCGAAGTGCGCGCCGAGGTGCTCGAGGCGATGCTCCTCCCGATGCTGCCGCACCGCGGCGCGCGGTACGAGGCGCTGCATGCCCGCATCGTCACCGGGCTGCAGCAGGTCTTCCGCACGCAGCGTCCGGTCTACCTCATGAGCTGCTCCGCCACCGGCGCGATGGAGATGGCGATCCGCGGCGCCCCGGAGGGGCCGATCCTGTCGCTCGTGAACGGGGCCTTCTCGGAGCGCTTCGCGCGCATCGCGCAGGCGTGTGACCGTTCGACGCGCGTCCTCTCCGTCCCGCTCGGGGACACGCCGCATCTCGAGCAGGTGGAGGAGGCGCTGGTGGAGGGTGGCGCCGGGGGTGCCGCGTTCGCCGCGGTCACCGTCGTGCACTCCGAGACGAGCACCGGTGCGCTCACCGACATCCACGCCATCACCGAGCTCGCGCATCGCCATGGCGCGATGTGCCTCGTGGACAGCGTGACCGGGATCGCGGGGACGCGCGTCGACACCGACGCCTGGGGACTCGACTTCGTACTCACCGGCTCGCAGAAGGCGCTCGCCCTCCCGCCGGGCCTCGCCTTCGCCGTCGCGAGCGAGGCCTACGTGCTCCAGGCGAGCAACGCGCCGTCGCGCGGCCGCTACCTCGACGTCGTCGAGTACGAGGAGTTCGCGCGCCGCTCGCAGACGCCCAACACGCCGGCGCTCTCGCTCCTCTACGCCGCCGAGTGCCAGCTCGAGCAGATCCGCTTCGAGGGGATCGAGGCCCGCTGGATCCGGCACGCGGAGATGCTCGCGCGCACCGAGGCCTGGGCCGAATCGCTCCGCGCCGCGGGCGTCGAGGTCGGCTATCTCTGCCGCCCCGGCGAGCGCTCGCCCACCGTGAGCACGCTCACCCTGCCCGAGGCGATGAAGGCGACGGCGGTCGTGAAGCGCGTTGCGGACCTCGGCTTCGTGATCGGCACCGGATACGGCGCGCTCAAGGAGCGCACCATCCGCATCGGCCACATGGGCGACCACACGGTCGACACGCTCGAACCCTGCCTCGCGGCGGTGGAGCAGGCGCTGCGGGAGGGCTGAGCCCGGCAGCGCGCCAGCCGACGCGCCTTCAGGGACGTCGGCTGGCGCGCAGCACCAGCGCCGTGTGCGGCGGGAGCGTGCGCGCCAGCCGGTGGTCACGCACCGGAGTCTCCGCCGTCACCGTCAGGTCGGCGCCGCCCGCGCCCGCGCTCGAATCGACCATCCCGAGATCGTCCATGAGCGCGTACGTGCCGGGCGGCAGCAGTCCGGCGTCGGCGGAGAAGGTGACGTCCGGCCGCGCGGTCGGGCTCACGTTGGCCACCACGATCATGAAGTCGTCCGCCGCGCGTCGCGCGTAGGCGACGATGGCCGTGTCACGCGTCGCGAGCGGCACGAGCGTCCCTTCGGCCAGCGGCATCCACGCCGCGCGCATCGCGATGAGCCGGCGGTAGAGCGCGTGCAGCGACGAGGGCGACTCGCGTTGCGCCTCGACGTTCGCCGCGAGCGAGTCCGCGGCCAGCGGCTGCCACGGCGTCCCGGTCGTGAAGCCGGCATGCGGCCCGCTGCGCGTCCACGCCATCGGCGTGCGGATCAGCTCATCAGGCTTGTCGCCGGTCATCCCCAGCTCCTCGCCGTAGTACACGAACGGGAGCCCGGGCATCGTGAGCTGCAGCACCGCGGCGACCCTTGCCTTGGCGAGGTCGCCGCCGAGCACCGTCGCGGTGCGCGGCTGGTCGTGGTTGCGGAGGAACGGGGACCAGCGCCAGGCGGGGACCGAGTAGGCGAGCCGCATCGTCGGCGCCACGATCCCGGTCCCGCGGCCATCGCGCACACCAGCGAGGATCGAGTCGCCGATCTCGAACGCGAAGTAGCCGTCGAGCTGGTCGCCGTAGTACGTGAGCAACGCCGCGGTGCTGTCGAAGACCTCGCCGATGGTGAACACCCCGGGCCTGATCCGCATCAGGTGCGCCTGATAGTCCCGCAGCACCTGATGGGTCCCCGGCGTGTCGTCGGCCTGTCCGTCGGCCTCGACGAGGAACTTCACGGCATC
This sequence comes from Gemmatimonadaceae bacterium, assembly GCA_044229035.1. Lineage (GTDB taxonomy): Bacteria > Gemmatimonadota > Gemmatimonadetes > Gemmatimonadales > Gemmatimonadaceae > Pseudogemmatithrix. The sequence goes on along the minus strand of JBGATT010000014.1, from coordinate 18,690 downwards.
GAGCCGGAAGCCGTCGACATCCATCTCCGTGAGCCAATACGTCGCGACCCGCCGCATCTCCTCGAGCGCGTCAGGGTGTTCGTAGTTCAGGTCCGGCATCCCCTTCCAGAAGAAGCCGTAGTAGTACTCGTCGCGGAGGGGCGACTTGTGCCAGTTGTCGCCGCCCCACTTGTTCAGCGGCCCCTTCTCGGATTGGAACCGGAAGAGGCGCCGCTCCGGCGCCGCCGGATCGGCAAGGGCCTTCTGGAACGCCGGGTATTCGCTCGAGACATGATTGAGCACCATGTCCACGAGCACGACCATCCCGCGACGGTGCGCCTCGGCGACGAATCGCTTGAAGTCGTCGGTGGTCCCGTAGTCGCGCTCCACCGCGTAATGGTCCACCGGGTCGTACCCGTGATAGCTCGGGGCCTCGGCGACCGGCATGAGCCAGAGGCACCGCACGCCGAGATCGGTGCGCGTGGCGGGGTCGCCATCGTTCAGGTAGTCGAGGCGCGCTGTCAGTCCCTTCAGGTCGCCCATCCCGTCCCCGTCCGAATCGGCGAACGACCGCACGAAGATCTCGTAGCAGGTGGCCCCGCTGGCCCACGTGGGCGGGGTCCGCGCGAGGTCCTCGGGTGGCGTGCAGGCGAGGGTCGCCACCAGCAGGCTGGCGGCCGTCAACGCGCCGAGCGGATCGCCGGCGAGCGCGGAGAAAAGGCGAGTCTTCACCTCGGGTACATTAGCCGTCCAACCGGTGGTTCCGACAGTGGAAAATGTGGGTCGGACAGGGCGCGGACTGGCGATTCCGTGGCCATATTTCCGTCAGCGAATTCGTCGGTCGTCCTCCCCCTGCTCCACCATGTCCTCGAGTCCCAGCGCACCCTCCGCATCGATGCCTGCCCCGGCAGGCCCGGACGCCGTCGCCGCCTTCCGCGCGACCGTCGTGAACAAGCTGCTCTACTCCGTCGGCAAGGACACCGCCCACGCGCGTGACCGCGACTGGTACGTCGCCACCGCGCTCGCGACGCGCGACCAGGTCACGGGCCACTGGATGGAGGCGACCCGCCGGACCTATCGCGAGGGGCCGAAGCGCGTCTACTACTTCTCGCTCGAGTTCCTCATCGGGCGGCAGTTGATGGACGCGCTCGGGAACCTCGGGCTCACCGAGGTCGCGCGCGAGGCGCTCAAGCAGCTCGGCGTCGATCTCGACAGGCTCCGCACCCTCGAGCCCGACCCGGGCCTGGGCAACGGCGGCCTCGGCCGCCTCGCCGCCTGCTTCATGGAGAGCATGGCGACGCTGCAGGTGCCGGCGTACGGCTACGGGATCCGCTACGACCACGGGATCTTCCGGCAGCAGCTGCGGGACGGGTGGCAGATCGAGCTCCCCGAGGAGTGGCTCTCCGCCGGCTTCCCCTGGGAGTTCGAGCGCCCCGAGGTCGCGTACCCGATCGGCTTCGGCGGCCACGTGGACGTCGTCGACGGGCCGGACGGCAAGCCGCGGTCGGTCTGGCATCCCGCCGAGTCGGTGAAGGCGGTCGCTTACGACACGCCGATCACCGGCTGGCGCGGCGTGCACGTGAACACGCTCCGGCTCTGGTCCGCGCGGGCGATGGACCCCATCGACCGCGCGGACTTCAACCGCGGCGACCATGTCGGCGCACTCGCCGATCGCGTGCGCCTCGAGGCGATCTCGCGCGTGCTCTATCCGAGCGACGACACGCCGGCGGGGCATGAGCTGCGCCTCCGGCAGGAGATCTTCTTCGCGAGCGCCTCGCTGCAGGACCTGCTCCGCCGGCATCTCCGCCAGTACGGCGAGCTCACGTCGCTGCCGGACCACGCCGCGATCCAGCTGAACGACACGCACCCGGTGATCGCGATCCCCGAGCTCATGCGGCTCCTCGTGGACGTGCACGGGATGGCCTGGGACGCCGCGTGGGAGATCACGCGGTCGGTGTTCAACTACACCAACCACACGCTGCTCCCCGAGGCGCTCGAGAAGTGGTCGGTCTCGCTCATGGAGGGGCTGCTGCCCCGCCACATGCAGATCATCTACCTCATCAACGCCGAGCACCTCGACGCGCTGCGCGCGCGCGGCGGGGCCGAGGCGCGCCAGCTGGCGACGGTCTCGCTCATCGAGGAGAACGGCGCGCGGGCGGTGCGCATGGGGAACCTCGCGTTCCTCGCCGCGCACAGGGTGAACGGCGTCTCCGCGCTGCACACCGAACTGATGCGCCAGACGGTCTTCAAGGACTTCCACGCGCTCTACCCGACGCGGATCGTCAACAAGACCAACGGCATCACGTTCCGGCGCTGGCTCTTCGAGGCGAACCCCGGGCTCACGCGCCTGATCGAGGACGCGATCGGGCCGCGGTTCAAGGACGACCTCGAGCACCTGCGCGACCTCGAGCCCTTCGCCGACGACGCCGACTTCCGCGCGCGGTACGCCGCCGCGCGCCGCGCCAACAAGGTGGCGCTCGGGCGGATCGTCACCGACACGCTCGGGACGCGGCTCGACCCGGACGCGCTCTTCGACGTCCACATCAAGCGCATCCACGAGTACAAGCGGCAGCTGCTCAACATTCTCGAGACGATCGCGATCTACAACGCGATGCGGGCGCGGCCGCAGGACGACTGGGTGCCGCGGGTGCGCATTCTCGCCGGGAAGGCCGCGGCGGGCTACCACACTGCGAAGCTCATCATCAAGCTCGCGAACGACGTCGCGAAGGTCGTCAACCGCGACCCCGTGATCCGTGACCGCCTCAAGGTGGTCTTCCTCCCGAACTACAACGTGAGCCTCGCCGAGTCGATCATCCCGGCGGCGGACCTCTCGGAGCAGATCTCCACCGCGGGGATGGAGGCCTCGGGCACGGGGAACATGAAGCTCGCGCTCAATGGCGCGCTCACCATCGGCACGCTCGACGGCGCGAACATCGAGATCAGCGAGCAGGTGGGGCGCGACAACGTCTTCATCTTCGGGCTGCTCGCCGCCGAGGTGGCCGAGCGCCGCCAGCAGGGCCTCGACATGACGCAGACCATCGCGGCCTCCCCGGCCCTGCGGCAGGTGCTCGACGAACTCGCGCAGGGGGTCTTCTCGCCCGACGACCGCGGCCGGTACCGTCAGCTGGTCGAGAACCTCCGGCACTTCGACCACTTCATGGTCTGCGCCGACTTCGACGCCTTCCACGGCGCGCAGTACGAGGTCGGGAAGCAGTGGCGGCAGCCGGACCTCTGGTGGCGCAAGGCGGTCCTCAACACCGCGCGCATGGCCTGGTTCTCGTCGGATCGCACCATCCGGGAGTACGCGTCCGAGATCTGGAATGCCGAGCCGCGGAGATAAGCCGGCCGCACCGCGGAAGAAGAAGGCCGTCGCCAGGAAGGCGCCGGCGAAGCCCACGCTCGCGCCCGATGCCGTGGACGCGCTCGTGGCCGGCACCCACGGCGATCCTTTCTCCGTCCTCGGCATCCACAAGGTCGGGCGCGGCCATGTCGTCCGCGCCTTCATCCCCGGCGCCGAGTCGGTCGAGGCGATCGACGCGGCCGAGCAGGTGATCTCGCGGCTGGAGCGGCGACACGACGCCGGCTTGTTCGAGGGGCGCATCAAGGGCCGGCTGCGCTACTGGCTGCGTGCGCATCGCGGCGACGACCACTGGATCATCGATGATCCCTACGCGTTCGGCCCCGTCCTCGGCCCCATGGACGACTGGCTCCTCGGCGAGGGGACCCACGCGCATCTCTACGAGCGCCTCGGGGCGCACCTCGTGACGCACGAGGGCGCGGTCGGCGTGCACTTCGCCGTCTGGGCGCCCAACGCGCGGCGCGTCAGCGTCGTCGGCGACTTCAACGAGTGGGACGGCCGGCGGCACGTGATGCGTCTGCGGCACGGCACCGGGGTCTGGGAGATCTTCGTCCCCGGGCTCGCCGAGGGCACGCTCTACAAGTACGAACTGACGGCGAACGACGGGTCGCTCCTGCCGCTCAAGGCGGACCCCGTGGGATTCGCCGCGGAAATGCGGCCGAGCACGGCCTCGCGCGTGTTCGACACCTCCCGCCTGCGCTGGACCGACCACGAGTGGATGGCGCGGCGTGCCGATGGCGACCGGCGCCGTGCACCGATGAGCATCTACGAGGTGCACCTCGGCTCCTGGCGCCGCGGGGACGGCGAGCGCTGGCTCACGTACGACGAGCTCGCCGACCAGCTGGTGCCCTACGTGAAGGAGATGGGCTTCACGCACGTCGAGCTGATGCCCGTCAACGAGCACCCGTTCGACGGCTCGTGGGGCTACCAACCGGTGGGGCTCTTCGCGCCGACCTCGCGGTTCGGCGACCCGGCGGCCTTCGCCCGGTTCGTCGACCGCTGTCACGTCGAGGGGATCGGCGTCATCATCGACTGGGTGCCCGCGCACTTCCCCAGCGATGCCCACGGCCTCGCGCGCTTCGACGGGACCGCGCTCTACGAGCACGAGGACCCGCGGCTCGGGTTCCACCCCGACTGGAACACCCTCATCTACAATTTCGGGCGCCGCGAGGTGGTGAACTTCCTCGTCGCGAACGCGCTCTTCTGGCTCGACGTCTACCACATCGACGGCCTGCGCGTGGACGCGGTCGCGTCGATGCTCTACCTCGACTATTCGCGGAAGGCGGGCGAGTGGATCCCCAACCGCTTCGGCGGCCGGGAGAACCTCGAGGCGGTGGAGTTCCTCAAGCGGATGAACGAGACGGTCTACGCCCGCTTCCCGGGCGCGTTCACCGTGGCCGAGGAGAGCACCGCCTGGCCGGGCGTCTCGCAGCCGACCTTCAACGGCGGGCTCGGCTTCGGCTTCAAGTGGAACATGGGGTGGATGCACGACACCCTGCAGTACATGGCCGAGGACCCGGTGCATCGGCGGTGGCACCACGACAAGATGACGTTCGGGCTGGTCTACGCCTTCACCGAGAACTTCATCCTGCCGCTCTCGCACGACGAGGTGGTGCACGGCAAGCGGTCGCTGCTCGACAAGATGCCGGGAGACGGATGGCAGAAGTTCGCGCAGCTGCGGGCGTACCTCGCCTTCATGTGGGCGCATCCCGGCAAGAAGCTGGTCTTCATGGGCGACGAGTTCGGCCAGGGGAAGGAGTGGGACCACGAGCACTCGCTCGACTGGCACCTGCTCGACATCGCCTGGCATCGCGGCGTGCAGGCGCTCGTGAAGGACTGCAACGCCCTGCTCCGCGCGGAACCGGCGCTGCACGCGCGCGACTGCGAGGGGGAGGGATTCCAGTGGATCACCGTCGACGACCGCGAGAACTCGGTCCTCGCGTGGGTCCGCTACGGCGGCGAGGGCACGCGCCCGCTCGTCGCGGTGGTCAACATGACGCCCGTGCCGCGGCCGGCGTACGCCATCGGCGTGCCGTGCGCGGGACGCTGGCGTGAAGCGCTCAACACCGACTCCGCGCTGTACGGCGGGTCGAACGTCGGCAACGGCGGGAGCGTCCATGCGCGGCAGGAGGCGAGCCACGGCCTCCCCTGCTCCGCCACGGTCGCCCTCCCGCCGCTGGCGACGGTCTGGCTGGTCCACGAAGGCTGAGCCCCATCCCGGAGAGCTCCATGTCCGACAAGGTGACCTACTCCACGCCGATCTCGCGCTCCACGATGGCCTACGTCCTCGCCGGCGGGCGGGGCTCGCGCCTCATGGAGCTCACCGACCGGCGCGCCAAGCCGGCGGTCTACTTCGGCGGCAAGTCGCGCATCATCGACTTCTCGCTCTCCAACGCGCTCAACTCCGGCATCCGCCGCCTCGCGGTGGCCACGCAGTACAAGGCGCACTCGCTCATCCGCCACATGCAGCGCGGCTGGAACTTCCTGCGCACGGAGCGCAACGAGAGCTTCGACATCCTGCCGGCCTCGCAGCGCGTGAGCGAGGACAAGTGGTACATGGGCACCGCCGACGCCGTCTTCCAGAACATCGACATCATCGACGGCTACGGTCCCGAGTACCTCCTCATCCTCGCCGGCGACCACGTCTACAAGATGGACTACGAGCGGATGCTCGTGCAGCACGTGAACTCCGGCGCGGACGTCACCGTCGGGTGCGTCGAGGTGCCGCTCGAGGACGCCAAGGGCTTCGGCATCATGCACGTCGGCGCCGACGGGCGGATCCTCGACTTCTTCGAGAAGCCGCCGCAGCCGCCCGAGATGCCCGACAAGCCGGGCTGGGCGCTCGCGAGCATGGGCATCTACGTCTTCAAGCGCACCTTCCTCAACGAGCAGCTCCGGCGCGACGCCGCCGCCCCGGACTCGTCCCGCGACTTCGGCAAGGACATCATCCCCTACCTCGTGAAGCACGGGAAGGCGGTCGCGCACCGCTTCACCGAGAGCTGCGTCCGCGGCCGCGCGGAGAACGAGGTCTACTGGCGCGACGTCGGCACCATCGACGCGTACTGGGAGGCCAACATCGACCTCACCGACGTGGTCCCCCAGCTCGACATCTTCGACAAGGAATGGCCGATCTGGACCTACGGCGAGATCACGCCCCCGGCCAAGTTCGTCCACGACCTCGACGGCCGGCGCGGCGAGGCGATCTCCGCCCTCGTCTCGGGCGGCTGCATCGTCTCCGGCGCCGTCGTCCGCCGCTCGCTCCTCTTCACCGGCGTGCAGGTGCATTCATTCGCCAGCGTCGAGAACGGCGTGATCCTGCCCTACGTCGACATCGCCCGCGGCGCCCGGCTCAGGAACGTGGTCGTCGACCACGGCGTGCGGATCCCCGAGGGCCTCGTCGTCGGCGAGGACCCGGTCGCCGATGCGGCGCGCTTCCGGCGCTCGGCCGGCGGCGTCTGCCTCATCACGCAACCCATGATCGACCAGCTCGGCGCCTGATGTCCGACCGTACCGTCCGCGTCCTCTCCGTCGCGTCGGAGGCGTACCCGCTCGTGAAGACCGGCGGGCTCGCCGACGTCGTCGGCGCGCTCCCGCGGGCGCTCGCGCGCGAAGACGTCTCCGTGCGGACGCTGCTCCCCGGTTATCCGGCCGTGCTCGCCGCGATGGGCGACGCGCGCGTGGTCCACGAGTACCGCGACCTGATGGGCGGTCCTGCAAGGCTCCTCGCCGGCGATGCGGGCGGCCTCGATCTCCTCGCCATCGAGGCGCCGCACCTCTACCGCCGTACCGGCAATCCGTATCTCGACGCGCAGGGGCGCGACTGGAGCGACAACGCGCTCCGCTTCGGCGCGCTCGCGCGCGTCGCCGCCGACATCGGACGCGGACTCCTCCCCGACTACGCGCCCGATGTGCTGCACGCACACGACTGGCAGGCCGCGCTCCTGCCCGCCTACCTCGCATACGAGGACGGGCCGCGTCCGGCCACCGTCCTCACCATCCACAACCTCGCCTTCCAGGGCCAGTTCCCCGCCGACCTGCTCGAACCGCTCGGACTCCCGCCGCGCGCGTTCCATGTCGATGGCGTCGAGTACTACGGCGGCATCGGCTACCTCAAGGCCGGCCTCGCGCTCGCCGACCGGATCACGACCGTGTCGCCGACCTACGCCGCCGAGATCCGCACCACCCTCGGGGGGATGGGGCTCGGTGGCCTCCTGCAGAAGCGCGGCGACGCGGTCTCGGGGATCCTCAACGGCATCGACACCGACGTCTGGGATCCGGCGCATGACGCGCATCTCGCGGCCCCGTTCGATGCGAAGCGCCTCGCCGCGCGCGCGATCGACAAGGCCGCCCTGCAGGCGCGGCTCGGACTCGACGCCGCGCCGAAGGCGCTGCTCTACGGCGTCGTGAGCCGACTCACCGGGCAGAAGGGCATGGACCTCGTGCTGCAGGCCCTCCCGACGCTGCTCGCGCAGGGTGCCCAGCTCGCCGTGCTCGGCTCCGGCGAGCCCGCGCTCGAGGCGGCCGTGCTCGACGCGGCGAAGGCGCACCCGGGGCGGATCGCCGCGGTGATGGGCTACGACGAGTCGCTCGCCCACGCCATCCAGGGTGGGGCCGACGCGCTGCTCGTGCCGTCGCGCTTCGAACCCTGCGGGCTCACGCAGCTCTGCGCGCTCCGCTATGGCGCGATCCCGGTCGTCGCGCGAACCGGCGGCCTCGCCGACACGGTCGTGGACGCCAACGAGATGGCGCTCGCCTCGAAGATGGGGACCGGCGTGATGTTCTCCCCGGTCACCGTCGATGCGCTCGCGCACGCGCTCGAGCGGACCGCCGCGATCTTCGCCCAGCCGACGGCGTGGCGCGCGCTGCAGAAGCGCGCGATGGCCACCGACGTGAGCTGGGCACGCCCGGCCAAGCAGTACGCCCAGCTCTACCGCGCGCTGCTCGCCGAGCGCGACCTCCTCCAGGCCAAGGCCGACTGACCATGGCCCGCGTCCTCCCCGGGAGCCCAGCGCCGCTGGGGATGACGCTGACGGAACGCGGGGCGGAGTGCGCGGTCCACTCGCAGTACGCGACGCGCATCGAGGTCTGCCTCTTCGACGACGCGGGGGAACGCGAGGTCGCGCGCATCCCCCTCCTCGACCGGGTGGGATCCGTCTTCCACGGGACCATCGACGGCGTCACCTCGGGCACGCGCTACGGTCTGCGCGCGCATGGGCCCTGGGCGCCCACCGAGGGACACCGCTTCAATCCGACGAAGCTCCTCGTCGATCCCTACGCGCGCGCCCTCGACCGGCCGTTCACGCTCCATGCATCGCAGCGCGGCCAGCTCCCGGACGGGACGCGCGACGAGTCGGACAGTGCCGCGCACGTGCCCAAGGCGATCGTGCTCCCCGCCCGGGACGCCTGGCTGCGCGGGTACGAGACGGCGCGCGGCCGACGCGCGACCGCGGGTCGCCGTCCGTCCCACGCCTGGAGCGACTCGGTCATCTACGAGATGCACCTGCGCGGCTTCACCCGCCTGCATCCCGGCGTGCCGGCGCATCTCCGCGGAACGGCCGCCGGACTCGCGCACCCCGCCGCGATCGATCACCTCGTCAGGCTCGGCGTCACGGCGGTCGAGCTGCTCCCCGTCGCGGCCGCGATCGACGAGGGGCATCTCGCCAAGGCGGGGCTCGTCAACTACTGGGGCTACAACACCATCGGCTGGATGGTGCCCGATGCGCGCCTCGTGCCCGACGGCATCGGCGAGCTCCGCGAGTGCGTGACGGCGCTGCACGAGGCGGGGATCGAGGTCCTGCTCGACGTGGTGCTCAACCACAGCGGCGAGGGCGACGCCTTCGGTCCCACGCTCTCGCTGCGCGGCCTCGACAACGCGACCTACTACCGGCTCGTGGACGGGGACGCGGCGCGCTACGTCAACGACACCGGCACCGGGAACACGCTCGCGCTCGACCGCGCCCCGGTCACGCAGCTGATGCTCGACACGCTGCGGCACTGGGCGGAGTGGACCGGCGTCGACGGCTTCCGCTACGACCTCGCGGCGACCCTCGGGCGTCGCGACCGCGGCTTCGACCCGCACGCGCCGCTCCTCGACGCCATCACCGATGACCCGATGCTCCGGGCGCTGAAGCACGTCGCCGAGCCGTGGGACATCGGCCCCGGGGGCTACCGCCTCGGGGAGTTCCCGTCCTCCTGGGGCGAGTGGAACGATCGGTACCGCGATCGCGTCCGGCATTTCTGGCGCGGTGACGGCGAGTACGTCGGCGACCTCGCGACGCGCCTCTCGGCCTCGCCGGACGTCTTCGCCGGCCGGCGGCGTCCCCCCTCGCGGTCGGTGAACTTCGTCACGGCGCACGACGGCTTCACGCTGCGCGACCTCGTGAGCTACGAGCGCAAGCACAACGAGGCCAACGGCGAGGGGAACCGCGACGGCACCAACGCGAACCACTCGTGGAACCACGGCGTCGAGGGGCCGACGGATGATCCCGCGGTGCGCGCCGCGCGCGCGCGCGACGTGCGCGCCCTGCTCGCGACGCTCCTCCTCTCGCGCGGCACGCCCATGCTCACCATGGGCGACGAGCTCGGGCACACGCAGGGCGGCAACAACAACGCGTACGCGCAGGACAACGCCACGACCTGGCTCGACTGGGAGGGTGCCGACCGCGACCTCGCCGCCTTCACGGCGCGACTCATCGCGCTCCGCAAGGCACAGCCGGCGTTGCGCGAGGATCGGTGGCTCACCGGCACGCCACGCAGTGCCGGCGAACCCGACGACGTGCGCTGGCTGCACCCCGACGGCCACGAGATGTCGTACGAGGACTGGTCGTCCGGTCGCGTGCGGACGCTCATCGCCGACCTCGCCGGCCCCGACGGATCGCGCCTGCTGCTCGCGCTGCACGGCGGCGCGCATGACGTCCCGATGCGGCTCCCCGCGCCGCGACCCGGACGCTGCTGGCATCAACTGCTCGACACCGCGCGGACGCACGACGACCAGCCCGATGGCGTCGTCCCGCACGAGACGGCCCTCACCCTCCATGCCCGTTCCGTCGCGCTGCTGCTCGAGGAGCCGACGGCGGAGACGGCAGACACTCCCATGGCCTTTCCCCGCACCGCGGGCGTCCTGCTCCATCCGACGTCCCTTCCCGGTCCCTGCGGCATCGGCGACCTCGGCCCCGATGCCCATCGCTTCGTCGATGTGATGGCCGCCAGCGGCATCAAGCTCTGGCAGGTCCTCCCCATCGGGCCCACCGGGTACGGCGATTCCCCGTACCAGTGCTTCTCCGCCTTCGCCGGCAACCCGATGCTCGTGCACGTCCCGGGATGCGAGGGCGACTTCCCCGCGCACCAGGTGGACTGGGGGGCGGTGATCCCGCGCAAGCGCGCCGCGCTCCGCGCCGCGACCGACGCCTTCAGGCCGGACGACGCGTATCGCCTCTTCACGAGCGAGCAGGCGTGGTGGCTCGAGGACTATGCGCTCTTCATGGCGCTCAAGGAGGCGCACGGCGGCGTCCAGTGGACGCAGTGGGACCAGGGCGCCCGCCGGCGCGACCCGGCGGCGCTCGAGAGCTGGCGCACCCGGCTCGCCGCGGAGATCGAGCATCATCGCCGCGTGCAGCACCTCTTCTTCCAGCAGTGGGGCGCCCTGCGCGCGCGCTGCGCCGCGGCGGGCATCCGCATCATGGGGGACCTGCCCATCTACGTCGCGCACGATTCCGCCGACGTCTGGGCCGAGCCGAGGTACTTCAAGCTCGACGACCGCGGCCGGCCGCTCGTACAGGCCGGCGTGCCGCCCGACTACTTCAGCGCCACCGGCCAGCTCTGGGGCAACCCCATCTACGACTGGGACGCGATGCGCGCCGACGGCTTCGCCTGGTGGATCCGGCGCATGCGCGCGATGTTCGCGCACTTCGACGTCGTGCGCATCGATCACTTCCGCGGCTTCGAGGCCTTCTGGGAGGTGCCGGGCCAGGACACGACGGCGGTGAACGGCCGCTGGGTGAAGGCGCCGGGTGACGAGCTGTTCACGGCGATCACGCGGGCGCTCGGTCCCCTGCCGATCGTCGCCGAGAACCTCGGGTTGATCACCCCGGAGGTCGAGGCGCTGCGCGCGAAGTTCGGCTATCCGGGCATGAGCATCCTCCAGTTCGCCTTCGGGTCGGACGGGAGCGCGAACGACTTCCAGCCGCACACGGATCCGCGCAGCCGCGTGGTGTACACGGGCACGCACGACAACGACACGACCGTCGGCTGGTGGAACTCCACGCCGGGTGGCGGCTCGACCCGCACGCAGGCCGACATCGACGCCGAGAAGGCGTTCGCTGCAGGACCTGCTCGGCCTCGGCTCCGAGGCACGCATGAACCTCCCCGGTCGGCAGGGCGGCAACTGGGGATTCCGCTTCACGTGGGACCAGCTCACGCCGGACATCCCCCGCCGGCTGCGCGAGCTGGTGGACCTCTATCAACGCTAGCACGCGAGGCCACATGGCAGCGAACACCACGCCGACCAAGTTCTCGACCATCTGGAACATGAGCTTCGGCTTCCTGGGCATCCAGTTCGGCTGGGGGCTCCAGATGGCGAACATGAGCGCGATCTACGAGTACCTCGGGGCCAAGCCGGACGAGATCCCGATGCTCTGGCTCGCGGCGCCCCTCACCGGGCTCCTCGTGCAGCCGATCATCGGGCACATCAGCGACAACACCTGGCACCCGCGCCTCGGGCGGCGCCGCCCGTTCTTCCTCATCGGCGCGGTGCTCAGCTCCCTCGCGCTCATCGCGATGCCCAACTCGAGCTCGCTCTGGATGGCCGCCGGCCTCCTCTGGATCCTCGACGCGAGCATCAACATCTCCATGGAACCCTTCCGCGCCTTCGTCGCCGACCTGCTGCCGCAGCAGGAGCGCACGCGCGGCTTCGCCATGCAGTCGTTCTTCATCGGCGCGGGCGCGGTGATCGCCTCGGCGCTCCCGTGGATCATGACCAACTGGTTCGGCGTGACCGGCGCGAGCGCGGGCGGCATCCCCGTGACGGTGAAGCTCTCGTTCTACGTGGGCGCGGCGGCCTTCTTCGGCGCGGTGCTCTACACCATCCTCACGACGCCCGAGAAGCCGCCGGTGGACATGGCCGCGTTCGCGGCGAAGAAGAAGGCCGGCGCGGGCATCGGCAACGTCGCGAAGGAGATCGTGGACGCGATCACCCACATGCCGGAGACGATGCGGCAGCTGGCCCTCGTCCAGGTGTTCACCTGGCTCGGCCTCTTCTGCATGTGGCTCTACTTCGGCACCGCGGTCGCCACCGGCGTGTTCGGCGCCGCCGACGCGAGCGACCCGCGCTACCAGCAGGGGATCGAGTGGGCCGGGCTCTGCTTCGGCGCGTACTCGCTCGTGACCTTCTTCTTCGCGCACTTCCTCCCGCCCATCGCCAAGCGCACCGGCCGGAAGGGCACCCACGCGCTCTGCCTCCTCGCCGGCGCGGCGGGCCTCATCTCCGTGCGCTTCATCCACGACCCGAACATGCTCATGCTCTCCATGCTCGGCGTCGGCATCGCCTGGGCGAGCACGCTCTCCATGCCCTACTCGATCCTCGCCGGCGCGATCCCCGAGGGGAAGACGGGCATCTACATGGGCATCTTCAACTTCTTCATCGTCATCCCCGAGATCGTCGCCGCGCTCGGCTTCGGCTGGGTGATGAGCAACCTGCTCGACAACGACCGCATGGCGGCCGTGACCGCCGGCGGCGTCTGCATGATCATCGCCGCGCTGCTCGTCACGCGCGTCACCGACAAGGGGGAGGCGGCGGCGTGACGAGGCACCGGACGTTCCGCGCCGCGCACGCGGCGCTCGCACTCGCCCTCTCGTCGGCAGGGTTCACGGGGCCGCTCGCCGCGCAGGCGGGCGGCCCCGCGCCCGTGGTCGAGAAGGTCGACCCGCCCAGCTGGTGGGTCCCGAGCACCGTGAACCCGGTGCGCGTGATGATCCGCGGCAAGCACCTCGCCGGCGCCACGCTCGCCTGCGGGCGACTCACCTGCACGAACCTGAAGGTCAACGCCGCCGGCACCTACGTCTTCGCCGACGTCCGCATCCCCGGCACCGCCGCGCCGGGGAGGTACCCGCTCACGCTCCGCACCGCCGCCGGTTCGGCCGACGCCAGCTTCGAGATCACCGCGCCGCTCCCGCGACGCGGCCGCTTCCAGGGGTTCGGGAGCGACGACGTGTTCTACCTCGTCATGCCCGACCGGTTCGCGAACGGCGATCCGTCCAATGACGATCCCGCGCGCTCATCGGGGATGCACGACCGCCGGCAGCCGAAGTACTACCACGGCGGCGACCTGCGCGGCATCCGCCAGCGGCTTCCCTACCTCAAGTCGCTCGGCATCACGGCACTCTGGCTGAACCCCGTCTACGACAACATCGACCGCATCAGTCGCATCGAGACGCCCACCGGGCAGGCCGACTACCACGGCTATGGCGCGGTGGACTTCTATGGCGTCGAGGAGCACTTCGGCGACCTCGCCGAGTATCGCGCGCTCGTGGACGACGCCCACGCGCTCGGCATCAAGGTGGTCGCGGACATGGTCGCCAACCACACGGGGCCGTATCACCCGTGGGCGCAGGACCCGCCGACGCCGACCTGGCTGCACGGGACGCCCGAGGACCATCCGAACAACACCTGGCAGACCTGGAGCATCGCCGACCCGTACGCCTCGCCGGAGGTGACGCGCGAGACGATGGATGGCTGGTTCGTCAACATCCTCCCCGACCTGAACCAGGACGACCCCGAGGTCGCGCGCTACATCACGCAGAACACCCTCTGGTGGGTGGCCATGACCGGGATGGACGGGATCCGGCAGGACACCTGGCCGTACGTCCCGCGCCGCTTCTGGAAGCCGTGGATGGCGGCGATCAAGCGCGAGTTCCCGGCACTGCGCGTCGTGGGCGAGGTGTACGACGGCGATCCGGCGATCCTCGCGTTCCACCAGGGCGGCGTGACCCAGTGGGACGGGATCGATGCCGGCGTGGACGCGCTCTTCGACTTCCCGCTCTTCTATCCCATCCGTGGCGCCTTCGCCGAGGGCGGCTCGGTGCGCGGGCTGGCCGAGACGCTGGCGAAGGACCGGCTCTACAAGGATCCGTCCTCGCTGGTCACGTTCCTCGGCCTCCACGACGTGAGCCGCTTCATGGGCGAGCGCGGGGCGACGATCGCCGGGCTCAAGCTCGCCTACACCTTCCTGCTCACCACGCGCGGTGCGCCGCTCCTCTACTACGGCGACGAGATCGCCCTCGAGGGCGGGAACGACCCGGAGAACCGGCGCGACTTCCCCGGCGGCTGGCGCGAGGATCCGCGCAACGGCTTCGAGGCCAGCGGGCGCACGGCGGAGCAGCAGGAACTGTGGACGCACATCCAGCGCCTCCTCGCGCTGCGTCGGGAACGGCGCGACCTGCGGGGCCCCGCGACGCAGAATCTCGTCGTCGGGCAGCAGCTCTACGTGTACCGGCGCGGCAACACCGTCGTCGCGATCAACAACGACACCGCGGCCGTGCTCGCGCGCATCCCCATCGGCATGCTCGGCGCCGACCTGCTCGGCGCGTGCGGCGCCCCGGCCGGGTCAGGGCTCGCGGTCGAGGTGCGCATCCCCGCGCGCACCGGCTGCGTGCTTCCCGTGACCTCGGTCGCCGTGCCGGGGCCCGCGTTGGGGGTCACGGGGCGACGCGTCGTGATCCCGAGGTTCGAGTCGAAGCACGTGGAGGGGCGTCAGGTCGAGATCTGGCTCCCACCCGGCTACGTCCGCGGTGACACGACGCGGTATCCGGTGCTCTACATGCACGACGGGCAGAACGTCTTCGACCCGGCGACGAGCTACGGCGGCGTGGACTGGGGCGTGGACGAGACGATGACGCGCCTCATCGCCGAGCGGCGGATCCGCCCGGCGATCGTCGTCGCGTCCTGGAACACGTCCAAGCGCGGGCAGGAGTACATGGCGGAGAAGGCGATCCCGCCGGGCACCGACAGCGTGTCGGCCGGCTCGGGCCGCTATCGATTCGGCGGCCCCTTCCTCGCCGACGAGTACCTGCGCTTCGTGGTGGAGGAGCTCAAGCCGTACATCGACCGCACCTATCGCACGCGCCCGGGCCGCGCCGACACCTACGTGATGGGCTCATCCATGGGCGGCATCATCTCGCTCTACGCGGCCGCGGAGTATCCGGAGGTGTTCGGGGGCGTCGGGGCGGTGAGCACGCACTTCCCCGTCGGCGACGGAAGCGTGATCGACTATCTCGCGCGCACGATGCCGGCGCCGGGGACCCATCGGATCTGGATGGATCGCGGCACGGCGACGCTCGACGCGACGTACCCCGCGTTCCAGGCGCGCGCGGACTCGGTCTTCCGCGCGGCGGGGTATCGGGACGGGCCGAACTTCTCCACCAAGGTCTACGAGGGCGCGGCCCACGACGAGCGGTCGTGGCGCGTGCGGTTGGACGAGATCCTGGTGTTCCTGTTGAGGAGAGACGGCTGAAGGCGGAAGGCAGAAGGCACGTCCGCCCGCGTCGGCGATCAGCCGATGCGGTCAGCGGCGGCTTCGGGTAGCGCTCGCCAGATGATGCGGCGCAGTCGGTACAGACGGTCGGATGCATCAGCCGGGATCGGCGAGGAGCGGCGGATGATCTCCACCTCGATCGCGTAGGCGTACCCGGGTTCGGGAAGGAACCCTTCGATCCCGTCATAGAAGAGTCTCCACTCGGCGTTCTCGTCACGCCGGACCTGCAGGCAGGTCATGGGCCCGACACCCATGCAGGGGACCCTCAGATGCGATACGAAGACGGTCTCGACGAGGCGCGGCATCACGCCGCGCTCCGGCGCGCAGCCTGCTAACAGCACGACAAGGACCATCCTGGCGATTCGCATGTTGGTCGTTCAGCCTCGCGCGTGTTGTCCACCTTCTGCCTTCCACCTTCTACCTTCTGTCTTCTGTTCAATACCCGCAGGCGGTCCTCGGCGTCACGACGACGACGCCGCTGGCCCCGTCGCGGGCCACCGGACCGCATCCGCCTATCACCGCCGGTCCCGTCGCCTCGAGTCCCGGCACCCGCAGCGTCACCGGTGCCGTCGCGTTGTTGATCACCACGACGGTCCGCCCGCGGCGGTAGACGAGCTGCTGCTCCGTGACGAGCAGTTGCTCGGTGCGGACCGACGCGAGCTCCGGCCGCTCCCGCCGCAGGCGCGCCAACGACTGCAGATGCGCGAAGATCCGCTGCTCGTCCGCGGTACGTCCGCTCGCCTCGAACGCGTTCCGCGCATCGCCACTCCACCCGCCCGGGAAGTCGCGCCGATTGTCCGGATCCTCCCCGCCGCCCAGCCCGAGCTCGTCGCCGTAGTAGAGCTGCGGGATCCCGCGCGTCGTGAACAGGAAGGTGTAGGCCATCAGCAGGCCGTCGACCGTCGCGCCCGGGCCGTCCATCAGGCGCGCCATGTCGTGATTGTCCGACACCGTCACGAGCCGCTCGGGGTGGTCGTAGAGCCGGTCGCGCGCGAGCATCTGCGCCAGCTCGCGCACCGGGCCGCCGCGCATGAACGCGCGCCGCATCGCGCCCTGCACCGGGAAGTCGAACAGCTGATCGACCCCCGTGCGGACCCCGTCGAACCCGGTCTTGCTCCCTTCGAAGAACGCGACCAGCGCCGGATCCCACTGCAGCACCTCGCCCACGACGGTCATCTGCGGGTACTCGCGCTTGATCGCGGCCATCCAGGGCTTCCAGAAGCTGCGCGGGACGTACGGCCAGGTGTCCTGCCGGATCGCGTCGAGGCCGGTCTTCCCGGCCCACCAGAGCGTCTGCTGGATGAGGTACCGCTCGACCTCGGGATCGCGCTGGTCGAAGTCCGGGAGGATCCCGGCGAACCAGCCGCGCAGCGTGGAGTCCTGCACCGCCGCGGCCCCGTGCGGATCGGCGAGCGACTCGACGCGCCAGTTGTTGGGCAGGTGCTGCGCCGGCGTCCCGGCGAACCAGGTCGGCGTTGGCGGATCCTGCGCCCACACGTGCTCGGGGCCGGTGTGGTTGGCCACGAGGTCCATCACGACCTTCATCCCGAGCGCGTGCGCCTCCTCGACGAGGCGCCGGTACGACGCGAGGTCGCCGAAGTGCTCGTCCACCGCGTAGAGGTCGGTCGGACCGTACCCGTGATAGTCGGTGTAGCCGTTGGGTCCCCACGCGGGGCGCCCCCGATGCGCGATCGTGTCGACGTTGTCCTGGATGGGCGTGAGCCACACCGCGGTCACGCCGAGCGACTTGAGGTACGGCAGGCGCTGCCGCACCCCTTCGAGGTCGCCGCCGTGGTAGAAGCGCATGTCGTCGCGGCGATGGAGCCCGCGCGAGCGGGCCGGATCGTCGTTCGAGGGATCGCCGTTCGCGAAGCGGTCCGGCATGATCAGGTACAGCACGTCGCCCGGTCCGATCCCCTGGAAGCGGCCCGTGCGCGCGAGCGGCGCGTGCACCGCGAACTCGAAGGCGACGCTCCCCGCCGCCGTCCGCAGGGTGACCGGATAGCCCCCCGGCCGCGTCGCCGGGGGCACCATGACATCGACGAAGAGGTTGGTGCCGGACGCGCTCACGCGCACGTTGGCGCAGCGGAGCGCGCCGCAGGTCACGCGCGCGCCCTCGAATCCGCGGCCACGCACGAGCAGGCGCACCGGGTTGATGGAATGCCCCACCCACCAGTCGGGCGGCTCGACCTTGGTGACCACCGGCTGTGCGACGGCCGGACCGGCCGCGCCGGCGAACAGGACGGCGGCGAAGAGCCGCCGCACGGTGTGCGAACCGAGCATGCGCATCGCCACGACTCCTCGCCTCAGGGCGCGTCGGGCAGCCGCGTGACCCGCACGCGATGCACGTCCGCCGCGTTGATCGTGCCGTTCATGTTCTCGTCCCGCGGGTCCCACCGCAACGAGAGCGTCTGCACACCCCGCGTGAGGGTGAGCACCACGGGATTGCTCCAGCCGCGCTCGCTCCAGTTCCCCGCCCCGCGCTGCGGCATCACCACCACGCCCGTCGCGAGGCCATTGAGGAACAGTGTGCGCACCGCGGCCTTGTCCTCGGTGTTCACCGGACCGTTGCCGTTGGAGTACCAGACGTCCACCGCATAGCGCCCCGGCTCCGTGATCGTGGTGCGCACGGTCACCGGCGGGCCGGCGCGCTCGGTGCGCACCGACGCGCCCGTCGCGGTCGGGGCGAGCAGCCGCTCGCCCGCCGGAGCGATCACGCGCACCGGTTCGCTGAGGAACGACCCGGTGCGCGCAGAGTCCACCGCCTCCACCTGCCACTCCGCCAGTTGCGTCGTGCGCGGGACGGCGTGGCGCAGGACACCGAGC
>JBGATT010000162.1:0-7652 GCA_044229035.1 Gemmatimonadaceae bacterium | reverse complement strand
GCGACGGCGAACGCGATCGACGCCGACGGCTGGCTCCACACCGGTGACGTGGGCTACGCCGACGCCGACGGCTTCTTCTTCATCGTGGACCGGCTCAAGGAGTTCATCAAGTACAAGGCGTACCAGGTGGCGCCGGCGGAGCTGGAGGCGCTGCTGCTCACGCATCCCGCCGTCGCCGACGCGGCGGTGATCCCCAAGGCGGACACGGAGAGCGGCGAGATCCCGAAGGCGTTCGTGGTGAAGCGGAGCGAGGTCACCGCCGAGGAGCTCATGGCGTGGGTCGCCGAGCGGGTGGCGCCCTACAAGAAGGTCCGCGTGGTGGAGTTCATCGAGAAGGTCCCGAAGTCGGCGTCGGGGAAGATCCTGCGGCGGGAGTTGATCGTCGCCGAACGGGCGAAGGGCGGCTGATGTCGCAGACCTTCACCGTCACGTTCGACGAGCCGGGCGAGCTCGCGAAGGACGTGCGCACCGTCCCGGGGCGCGAGTTCCTCGAGCGCCTCGTCGCGCAGAAGGCGCGCGTGCCCATCGGCGCGACGCTCGGGTACTGGCTCGCCGAGCTCGGTGACGGCGTGGCGGTGTTCGAGGGCGAGGCGGGCCCGCAGACGTACAACCCGATCGGCGGGGTGCAGGGCGGATGGTACGCGTCGATCCTCGACGCGGCGCTCGGCTGCTGCCTGCACACCGTGCTGCCCGCCGGGGTCGGCTACACGACGATCGAGCTCAAGCTCAACATCGTGCGCGCCATCACGCCGCGGACCGGCGTGGTGCGCGCGACGGGGCGGATCGTGCATCGCGGGCGGCGGACCGCGGTCACCGAGGCGCGGCTGGAGGATGCCAGCGGCAAGCTGTACGCGCACGCCACCGCGACACAGCTGGTGATGGAGGACGCGCCCGGCGCGGGCGACTGACCGCGGCGGGCGCGCGCTTCAGCGACGCGTGCAGCCGTTCACCACCGCGAGCGCATTCGCCACCGCCCGCTCGCCGGTGGGGTCCGATGGCTTGTTGGCCGGCCGGAAGACGCCACTCGAGTCGCGCACCGGCAGCACCATCGCGGTCGAGCCGCCGCCATCGAGGTTGAGCGACTCGCGCGCGCCGAGGGCGAGCATGATCGTCGCCGTCTCGCGCAGCGTCGTTCCTGCGCTGTAGCCCGCCTGCCGACCGTCGATCACCACGAGGAGGATCCGCTTCCCGCCCTCGGCGATCCCCACCGCGGTGCGCGGGTGGCGCGACTGCGAGAAGGTCACCGCCCCTTCGGTGTCCACCTCGCCGGTGATCACGCTGTCGCGCGTGAGCACGCCGCGTCCGCCCACGGCTTCCATGGGATGGAACGGACGCAGCGACATCGTCGCGAGGCGCGGGTCGTCCACCGCGAGCGAGTCGCGCCCGTCGCGCGAGAAGATGCCGATGTGCGGGCGCCCCGCCGAGTCGATCGCGAAGAGCGGCTTGGCGATGGGCGGCGTGAAGACCCGGCCGCGCGAGACATGCGCGTTGGTCGGCACGCCGGGGGGCGTGAAGAGGAAGAAGTCGGCGTTCACGCCGCCGGCCACCTCCTGCGTGGCGGCGAGCTCGGTCATGAGCTGCGTCGTCGTCTTGCGCCCGACCGCGCCGGGTGCGCCCTTCACCGCGACCGCGGTCCAGCACCGGTCGAGCCGCACGTCGAGCGCGTGGATCACCCACGGGCCCGCGGGCGACCAGATGGTGCGGTGCGCGACGCCGGGGCGGACGAGGTCGGTGTGCACGCTGTCCACCGCGAACGGGAAGGCGGCGGGGGTGAGCGGAGCGAAGGCCGGCCGCGCGCAGGCGGCCAGCAGGAGGATGGGGACCCAGCGGAGCGTGCGCATCAGAAGACGATCGGGAGGTTGCGGTCGCGGAGCCGGCGGCGCAGCGCCTCGAAGTCGCTCGCGAGCAGCGCGTCGATCCGCGCGCGCGCGTCGCGCAGGCGCTCCTGCAGCAGCGCCTGCACCTCGCGCGCCGAGTCGGTCGGCTGGTCGTCCGAGCTCGACGTCACGCCCGCGAGGTAGCCGAGCTTCTCGGCGATGCCGAAGGGCCAGCGCACGATGTCCTGTCCGCGGCCGGTGATGCGGTTCTGGAAGAGGAGCTCCTCGAGCGCCGTCAGCCGCTGGTCGAGCGAATCGGCCGCGGCGAGGAGGTCCTTGTTGCGCTCCTCGGCGCGTAGCGCCACGCGCGCGGCCGCGAGCTGCCCGCGGGCGATCTCCACGCGGTCGATCGTCGCGACCGCAGTGTCGAGCTCGGTCATCAAGGTGCGGACGAGGCCGTCCTGCGCGCGCATCTGCTCGGGGTTCGCGCGCGAGCCGGGATCCTGACGCACCTCGAGCGGCTGCGTGAGCGTCCGCCCCGCGGCGGTGAGCCGCACCGTGTACGTCCCCGGCAGCACGAGCCGCGCGACGCGCGGCACGCCGGGCGCGGCGCGCCCTTCGGCCGGCACGCCGAACCAGGCGGCGCCCACCGGCGGCACCCGCAGCTTCGCCTCGCGCGTGAGCTCCGAGTTGAGGTCCCACTGCACGCGGTTGATGCCCGCCGCGCCGACGGTCTTGAGCGTGCGCACCACCGCGCCGCCCGCATCGAGGATCTCGACCTTCACCGTGTCCTTCGTCGCCTCGCGCAGCCAGAAGTGGATCGACGCGCCGTACTTGGGATTGCTCCCCGCCGCCGGGTCCCCCACCACGAAGTAGGGCGCCTCGGCGCCGCGGAACCGCCACGCCTCGCGCGGCGCGAAGAGCGCGACCTCCTGCGACGCGACCTCCGGCGCCGTGCGCAGCGCGGTCATGTCGTCGAGGATCCAGAAGCCGCGGCCGTAGGTCGCGATCACGAGGTCGCCGAAGCGCGGCTGCACCACGATGCCGTAGACCGGCACGCGCGGCAGGTCGTTCTGCAGCGGTTGCCAGCGCGCGCCGTCGTCGAGCGAGACGTAGAGCCCGTTCTCCGTGCCGGCGAAGAGCAGTCCCTTCCGCACCGGATCCTCGGCGAGCGCGTGCACGTAGCTCAGCGGACTCGCGGGGATCCCCGCCACGATGCGCGTCCAGGTGCGCCCGTAGTCGGTGGTGCGGAAGATCCACGGCGCGAAGTCGTTCACCTGGTGCCCATCCACGGCGAGGTACGCCGTCCCCGCCGCGTACTTCGACGCGACGATCGCGCTCACCGTGCCCCAGGCGGGCATGCCAGTGAGCCCTGCGGTCACGTCGGTCCAAGTGCGGCCGCCGTCGCGCGTCACCTGCGCCTTGCCGTCATTGGTGCCGGCCCAGATCACGCCGCGCTCCACCGGCGACTCGGCGATCCACATGATGACGCCCGCGTACTCCACGCCGATGTTGTCGGGCGTGAGACCGCCGGAGAGCCCCATGCGCGAGCGGTCGTTGCGCGTGAGGTCGGGGCTGAGCAGCTGCCAGCTCTGCCCGTAGTCGCGCGACACGTGCACGTGCTGGCTGCCCACGTAGAGCGTGCGCGGGTCGTGCGGAGAGACGTGCAGCGGGAAGTTCCACTGGAAGCGGTACTTCACGTCGGCGGCGGCATGCCCGATGGTCGCCTCGGGCCAGACCTCCACGTAGCGCGTGAGACCGGTGCGCAGGTCGTGGCGCGAGACGATGCCGCCCACGGAGCCGAAGCCCGACGCGCTCGACCAGACGTAGTTGGTATCCGACGCGTCGGGCGTGGCGAAGCCGCTCTCGCCGCCGCCGACGGTCTGCCAGGTGCCGCGCGAGATCTCCCCGCCGCCGCCGTAGAAGCTCCATCGCGTGTTGCTCGGCCCGCGCGACGACGGCCCGTCCTGCCGGTTGCCGTACACCCAGTACGGGATGCGGTCGTCCACCGTCACGTGATAGATCTGCGCGACCGGGAGCACGTGCAGGCGCCAGCTCTTGCCGCGATTCCCCGTCGCCGAGATCCCGCCGTCGTTCGTGACGAGCATGCGGTCGGGATCGGTGGGGTCGATCCAGATGTCATGGTTGTCGCCGTACGGCTTCTCCTGCGCGGGCGGGTCGATCACCGTCTGGCCGCCGTCGAGCGTCTTCGCCCAGTCCGCCGAGAGGAAATAGGCCTCGTCGGCGTCATCGGGCATCACGCCGAAGCGGTTGTAGTAGTGCGTGCGGCCCGCGAGCTGGCGATCGTCGCTCATCTTCTTCCAAGAGGAGCCACCGTCGTCCGAGCGCCAGAGCCGTCCCGCCTCGGCGGTGGGCGACGGCGCGGAGGGGACGCCGTCCCCGATCTCGATGAGCGCGTAGATGCGGTCGGAGTCCGCGCGCGACATGCCGAGCCCGATCTTGCCCATCGGCGTGCGCGGGAGCCCGTTCCCTTCGAGCCGCTTCCAGGTGCTGCCGCCGTCGCGCGACATCCAGATGCCGCTCCCCGCCCCGCCGGAGGTGCGACCCCAGGTGTGGATCTCCACCTGCCACATCGCCGCGAAGAGGATGCGCGGGTTGTTGGGGTCCATGATGAGGTCCGACGCGCCGGTGCCGTCGTTCACGTACAGCACCTTCTCCCAGGTCTTGCCGCCATCGATGGTGCGGAAGATCCCGCGGTCGGGCTGCGGGCCGTAGGCATGGCCGAGCGACGCGACGTAGACGATCTCGGGATCGGTCGGATGGATCACGATGCGCGAGATGCGCCCCGTCGCGTCGAGTCCCATCTTCGCCCAGTTGCGTCCGGCGTCAGTGGACTTCCACACGCCCCAGCCGACCGAGATGTGCGAGCGGATGAAGGGCTCGCCCGTCCCCGCCCAGACGACGTTCGGGTCGTTCGGCGCGACGGCGAGCGAACCGATCGACGACACCGGCTGCCCGTCGAAGATCGGCTTCCAGGTCACGCCGTCGTCGGTCGTCTTGAAGATCCCGCCCGACGCGGCGCCGGCGTAGAAGGTCGCCGGGTCGCCCGGCACGCCGGCGACCGAGGTCACGCGGTTCCCTTCGGGCCCGATGTGGCGCCAGCCGAGCGCGGTCCACTTCGAGGAGTCGAGCGCGGGGGCGGGCGCGGCGGCGGGCGGGGCGGTGCGGCGCTGCGCCTGACCCGCGGTGGAGAGCGAGGACAGCAGGACCAGGGCGATGCCGGCGCGACGGGCGAACATGGGGATTCCTCGTACCATGGTGGGGAGCCTGCGCCGCGAATATGCAGCGGTCCCGGTTGCCCCGCAGGGGCCGGGGAGCTAAATCCGGGCGTCCGCTGGCCTCGGTCTCCCCTCGCCCGCCCTCCCGTGAACCGCTCGCTCCTCGCCGCCCTCTGCCTCGCGCTCGCCGTTCCCGCCGCGGCCCAGCGCCCCGCCGCGCGTCGCGCCCCCGCGCCCGACCCGCGCGTGGAGGCCGCCCGCCGCGCGATCATCGCCGACGTCGATGCGCGCGCCAAGCTCACGCAGGAGATCAACGACCAGATCTTCTCCTATGGGGAGCTCGGGTTCCAGGAAGTGGAGACGTCGAAGTACCTCGTCGCGCTGCTGCGCCGCGAGGGCTTCACGGTGCAGGAGAACTACGCGGGGATGCCCACCGCCTGGGTCGCGACCTGGGGGAGCGGCAAGCCGGTGATCGCCGTCGGCTCCGACATCGACGGCATCCCGCAGGCGTCGCAGATGCCCGGCGTCGCCTGCCGCCTGCCGATGGTGCCGGGCGCGCCCGGTCATGGAGAAGGACACAACTCGGGCCAGGCGGTCGTCGTCACCGCCGCGCTCGCGGTGAAGAAGATGATGCAGGAGCAGAACCTCCCTGGCACGATCAAGATCTGGCCCGGGGTGGCCGAGGAGCAGCTGGGCGGCAAGGCGTTCTTCACCGCGGCGGGGCTCTTCAAGGACGTGGACATCAGCTTCTTCACGCACGTCGCCGACGAGTTCTCGTCGCCGTGGGGCGGCCCGCAGGGCTACAGCGGGCTCGTCTCGCTCCTCTACCAGTTCGAGGGCACCACCGCGCACTCGGCGGGCGCACCGTGGCGCGGGCGGAGCGCGCTCGATGCGGTGGAGCTGATGAACGTCGGCTGGAACTACCGCCGCGAGCACCTGCCGCTCAACCACCGGTCGCACTACGTGGTGCGCGACGGCGGCGACCAGCCCAACGTCGTGCCGGCGACGGCGTCGGTCTGGTACTTCCTGCGCGAGCTCGAGGCGCCGAAGATCCGCGGCCTCTGGGCGATCGCCGACTCCATCGCGCAGGGCGCGGCGATGATGACCGGCACGCGGCTCGGGAACGTGCGCGTGATGGGCGCCGCCTGGCCGCCGCACTTCAACCGCCCGGTGGCCGAAGCGCTGGGCGCGAACATCCAGCGCGTCGGCATGCCGGCGTGGAGCGCCGACGACCAGCGCTTCGCCAAGGCGATCCAGCAGGAGATGGGACAGGAACAGAAGGGGCTCGGCACCACGACCGTCGGGCTCGTGGCGCCGCCGCGCGAGGCGGAGCGCGTGGGCGGCGGGAGCGACGACATCGGCGACGTGAGCTGGGCGGTGCCGACGGTGCAGCTGTTCTATCCGAGCAACGTGCCGGGCACGCCGGGCCACAACTGGGCGGACGCGATCGCGATGGCGACGCCGGTGGCGCACAAGGGCGCGACGGCGGGGGCGAAGGCGCTCGCGCTCACGATGTACGACGTCCTCACGCAGCCGCAGCTCGTGGCCGACGCGTGGAAGTACTACCGCGAGGTGCAGACGAAGGACGTGCAGTACGAGTCGTTCGTGCGCCCGCAGGACCGCGCGCCGACGGAGCTGAACGCGAACATCCTCGGGCGGTTCCGCGAGCAGATGCGGCCGTTCTACTACGATGCGAGCCGGTATCCGAGCTATCTCGCCCAGCTCGGCGTGACGTATCCGACGCTGCGCGGGGCGGACGGGAGCTGCGGGGTCAAGGCCGTGCCCTGAGGCGCGGTGTACACGACCTTGCCGTTGAAGACCGTGAGCAGGCAGGTCATCTCCTTGAGCTCCGCCGTGGGGACCGTGTACGGATCGCGGTCCCACACCGCGAGGTCCGCGTACTTCCCCGCCTCGAGCGAGCCGACCTTCGTCTCGAGGAACATCTGGTGCGCGACCCAGATCGTCGCCGCACGGAGCGCGGTGCGCACATCCACCGCCTCGCTCCGGCCGAAGGGATCGACCGGGTAGCGGTCGAGCATCGTCGTCCGCGCCACCGACGCCCAGATCCCGTAGCGCGCGGCGAAGGGCGTCACCGAGAAGTCGGAGCCGTTCGCCCAGACGATGCCCTTCCGCTGGTAGGTCGCGAAGGGATTGAGCCGCTTGGACCGCGCCGCGCCGAAGTTCCCCGCGTAGTTGTCGCCGATCCACCAATGGAAGGTCGCGCTCGGCTCCGGATACCCCGCGTCGAAGTCGCGCTGCATCGAGGCCATGAGGTCGAGCGCGCGGTCGGTCGGCACGTTCGCATGGATGATCCCGTGGCGGCGGCCCTTCACCGGCCGCTCGCGCAACGCGAGCGCGTAGCTGTCCATCACCCAGTCGATGGTGCGGTCGCCGATGGAGTGCGTGCTGATATGGAAGCCCGCGGCATGATAGCGGCGGATCATCGCGCGGAGCGTGTCGGGATCGAGCGCGGGATAGCCGCGGTTCCCCGCATCGACGCCCGTGAGATCCTTGTTCCAGTCGTCGTACATCCAGGCCGTGCGCGCGCCGCCCGAGCCGTCGGCGAAGAGCTTCACGCCGCCGGCGATCACATGGT
>JBGATT010000161.1:0-7689 GCA_044229035.1 Gemmatimonadaceae bacterium | reverse complement strand
AACGCGCCCGGCGCGGTGAACGAGGAGTACATCGCCTTCCGCTACGGGCCGCAGATCGCGGGCGAAGGGCAGGTGATCATCCCGACCGGCGTCTTCCGCCTGATGTCCACGCCGCAGAACGGCCAGGCCGAGGCGATCCTCCTGACCAAGTACGAGGACGTGTACGCGGGTCAGGGCCTGCTCCCGCTGGATGAGCTCCAGATGCCCGCCAACGTGAACCCGGCGCGCGTCGAGTTCGGACTCCGCACCACCGTGCTCTACCTGCAGGGCGAGACGGTCTTCGCCACGACCGGCCAGCACCTGATCCTCGCCGCCGGGGCGAGCGACGGCCTCGTGCCGGGCGACCAGGTGAGCGTGCAGGTCGAGCAGGGCCCGGATGCGCAGGGCGTCCCGCGCGCGCCGCAGGAGATCGCGGTGGTGCAGGTGACGCGCGTGACGACGTGGGGCGCGAGCGCGATCGTGATCGGGCAGACCGAAGGCGTGGTCGCCCCGGGCATGGCGGCGCGCGTCACGGCGAAGATGCCCTGACGGCTACGCCCGTCGCGCAGGACCCCCTAACTTCCGGTCATGACTGAACGACGCGCACTCATCACCGGTGGAGCCGGCTTCATCGGCTCCACCGTCGCCGACGCATTGATCGCCGACGGCTGGTCCGTCACCGTGCTCGACAACCTCTCGAGCGGGAAGCGACAGCAGGTCCCCGCGGCCGCGACCTTCGTCGAGACCGACATCCGCTCCCCGGAGACCGCGGCGACCATCCGCGAGGGGCGCTTCGACCTCGTCTGCCACCTCGCGGCGCAGATCGACGTGCGCAAGAGCGTGACCGACCCCGCCTACGACGTCGACGTCAACATCGGCGGCTCGGTGAACATCATGAGCGCGATCCACGCGAGCGGCCGGAAGACGCGCATGATCTTCGCGTCCACCGGCGGCGCCGTGTATGGCGACTTCGTGCAGCCGCCGAACCTCGAGGACTACGCGAAGGACCCGGAGTCGCCGTACGGCATCGCCAAGTTCGCGACCGAGCTCTATCTGGCGTACTACGCGCGCATCCACAAGCTCGACTACATCGCGCTCCGTTTCGCGAACGTGTACGGCCCGCGCCAGGACCCGCACGGCGAGGCCGGCGTGGTCGCGATCTTCTGTCAGCGCGTCATCGACGGCAAGGCCCTCACCGTCTTCGGGGACGGCGGCCAGACGCGCGACTATGTCTTCGTCGGTGACGTCGCGCGCGCGCACGTGCTCGCGGCCAACCACGCGGGCATCCCCGCCGGGAAGGTCGATGCGCGCGCGTTCAACCTCGGCACCGGCGTCGAGACCTCGGTCGTCGAGCTCGCGACGACGCTGATGGCCGCGGCCGGCAAGACGGTCCCGCTCGACCACGCGCCCGCACGCGCCGGGGAACAGCGACGCTCCTGCGTGAGTATCGAGAAGGCGAAGGCGGGGCTGGGCTGGCAGCCGCAGGTCGGCCTCCAGGAAGGGCTCCGCCGCACCTACGACTGGTTCTCCAAGCGCTGATGTTCCCCCAACTCGCGGCCGCCGTCCCGTCGTCACCGCTCGAACTCGTCCTGACGGCCTCGGCGGTCACGAAGGCCGTGCTGGTCGTGCTCGCGTTGCTCTCGCTCGCCTCGTGGGCGGTGATGCTCTCCAAGTGGATGACCTTTCGGCGCGTCGAGCGGTCGGCGGCCGCGTTCATGAAGGAGTTCCACGCCGCCTCGCGGCTCGACGCCGCCGCGTCGCTCGCGCGGCGCTCGCAGCCGAGCGCGCACACGCGCGTGCTCGACCGCGCGCTCCAGTTCCTCACCGAGACGCGCACCGTCAGCGACGGCAGCGGCGCCCCGGCCACGCTCTCCGCGTCGCAGGTCCAGGCGCTGCGGCTCGTGCTGGATGCCGAGACCAACGAGGAGCGGGACGCGCTCGGCACCTACGTTCCGTTCCTCGCGATGGTCGGCTCGGTGAGCCCGCTGCTCGGCCTGCTCGGCACGGTGCTCGGCGTGATCACGGCCTTCCTCGGCGTCGCGCGTGGCGGTTCGGGCAACCTCGCCGCGGTCGCCCCGGGTGTCGCCGAGGCGCTGATCGCCACGGCCTTCGCGCTCGCGGTCGCCATCCCCGCCTACTTCGGTTACAACATCTTCGCGGCGCGGCTCAACCGCTTCGACGGACAGCTCGAGGGCTTCGGCTCCGAGGTGATCGCGCTCATGGCGCGCGAGGGACGGATCTAGGATGCGCCGCCGCGGCCGCGGGGAGCGGACCCCGCTGAACGCGGAGATCAACGTCGTGTCGCTGATCGACGTGATGATGCTCCTCATGATCATCTTCATGATCACCGCGCCCATGATGCAGGGCGGGGTCGATGTCTCGTTGCCGCGCGCCGAGGCGCGCCCGCTCAACGCGAAGAGCTCGATGACCGTGACCGTCACGCGCGACGGGCGGATCTACGTCGACGAGACCCAGCTCTCGCTGTCGGAGTTCCGCGGGACCATCCGCACGCTCGCCGCCAAGGCGGGCCGCGACGGCATCTACTTCCGCGCCGACCGGCGTGCCGATTACGGTCGCGCCGTCGAGGTCCTGGCGCTCATGCGTGCGGCGGGCATCGGGAACATCGGGCTCG
Source organism: Gemmatimonadaceae bacterium (assembly GCA_044229035.1). Taxonomy (GTDB): domain Bacteria; phylum Gemmatimonadota; class Gemmatimonadetes; order Gemmatimonadales; family Gemmatimonadaceae; genus Pseudogemmatithrix. The sequence continues at coordinate 5,078 of JBGATT010000161.1, read as the reverse complement.
TGACCGAGCCCGAGGAGATCGACCGGTGAGCACGGCGTCCCGCCGCGCACCCGGGCTCGGCGGACCGCTCGCGCTCTCGGTCCTGCTCCACGTCGTCGTCATCGCCGGGTTCCTCCTCTACAGGACCGGACCCGCGCGCGACGTACCGCCCATGTATCGCGTCGACCTCGTCGCGGCGCCGGCGGGGGAGCGCGCGGTCGGCGTCGTCCGCGAGACCGAGGCGCCGACGCCTCCCACGGAGACGAAGGCCCCGCCTCGCGCCGAGACGAACGCCGCCGAGAAGGTCGCGCCGATCAAGCCGCCGACCAAGCAGGCCAAGGCCCCCGTCCGCGCGACGACCAACATCACGAAGGCCCCCTCGCGCGTCGATGTGACGAAGGCACCGACCGCGGGCGGCGGCGAGACCGGTGGCGCCGGCACCGACGTCGCCACCGTGCGCACCGAGGGGATCGAATTCCCCTTTCCCGGGTATCTGCAGAACATCGTCCGTCAGGTCGCCCTCAACTTCAAGCCGCGCAATCCCGGTGCGCTGAAGGCCGAGGTCTTCTTCATGATCCGGCGCGATGGCAGCGTGACCGGGTTCCGGTTCGTGACGCGGAGCGGGAACTTCGCGTTCGATCTCGAGGCGGAAGGCGCGGTCGAGGCGGCCAAGGCGGCCTTCGGTCCGCTCCCCTCGGGGTTCACGGAAGACATCCTCCCGATCTCCTTCAGCTTCGACCCCGCACGCCTGCGATGACCGAACGACTCCAGCCCGATCGTGTGATCCATCCCCGACGTCTTCTCCTCGGTCTCGCGACCGTTGCCGCCCTGCTCCCCGCGCCGATACGCGCCCAGGAGCCGGCCCAAGGGGTGCGCATCGGGCTGACGTATGCGCCGGGCACGCGCCCCGGCCTCTACGTGCTCCCGCTCCGCGGGCCGCATGCCGACTCCATCCGGGCGATCATCACCCGCGACCTCGATTTCGGGGACCGCATCTCGGTCATCGCGCCGGACTCAGGGGCGATGCCCAGCGGCAAGCTCAACTATCCGCTCTACGCGCGTCTCGGCGCTGCGGCCGTGCTGCAGCTCACCCTGAACACGGCGGGGGGGCTGCACACGGTCCTGCACGAGGTCGCGGCGGGTCGGGTCCTCAACACCGTCGACTTCCCCCTACGTGGTGTGCCCAACTCGGCCGAGTGGCGGCGGTCGCTGCACGAGGCGAGCGACGAGGTCGAGCGGTGGGTGACCGGCGTCCGTGGCGTGGCCGCGACGCGTGTCGCGTTCGTCCGCGGAGGCACGCTCTGGTCGGTCGACGCCGACGGGGCCAATCCCGCACCCGTCCCCGGGGTGGGCAGCGCGCTCGGCCCGGTCTGGCACCCGAACGGCACGACCGTCGGCTACACCGAGATGCTTGATGACGGGACCCGCGTGGTCGTCCGGGACCTCGCGAACGGCAGCGCGCGCCGCTTCGTCCGCGATCGCGGGACGAACGTGTCACCCGCCTTCTCCCCGGACGGGAAACAGCTCGCCTTCGCGAGCGGCGAGGACGGGACCGACATCTTCCTCGTCCCGCTCGACGCCAGCGAGGCGCCGTTCCGGGTGACGGTCGGGCGGGGGACGACGAACTCGCAGCCGACGTTCGCGCCCGACGGGAAGCGGATCGTGTTCACGACATCCCGGTTGGGACCGCAACAGCTATATATTACCGACAGCGATGGGGCGAACCCCGAGCTGCTGACGACCTCGGGATTCGGGGATCAGCTCTATCGTGCCGACCCCTCGTGGTCGCCGGATGGCCGCTTCGTCGCGTTCTCCACGCAGATCGAAGGGCGCTTCCAGATCGCGACGATCGGCCTGCGGGACCGTGCGGTGAAGCAGCACACGATCGACGGGATCAACGAGGATCCGTCGTGGGCGCCCGATGCCCGCCACCTCGTCTTCACGTCGTCTCGCACGGGCAGCAAGCAGTTGTGGGTGCTGGACACCGAGTCCGGACGTCTGCGTCAGCTGACGAGCGGATCGGCCTCACGAATGGCGGCTTGGTCGCCACGGCTTTCCATCGCGCGCTGATCGGGCGCGCCACTGTTTCCTTCACTCAGGGTCCCCACCATGAAGCTCCGTCCCGCCGTCCTCATCGCGCTCGCGGTCACCGCCGCTGGCGCGGCCTGCACGCCGAAGGCTCCGCCGGCCCCGCCGGCCCCGGTCGTCAACCAGGATTCGATCGATGCGGCCGCCCGCGCCCGTGCTGACGAGGCCGCCCGTCTCGAGCGTGAGCGTCTCGAGCGTGAGCGTCTCGAGCGTGAGCGTGCCGCTGCGGCCGCCGCCGCTCGCGCCGCCGCAGAAGCGGAGGCCCGTGCCCGCGCCGCGGTCGACGCCGCGAAGGCCGCCTTCGCCACCGCGATCTACTTCGACCTCGACAAGTCCGAGCTGAGCACCGAGGCGCGCGCGCTCCTCGACGCCAAGCTCCCGCTGCTCCGGACCAACGCGAATGTCCGCATCCGCATCGCCGGCCATGCCGACGACCGCGGTTCGGACGAGTACAATGTCGCGCTCGGCCAGCGCCGCGCCGCGTCGGCCAAGCGCTACCTCGTCGACCAGGGCATCGCCGCCGACCGCATCGACGTGGTGAGCTTCGGCGAGGAGCGCCCCGCCGCGATGGGCTCGGGTGAGGAGTCGTGGGCGAAGAACCGTCGCGACGAGTTCGAGATCATCGTCGGCGGCGAGACGATCCGCCTGCCGCAGGAATGACCCTGATCCGACGCGCGCTGCTCGCGCCGGCCGTCATCCTGACGGCCGGCGCGTGCTTCGCGACCCGGAACGACGTGCGCCTCCTGCAGTCGGACCTGCAGGTGGTGCGCACCGAGGCCACCACGGCGCGGGCCGACGCCGAGAAGCGCGAGGCGATCCAGCAGGCCCGGATCGACAGCACCCTCGCGAGCATCGCGCAGGCGCTTCGCATGGTGGGCGATACCGTGCGGTCGATGCACGCCACGACCATGCGGCTGCGCGGGGACGTGCGCGAGGACCTCGTCGCGATCCGCCAGCAGCTCATCACGGTCGAGGCGCGCGTCGGAGCGAGCGCCCAGCGCATCCAGGAGCTCCGTGCCGGGCTCGAGGCCGACGCGACCGAGCGGGCGGCGCAGCCCGTCGACACCACGAGGCCGCCGGTCTCGTCCGCGGCGCCGACCGCCAATCCCGGGCCCGCCCAGCTCAACGAGCTCGCGCTCGAGCAGCTGCGTGGAGGGCGCTGGGGCGCCGCCCGCGGGGCATTCGGCGCCTTGCTCGCGCAGTACCCGCGCTCCGACCTCGCCCCCGACGCGCTGTTCGGCATCGGCCAGGCATACGAGAAGGAGGGGGCCGGCGCGTCCGCCGACTCCGTTTACGCGCTCGTCGTCGACCGCTATCCCGCGTCAGACCGCGCGCCGACCGCGCTCTACAAGCGGGCCACGTCGCTGCGCGTGACCGGTCGCGCGGACGACGCGAAGGTGCTCTATCGCCAGATCGTCGCGAAGTACCCGCGTTCCGACGAGGCCGTGCTCGCCGAGGGGTTCCTCGGCACGCGCAAGCCCTGACCACGCGCCGGACCCACCGGCCACGCCCCCCGCGATGACGGACGGACCTTCGGGCGAGATGCCCTTCCTGGACCACCTGGAGGAGCTGCGGTACCGGCTCCTCTGGGCCGTCGGGGCACTCGGCGTCGCGATGATGCTCGCGTTCGCGATCATCCTCCGGCCGTCGTTCGACATCATCGGCTACTTCGCGGCGCCGATCCTGCCGATCCTCCCCGACCACCGGCTCATCTACACGAACCCGGTCGATCCGGTCACGATCCGCCTCAAGATCGCCTTCGGATTCGGCCTCGTGTTCGCCGCGCCGATCATCCTGTACCAGGTGTGGGCCTTCCTCTCGCCGGCGCTCCACAGGCACGAGAAGAAGCTCGTCCTTCCGGTCATCGGCGGCGCGACCCTCCTGTTCGCGACCGGGGTATGGGTGGGATGGAAGTTCGCGCTCCCCGTCATGCTCGACGTCCTGGGTTCGTTCCAGGCCGAATCGATGCAGATGATGATCACCGCGACCGAGTACTTCTCGTTCATGGTGACGATCTGCCTCGCCTTCGGCGGCGTGATGCAGCTGCCGATCGTGATCATGGCGCTGACGGCGCTCGGGCTCGTGACGCCGAGCCTCCTCGCGCGGTTCCGGAGGCATGCGATGGCGGGGAGCATCGTGGTATCGGCGATCATCACGCCGGGCGACCTCATCACGATGACGGTCGTGATGGCGGTCCCGCTGTACGCGCTCTACGAGGTCAGCATCGTGGTCTCGTGGATCACGCACCGGACGCGCGAACGCCGGCTGCGGCGCGCCGCCGCTGCCGAGTCGATCGGCGGGGCCTCGGCGTGATCCGCCGGCTGCGCGTCGTGGCCTGCGGCGCGCTCCTGGTCACCGGCGCGGCCGCCTCGGCCGTGGCCCTGCCCGCGCAGGTGCGCAAGCCGAGCCCGGCGTCACAGCCGCCCATCACGCGCCAGCCCTCCACGGTGCAGCGGGGTGCCGGGGTGCCGCCCGACAACGCGCGCCTCACGCGCGTGACGGCCTCCGACACGATGGAGCTCGCCCGCCGCGATACGGTCGACCGTCGACCGAAGCTCATCGACTGGGTGCCGGACGATTCGGTCATGATCGCCCTCCGGGCGCGGGCCGGGTACACCGTCGTGCGCTACCAGGCGCAGGATGTCGGCTTCGCCGCCGCCGGCCGCACCATGTCCCTCGTGGGGAAGGACAGCAGCAAGGCGGCCGTGCAGCGCGACTCGACGATGCTCGTCGCGGACTCGATCACCTACAGCGACAGTCTCAAGCTCGTCACGGCCAAGGGTGACACGATCACGATGCGCGACCCGACGCAGGCGTCCGACGTCCTCGGGCATCGCGAGCTGAGCTATGACGTCGAGCGCCGCGAGGGGCGGACGCGCGACTTCTCCACGGTCGCGAACTCGGGCGAGGACTGGCGTGTCGAGGCGCATCGCGCGGCCTTCTCGTCCGATACCACCAACGACCGCAGCATCGTCTACGGGCGCGACGGGATGATCACGTCGTGCATGGAT
>JBGATT010000160.1:0-7693 GCA_044229035.1 Gemmatimonadaceae bacterium | reverse complement strand
GCGGCTCGGGGTCCACCGTGTTCGGGGTCTTCGACCGGCGCCCGCCGGCGACCCTCCCGGGGCTGCCGGACGGGACCCGGCTGGTGAGTTCACGGACCCTGACGAGCGTCGCGCAGGTGCGTCCGCTGGATTGAGGCGCGTTGTCCCCTGCGGGGGGCCGTGGCTAGCTTCGAGGGAGGTATCTGCTGCCCCTTCGTCCAATGGCAGGACAGCCGCCTTTGGAGCGGCGAATGGTGGTTCGAATCCACCAGGGGCAATGACGGGCGCATGGGCCGCGGGGGGATGCGCGGGCCCGGCGGTCGGGGAGGCGCGAGGGGAGGCGCGGGGGCGGTCCGACCCCTGCCGTTCGGCGCCGATCCGGGCTAGCTTTGGAGGCTCTCCGGTTCGGGCCCTGTCAGGGGTCCCAACCCCTGACCTGACGGCCCCTTACGACTCCCCCCATGGACGGCTTGGCGGTCCCCATCCACGGTTTCCGGATCCTCACCGGCACGGCCAATCGGCCGCTCGCCGAGGAGATCGCGAAGGCCCTCGGGACGGAGCTCTGCAAGACGACGGTCACGCGCTTCGCCGACGGCGAGGTGTTCGTGCGGCTCGACGAGAACGTCCGCGGCGCGGACATCTTCATCGTGCAGCCGACGAACCCGCCGGCGGAGAACATGCTGGAGCTGCTGCTGCTGATCGACGCGGCGCGGCGCGCGTCGGCGGCGCGCATCACCTGCGTGCTCCCGTACTACGGGTACGCGCGACAGGACCGCAAGGACCAGCCCCGCGTGGCGATCGGCGCGAAGCTCATGGCGAACATGATCATGCGCGCCGGTGCCGACCGGGTCCTCGGCGTCGATTTCCATGCGCACCAGCTGCAAGGGTTCTTCGACATCCCGGTGGACCACCTGTACGCGGCGCCGGTGTTCACCGCGCACTATCGCAAGAAGAAGCTGCAGGACCTCGTGGTCGTGGCCCCCGACGTGGGGTCGGCCAAGATGGCCCGCGGCTTCGCCAAGCGCCTGAACGCCTCGCTCGCGATCATCGACAAGCGCCGCCCGCAGGCGAACGTGGCCGAGGTGGTGAACGTGGTCGGTGAGGTGGAGGGGAAGGATTGCCTGCTCGCCGACGACATGATCGACACGGCGGGGACGATCTCGGAGGCGGCGCGGGCGCTGAAGAAGCTGGGCGCGAAGGACATCTACGTCTGCGCGACGCACGCGCTGCTGAGTGGGCCGGCGGTGGAGCGGCTGTCGACGGCGCCGATCACCGAGGTCGCGGTGACGGACACGATCCACATCCCGGAGTCGCGGCGGTTCCCGACGCTGACGGTGCTGAGCACGGGGGAGCTGCTGGCGAAGGCGATCCGGTTCACGCATTCGGATCAGTCGGTGAGTTCGTTGTTCGAGTGAACTGCGATGAAGGCTGAAGGTTGAAGGATGAAAGTGTGTTGATGCGGGATGCTGGATGCGGGTGTTGGATGCGGGATGCGGGATGCAGGTGCATTACCGATGCGGGTCGATCGAAGAAGGCGGCGCTTTCCCCCTTCCTCCTTCAGCCTTCATCCTCAAGCTGGCGCTCCGCCGGGCCGGACCTACCGGGCACCCACGTTGCGCGCCACACACATGATTCGAGGTGGTTCCGATGGCTTCCGTTCCGTTCAAGGCGTCGACGCGCAGCAGCACCGGCAAGGGCGTCGCCCGCAAGCTCCGCGCGGCCGGCAAGGTGCCGGCGGTGATCTACGGGCATGCCCGTGAGGCGCAGGCGCTCGAGCTCGAGCACCATGCGCTGCAGCTGCTGCTCGAGAAGCACCCGTACCAGAGCACCGTGATCGCGCTGGACGTCGATGGCAAGACGAGCAACACGCTCATCCGCGAGATCCAGCGCCATCCGTTCAAGAAGCAGATCGTGCACGTGGACTTCCAGGAGCTCGTGGCCGGCGAGAAGGTCACCGTGCCGGTGCCGCTCCAGTTCACCGGGACCCCGGAGGGCGTCCGCCATGGCGGCGGCCTGCTCGACCAGATCCTGCACGAGCTCGAGGTCTCCTGCGACCCGGCGAACATCCCGCACCACATCGTCGTGGATGTCACGCCGCTCACGATCGGCCACTCGATCCATGCCGGCGAGATCGCGCTCCCCGCGGGCGTGACGCTCGAGACGGATGCCGACGCGACGGTCTGCGTCTGCGCCGCGCCGAAGGTCGAGGCGGAGGCCGCGCCGGCCGAGGGCGCTGCGCCGTCGGAGCCGGAGCTCATCCGCAAGGCCAAGGCTGACGAAGAGGCTGCCGAGAAGAAGTAACCCGCCCTCCTTCCGGGTCCGCCCAGGCGTTCGATGAAGGTCATCCTCGGTCTGGGCAACCCGGGCAAGGAGTACGCGGAGACGCGCCACAACGTCGGCTGGTGGATGCTCGATCACCTCGCCGACGCGTGGCGCACCGATGGCTGGCGGAAGGACGGCGAGGCGCTGACCTCGTCGGGCACCATCGGCGGCGTGAAGGTGCGCCTCGTGAAGCCGCAGACGTTCATGAACCTCTCGGGGGCGGTCCTCAAGCCCTGGCTGCGGCGCCCGTTCTGGGCGGCGGCCAACGACCTGCTGGTCGTCTCCGACGAGGTGCAGTTGCCGGTGGGGGCGTACCGTTTCCGCGCCAAGGGCTCGGCGGGCGGCCACAACGGACTCAAGAGCATCGAAGCGGCACTGAAGTCCCAGGACTACCCGCGCCTGCGCATCGGCGTGGGGCCGAACGACCCGCAACGGCGCATCGGCGACCTCGCGGACTATGTGCTGGGTGATTTCGGGAAGGGAGAGGCCGCGGACACGCGCGCGCTCTTCGCGACCCTGGAGGAGGCCCTGCGGTGCTGGACGGCCGAGGGCATCGAGACGGTGATGAACCGGTTCAACCGCTGATCGACCTGGATCAACCCTTAACCACTCCCCCATGCTCGACAACCTCACGATGTACGCCCTCGGGATCGGTGTGGTCGGCCTCGTGGCCTGCTACCTGACCTACCTGGGCATCGTCCGTCACGCCCCCGGCTCGCAGGCCATGCAGGACCTGGCCGAGCAGATCCACCAGGGCGCGATGGCCTTCCTCAAGCGCGAGTACACGGTGCTGCTGCCGTTCCTGCTCGTCGTCGCCGGCCTCCTCGCCTGGGCGATCAACGTGCCGACCGGCATCGCCTACGTCGTGGGCGGCATCTGCTCCGTCGCCGCGGGCTACGCGGGCATGACGGCCGCGACCAAGGCGAACGTGCGCACGGCCGAAGCGGCGCGCGCGACGGGCCAGGCCACCGCGCTCCGCATCGCGTTCGGCGGCGGCTCGGTGATGGGCCTCGCGGTGGCCGCGCTCGGCCTGCTGGGCATCGCCGGGATCTTCGTGTGGCAGAAGGAGCTCCTCGGCACGACCGGCTTCAAGTCGTTCGGCGAGATCATCTCGGGCTTCGCGATGGGCGCGAGCTCGATCGCGCTCTTCGCGCGCGTGGGTGGCGGCATCTACACCAAGGCCGCCGACGTCGGCGCGGACCTGGTGGGCAAGGTCGAGGCGGGCATCCCCGAGGACGACCCGCGCAACCCGGCGACCATCGCCGACAACGTCGGTGACAACGTCGGCGACGTCGCCGGCCTCGGCGCCGACATCTTCGAGTCGTATGTCGGCGCGATCATCGCGACGATCGCGCTCGCGACGACCTCGCTCCGGATCCCGGATGTCTCGCGCCTCGACGCGATGCTCCTGCCCGTCGCGTACACCGCGGCCGGCCTGGTCGCGTCGCTGATCGGCATCTTCGTCATGCGCATCCTCGCCAAGGGGAACCCGGCGAGCGCGCTGCGCGCGGTGACGTTCATCGCGGCCGGGCTCTTCCTCGTCTTCGCCTGGTGGATCACGAAGTCGGTCCCGCTCAACATGGTGGACAACGAGACGGGGCGCGTCTATCCGCTGCTCGGCCCCTGGTTCGCGGTGATCGCGGGAACGGTGTCGGGCGTGCTCATCGGCCTCGTGACCGAGTACTACACGGCGCAGGGTCCGGTGCTGCGCATCGCCGAGGCCTCGAAGACCGGCCCGGCGACGAACATCATCGCCGGCCTCGCGGTCGGCATGGAGTCGACGATCGTCCCGGTGCTGCTCATCTGCGGCGCGATGTACGTCTCCGTCTGGGCGGCCGGTCTCTACGGCGTCGCCATCGCCGCGGTGGGCATGCTCGCCACGGTCGGCGTGACGATGTCGGTGGACGCGTACGGCCCGATCGCCGACAACGCCGGCGGCATCGCCGAGATGAGCCACCTCGGCAAGGACGTCCGCAAGATCACCGACGGCCTCGACGCGCTCGGCAACACGACGGCCGCGATCGGCAAGGGCTTCGCGATCGGCTCGGCCGCGCTCACGGCGCTCGCCATGTTCTCCGCGTACGCGTCGGCCGTCGGGCTCAACACGGTCGGCCTCAACCTCGTCGACCCGATGGTCGTCATCGGCCTCTTCATCGGCGGCGTGATGCCGTTCTTCGTCGGCGCGCAGACGATGACCGCGGTCGGTCGCGCGGCGCAGGGCATGGTCGAGGAAGTGCGCCGCCAGTTCCGCGAGATCCCGGGCCTCCTCGAGGGGAAGCCGGGCGTGAAGCCGGACTCGGCGCGCTGCGTGGACATCTCCACGGCCGCGGCGCTGAAGGAGATGATCCTCCCCGGCGTCGCGTCGATCCTCCTCCCCGTCATCGTCGGCAAGTTCTTCGGCGTGAAGGCGCTCGGCGGCCTGCTCGCCGGCGCGACGGTCACGGGCGTGATGATGGCGCTCTTCATGGCCAACGCCGGCGGCGCGTGGGACAACGCGAAGAAGGCGATCGAGGGCGGGATCATGGGCGGCAAGGGCTCGGATCCGCACAAGGCGGCCGTCGTGGGCGATACCGTCGGCGATCCGTTCAAGGATACGTCGGGGCCGGCGATGAACATCCTCATCAAGCTCATGTCGGTGGTGTCGCTCGTGCTGGCTCCCTGGTTCATCGCTTAACTGCCAGGGCGCTCTGAGTCGTGAGTCGTGAGAGGGGAGGCCTTTCGGCCTCCCCTTCTTGCTTTGCCGGCCTCGCGAGGGTCGAGGACGCCTTCCTTGCGCATGCTCTCGAGGACGCGCTTGCGGAGGCCGACGAGCATGGCCTGCACCTCGGCCAGCCGGGCTTCGAGGTGCGCGTACTCCTTGGCGGGTAGCAGGCCGAGGTCCTTGGCCAGGAGGATCTGGTAATCCGCTTCCCTCGCCGACGCGAGCGCGATCTCGAGGAATCGGTTGAACTGCGCCTGGGAGTGATGTCCGGCCCCCTCGGCGATGTTCGTGGGGATGGCGGAGATGGAGCGCCGCAGCTGCGCGCTCAGGCCGGGGTAGCGGTGCAGCGCACCGCCCTCGGTGACCGTGAACACGCGCAGCGTGAGCTGGTGTGCGCGTTCCCAGACGGCGAGTCGACGGAAGGAGATCATGGCGCGAAGGTGCGCCGGGCGGCCTCGATCTCCGACACCCGAATCCCGCAGGTCGTTAACTTACAGCTCACAACTCACAACTCACATCGCCGTTCAATGCTGTCACTCGGAATCGTCGGCCTCCCCAACGTCGGCAAGAGCTCGCTCTTCAACGCCCTCACCGCCGCCAAGGCCGAGGCCGCGAACTACCCCTTCTGCACCATCGACCCGAACATCGGCGTCGTCACGGTGCCGGACCCCCGCCTCGACGCGCTGGCGAAGATCGTCATCCCCGAGCGCACCGTCCCCGCGGCGGTGCAGTTCGTCGACATCGCCGGCCTCGTGAAGGGCGCGTCGAAGGGCGAGGGCCGCGGCAACGCCTTCCTCTCGAACATCCGCGAGACCGACGCGATCGTCCACGTCGTCCGCTGCTTCGACGACCCCGACGTCATCCACGTCGACGGTTCGGTGAACCCGGCGCGCGATCGCGAGACGATCGAGTTCGAGCTCGCCCTCGCCGACCTCGGCGTGGTGGAGAAGCGGCTCGACAAGGCCAAGCGCGCGGCCAAGACGGGGGACAAGGCGGCGGCCACCGAGGCGGCGGCGCTCGAGAAGGCGTTCGCGCCGCTCTCCGAGGGCAAGGCGCTCTGGCACGTCGCGCTCACCGACGACGAGCGCAACCTCCTCAAGGGGCTGCAGCTGCTCACGATGAAGCCGATCCTCTACGCGGCGAACGTGACGGACGCGGAGCTCACGGGCGCCGAAGGGCCGCACGTCACCGCGCTGCGCGCGGCGATCGCCGCCGACCACGAGCCGGCCGAGGTCGTCACCTTCTCGGCGAAGATCGAGATGGAGCTCGCCGACCTCGCGCCCGAGGACCGCAACGAGTTCCTCGCGTCGCTCGGCATCGAGTCGGCGGGGCTCGACCGCCTCATCCGCGGCGGCTACCACCTGCTCGGCCTGCAGACCTACTTCACCGCGGGCGAGAAGGAGGTCCGCGCCTGGACCATCCATCGCGGCGACACCGCGCCGAAGGCGGCGGCGGTCATCCACACCGACTTCGAGCGCGGCTTCATCCGCGCCGAGACGGTGGGCTACGACGACTTCATCGCGCTCGGCGGCTGGAAGGGCGCGAAGGAGAAGGGAGCGGTCCGCAGCGAAGGCAAGGAGTACGTCGTGAAGGACGGCGACGTCCTGCTCTTCCGCTTCAACGTGTGACGGTGCCGCCGGGGCGCTCGCGCCTCGGCGCGACGGCCGTCCAGAGGCGGCGCACCGGCCGCAGTGCCGGATAGAGTCCGACGAGCGCGTCGGGGAGGTGCATCGCCTCCCATTCCTGCAACGTGGGGTCGAAGGTCGCGCGCGCCAGCAGACGAAGCCGGTCCGGCGCCCCTTCGGTCCAGCGCAGGTCCCATCCGAGCGGCGGACGGAACTCGGTCTCGCCGCGCGCCCAGCGGGCGAGGACCTCGTCGGCGAGCCGCATCACCTGCACGTCCACGCGCGTGGGTGCGTCGAGCTCCTCGGGGCGCGGGACGGAGAGCACGCGGCGCGCGAGCTCGACGCCGAGGAGGACCGCCCGTCCGCCGCCCACCGCCGCGGCGCGCGCGTGCGCGGTGACCACGGCATCGTCATCGCGGCGCGCGAGCGCGGCGAAGACCGCGACATCCTCGAGGCGGCCCCACCCGTGCTTGGTCCCATGCTGCGCGAGGAGGGCGAGGGTGTCCGCCCGATCCGGCGTGAGCAGGTGCACGCCGCCGAGCGAGAGCCGCACGGCCCGCTCCATCACCGCCGGCACGGGCAGGCGTCCCGCGTAGCGCAGCGCACTGAACTCCCAGTGCAGCTCGAGCAACCGCGGCTCGTGCGGACCGACGAACTCCCAGGCGCCGAGGCCGCGGAAGATCGCGCCCTCTTGCGCGTCGCTCATCGGGTGCCGACGCGCCCACCCCGTCGCGAGGAGGACGTCGCGCGCGCGACCACGGTCCGCCGGATGCACGACCAGATCGAGGTCGTCGAACTCCCGCGAGCCCACCTCGCCCCAGGCGAGTTGCGCGACCGCGGGGCCCTTCCATGCGAGCGAGCGGATGCCGGCGGTCGCGAAGGCCGACTGCACGCGGCGCAACGTCTCGACCGCGAGGAGCCCGCGCATCGCGATGTGACGAGCGGCCTGCTGGAGTTCCGGCTCGGCGGCGGCACCGGCGGCGCGCGCGAGGAGCGGGAGCACCCGGTGCGCGGCGGCGGCCTCGCGCAACGCCGGGCGGTCGAACGGCCTTGTCTCCGCATGATC
>JBGATT010000159.1:0-8452 GCA_044229035.1 Gemmatimonadaceae bacterium | reverse complement strand
GTCGCGGGATACCGCGCCGCCTGGATCGGCGCCGACGCGTATCGTCGGCGCTGGGATGCGTGGCTCGCGAAGCCCGAGGGCGACCCGCCGGCGCGGGACCTCAACAACGAGACGCTCGCCGAGGTCCTGCGTGGCAACATCCTGGTGCACAACCACTGCTACCAGGCCGACGAGATGATGCAGATGATCGACATCGCGAAGGAGTTCGGCTACCGCATCCGCTCCTTCCACCACGGCGTCGAGGCGTACAAGATCGCCGACGTCCTCGCGCGGGAGGGCATCTCGGCGTCCATCTGGTCCGACTGGGGTGGGTTCAAGATGGAGGCGCTCGACGGGGTGAAGACCAACGTCGGCCTCGTGCACGTCGCCGGCGCGCGGACCATCGTCCACTCCGACGATGCGTCCTACTCGCAGCGGCTCAACCAGGAGGCGGCCAAGTCGCTCGCCGCGGCGCGCGCGATCGGCCTGGCCATCTCCGACGAGGATGCGATCCGCTGGATCACCATCAACGCCGCATGGGCCCTGGGCATCGAGCGCGTGACCGGCTCGCTCGAAGTGGGCAAGAACGCGGATCTCGTCCTCTGGTCGGGCCATCCGTTCTCCGTGTACACGCGCGCCGAGAAGGTGTGGGTCGATGGCGCGATGCTCTACGACCGCGCCGACGCGACCCAGCAGTGGCGCACCGACTTCGAACTCGGCTACGTGCCGAACGCCGGGGGGATCCGCTGATGCGCGCGCACCTGTGCATCATCGGGGGCACCGTGCATCCCGTCAGCGGTCCGCGGATCGAGAACGGCACCGTGCTCATCCGCGATGGCAAGGTCGTCGCCGTCGGCGCCGACGTCGCGATCCCCGCCGACGCGCGCCGCATCGACGCGCGCGGCAAGTGGGTGACCCCCGGTTTCATCAATGCCGCGACCACGCTCGGACTGAGCGAGGCGGGCGACCCGCAGTTCTCCGGCGGCTACAACGACGGCGGCGCTCGCGGCGCGCACGGGATCAATGCGTCCTTCGACGCCTGGAAGGGCCTGAACCCCGCGAACACCTTCATCATCCCGGCGCGGCACGAAGGGGTGACCTCGGTGGTCGTCGCACCCGGCAGCGGCATGGTGGCCGGGCGGATGGCGCTGATCGACCTCATCGATGCGACGACGCCGACCGAGATGCTCCGGAAGGGGCCCGCGGGGATGGTGGGGGACTTCGGCAACCCGGGGAACGGAGAGGCTGGGGCCCGCGCCGAGTACTGGGCCAAGTGGCGCACGCTGCTCGACGACGTGAAGGCGTACCAGACGCGGCGCGCGGCGTACGAGTTGGGGAACTCGCGCGAACTCGCCGCGCCGCGGAGCGAACTCGAGGCGCTCATCCCGGTCGTCACCGGGCAGCTGCCGCTCGCGCTGAGCGTCGATCGCGCGTCGGACATCCTGGCGGCGCTGGCCTTCGCCAGCGAGTACAAGCTGCGCCTCTGGATCGTCGGTGGCGCCGAGTCGTGGATGGTGGCGAAGGAGATCGCCGCCGCGCGGGTGCCGGTCTTCACGGGTGCGATGAGCAACATCCCGGGTGACTTCGCATCCCTCGGCCAGCGGCAGGAGACCGCCGCCCAGCTGCGCGCCGCGGGCGTGACGGTGGTGCTCATCGGCAACGGGCCCGGTGGTCCGGGCGACTTCAACGTGCGCAACATGCGGCAGGAGGCCGGGAACGCGGTCGCCTACGGCCTGAGTTGGGAGGAGGCGCTGCGCGCGATCACGCTCACGCCGGCCGAGGTGCTTGGCGTGGCGGACCAGATCGGGGCGATCGCCGTCGGCCGCGACGCGAACGTGGTGGTCTGGAGCGGCGATCCGTTCGAGTTCGGGTCGGTCGCGGAGCAGGTGTTCGTGCGCGGGCGCACGTTCGCGACGAAGAGCCGCCAACAGCAGTTGACGGAGCGGTACCTGACGCTGCCACCCGCGTATCGGCGTCCCTGAGAGCCGACGGCGGGAAGACAGAACGCCCCCTCGCTAGCGCGAGGGGGCGTTCGTCACATCGGCGGCTGCGTTCAGGAGGCGGCGGTGGCCGGGTAGACCGAGACCTTGAAGCGCGCCTTGGACTTGTGCTCGAACTTCACGACCCCCTCGATGAGGGAATAGATCGTGTAGTCGGTGCCGAGTCCGACGTTGTTGCCCGGATGCCACTTCGTGCCGCACTGGCGGACGATGATGTTGCCGGGGATGACGCGCTCGCCCCCGAACTTCTTGACGCCGCGGTACTGCGGGTTCGAGTCGCGCCCGTTGCGCGAGGAGCCTACGCCCTTCTTATGTGCCATGGTATCCTCTCCCCGGTCAGCCGAGGGTGATGTCGCGGATCCGGACCTCGGTGTACCCCTGCCGATGGCCCTGCTTCTTCGCGTAGTTCTTGCGGCGCCGGAACTTGAACACGACGATCTTGTCGCCGAGCCCATGCTTGACGATCTCGGCGGTCACCGAGGCGCCCTTGAGGGTCGGGACCCCGACCTTCACGTTGCTCCCGTCGGACCCGAGGAGGACGTCGTTGAACTCGACCGTCGCGCCGGCGTCACCGATGAGGGTGGGCAGGCGAAGGGTCGTGCCCTTCTCAGCGCGGAACTGCTTGCCGCCGGAGCGGAAGATTGCGTACGACATGATCACGGCTCTGGAATGCGGTTTTCGATGCGAGCCAAGAATAATACGGGGGTCACCCGGTGGGGTCAAGTGGTTGGGATTCGGCACTTTGAGCGGCTTCCCGATAGCCGATCCGCAACCTCACGCGCCGCCGTGCCGGGGCGCTACCGATTCCCGCCCGCCCTCCGCTTGGCTCGTGCACCCCTGGTCTCGTACGCCGCGTCCGCCGGCGCGTCCCCATTTGGCCAATCGTTAGTTTTCCCCGCGAAATCCGGCCGTGGCTGCGCGTTCACGTACGCGGCCACGTCATGGGCCTGCTGCGCGGTGAGGGTGCCGGGGCGATCATACGGCATCGCCGCACGGATGAAGTTCGCTGCGATCGAGACGCGCGCCATTCCGGCGCCAATGTTGTAGCTCCGCGGTCCCCAGAGGGGGGGCGTGCGCGGGAGCCCCGGGGCCGACGGCGGCCCGCCATCCCCCTTCGCGCCGTGACAACGCGCGCACTCGGCCGCGTAGACCGCGCTGCCCGCGTCCCGGTCCGGGGCATGCCGTTCGAGCGCGGGCAACCCCTGCCCTTCCGTCTCGCGACCCATCGGAGTGCCGCGCGAAAGCCAGGTGAGGTAGGCGACGATGTCCACCAGATCGCGTGACCCCGGCGACGGCGGCGACGCGTTGAGGCTCCGTGCGAAACAGCCGCGCACCCGCTCCTCGAGACTCACCATGGCTCCGGAGCGCGCCCGGTACTGCGGGAACCGCGCCGCGACGCCCACCCAGGGCATCACGTCGGCGCGCGTCCCGCCATCCAGATGGCAACTCGTACACCGCAGCGCACTCCTCACGGTGCGCGGGAACGAGTCGCGCGTGGCAACGACGAGCGCGCGCCCGCGGCGGATCGAGCGGCCCGCCGGCCCGTCGGGGATGGTGAGGGTGTCGGGCAACACGAAAGGTGCGCGCTCCGCGCCACCGGATTCGGCTTGCGCCGCAGCGTTCGCGGCACCGGCACTCACCGTGCGGACGATGCCCTCATCCGGGACGTTCGCTGGTGCACGCACGACATCGCACGCCGCGAGCACGGCGCACCCCGCGAGGGCCATCAGGCGCCGACGCATCCGCACCCTCCGTCAGGCCACAGCGTACTGACTCGTGATGTCCCGCCCGGCGCCCTTCACGACGAGCTTGAACTCATCGGGCTTCAGGAGCGGGTCATCGCGCATCTCGAGCGAGAACCCGACCCCCTTCTCCAGGCGCTTCACGAGGTCCTTCTCCTCCTCGAGGACGTACATCGCCGTGTCGGGATGGAGCTTGATGATCACCGCATCGCGACGGCCCTCGCTCGCGAGGCGGCGCACCGCACGCTCCATCCGTCGCACGATCGTCTCGGCGGTGAAGACGCGCCCCGTCCCGTTGCAGGTGGGGCAGGCCTCGGTCATCGCGTGGAAGTGGCTCTGCCGGACTCGCTGTCGCGTCATCTCGATGAGACCGAGGTCGCTCACCGCGAAGGCCTTCGTGCGCGCGCGATCGCGGCCGAGGTGCGTGCGCAGCTCCTGCAGCACGCGATCCCGGTTCGCCTTCGTCTCCATGTCGATGAAGTCGCAGACGATGATACCGCCCACGTCGCGGAGGCGGAGCTGCCGCGCGATCTCCCGCGCCGCCTCGACGTTGGTCTTGGTGACGGTCTTCTCCGGGTCCTTCTTGCCGGTGAACCGTCCCGAGTTCACGTCGATCGAGACGAGCGCCTCGGTGGGTTCAATGATCAGGTACCCGCCGCTCGGGAGCTCGCACCGCCGCTTGAACAGGTCGCGGATCTCGGTCTCCACGCCTTCCTTGTCGAACAGCGGGATCTTGTCCTCGTAGAGGTTCACGCGTTCGATGAGCTCCGGCGCGATCCCCTGCAGGTACTCCACGATCTCGTTGTAGACCTGCTTGGAATCGACCGTGAGCCGGTCGACCTTGGTCGAGAACAGGTCGCGGATGATGCCGCGCGTGAGCGACGTCTCGCGGTGCAGCAGCTTGGGCGGGTTGCCCACGAACTTGGTCTTCTTGTTGATCTTCTGCCAGGACGTGATGAGGGTGTTCAGCTCCCGGCTGAACGTCTCCTGCGTCACGTCCTCGCCCACCGTCCGCACGATGACACCGCCCGAATCCTTGGGCAGCACCTTCTGCACCTGCTCGCGCAGGCGTTGGCGCTCGGCACGCTCACCGATCTTGCGGCTCACGCCGACGCGCGAGGCGAAGGGCATGTAGACGAGGAACCGGCCCGCCATCGAGACCTGCGCGGTCACGCGCGGGCCCTTCGTGGAGATCGGCTCCTTGGACACCTGCACGATGAGCGACTGCCCGCGCTTGAGCACGTCCTCGATCTTCGGCGGGTCCTTCCGGCGCCGGCGCCCACCGCGACGCGGCTTCCGCGCCGGCTTCTCGGACTGCGCCTCACCCGACGCGGCCGCCTCGGCGTCGTCCGCCTCGCCGCCCTCGTCCTCGTCGTCGCCCTCCTCGTCGTCGTCCTCATCGCCGTCCTCGTCGTACACGAGGTCGGAGTTGTGGAGGAAGGCGCTCTTCTCGGTCCCGATGTTCACGAAGGCCGCCTGGAGTCCCGGCAGCACCGCTTCGACCTTCCCGAGGTAGATGTCCCCGACCATCCGCTTGTTCTCCGGACGGTCGACCTGCAGTTCAACGAGCTGTTCGTCCTCGATGATCGCGACGCGCACTTCGCGCTGCGTCGCGCTGATCAGGATCTCGCGCTTCATGGGTCAGAGTGGCTGGTGAGCCCCCACCCCCGTCCCGGATCGTCCACACGGCGGCCGCCCGATCGTCCGCCATCGGCCACCCCTGGGGGGCGGTCGATGCGACCGGGACAGTTCGGCTCCGCGTGCGATCCATCATCGCTGGGACCTGGGCAAGAGATGCCCGGACGCTCGTTCCGGGCAGACAATGCGCCCCGCGGACGGCCGGGGCGCTGACAGTGTTTCGTGCCAATACAGTTACCACGCGGCGCCGGGGTTCGCAACTTCCCGGCGCCGTCCTGCGCCGGCTCAGAGTGTCAGGCCCTTGAGCAGGTGACGGGCGATGACCATGCGCTGGATCTCCGACGTCCCCTCGCCGATCTCGCCGATCTTCGCGTCCCGCATCATGCGCTCCACGGGATAGTCCTTCGTGTACCCGTAGCCGCCGTGGAGCTGGATCGCCTTGATCGTGTTGCGCATCGCGAGCTCCGAGCAGAAGAGCTTCGCCATGGCGGCCTCCTTCGAGTACGGGTGCCCGTGCTGCGAGAGCCAGGCGGCATGATACACCAGGTGGCGCCCCGCCTCGAGCTCGGTCGCCATGTCCGAGAGCTGGAAGTGCACGCCCTGGAACTCGGCGATCGCCTTGCCGAACTGCTTCCGCTCGCTCGTGTACTTCACGGCCTCGTCGAACGCGCCCTGCGCCACGCCGAGCGACAGCGACGCGATCCCGATGCGCCCGGCGTCGAGCGTCTTCATGAAGTTGACGAACCCGCGCCCCTCCTCGCCGATCCGGTTCTCGACCGGCACCTCGACGTCCTCGAAGATGAGCTCCCGGGTGTCGGAGGCGCGCCAGCCGAGCTTGTCCTCCTTCTTGCCGGAGCGGAAGCCGCGCATCGCGCCGATCGAGGGGTCGTGGCCGATGCCGAGGTCCTTCACGCGATCCAGGTCGCAGGTGTCCTTCGTCAGCACGAAGCTCGAGATGCCCTTGGTCCCCTTGGTCGGATCGGTGACCGCCGTGATCACGAAGCTCTCGCCCACGCCGCCGTGGGTGATGAACCGCTTGCTGCCGTTGATGACATAGTGGTCACCCTTTCGGACGGCGGTCGTCTGCGTGCCACCGGCGTCCGACCCGGCCCCCGGCTCGGTGAGTCCGAAGCCGCCGAGCACCTTGCCGCTCGCGAGCCGCGGCACGAACCGCGCGCGCTGCGCATCGGTGCCGAAGTTGACGATCGGCGAGGTCCCGAGGGTGGTGTGCGCCGAGATGGTGATCGAATGCGAGGCGCAGACGCGCGCCAGCTCCTCGATGGCGATGATGAAGCTGATGGTATCGAGCCCCGACCCGCCGAGCTCCTCGGGCCACGGGATCCCGAGGAGGCCGAGGTCGGCCATCTTCTTCACGTTCTCCCAGGGGAACTCCTGGGTGTCGTCGAAGCGGCGCGCGACCGGCGCGACCTCCTCCTGTGCGAAGGCACGCACCATCTCCCGCGTGGCGAGATGGTGCTCCTCGAAGTAGATGCTGTCGTGCATGCGGGGGACTAGGGGGAGGGAGGCTGCAGGACCTGCGGGAGCACGTGCCCGTCGAGCCGCTCGAGCGGACGGATGCCCAGGAGTGCGGCGAGCGTCGGCGCCATGTCGACCACCCGCGCCGCCGGGAGCGTTTCCAGCCGGATGCCCGCGCCGAAGAACAGCACGGGGACGCGCGCGTCGTAGTCGTGCGGCGAGCCGTGCGTGGCCGTGTTGCCGCGCCCGAAGTAACTGTACGGCGTGAGCGTGATCGCGACGCCGACCTCGCCACCGGGCCGGAACATGTGCAGCCAGCGCCGGGCGATCGCGTCCTTCGTGGTGTCGGCGCGCGCGAGGTCGTCGATCACGTCGGCCCGGAGCACACCGGGGACCTGCGCCGCGGCCTTCGCGAAGGCCCGGAGCACCTCGAGCATCTGCCGCTGCTTCGCGGCGGGGATGCGTGCGCGGTCGACGTCGAGCGTCTGCCCGTCGAAGGCGAAGGCCTCGGGATCGAGCGCGTATCGTGCGATGAGCGGCGCGACCACCTGGAACGCGGGATCGAAATCGTCGCGGAAGACGCGCGTCGCCTTGGCGTTGTCGCCCCAGGCCGACCGCACGTCCGGACTCGGCGCCACGCCATGGTCGGCCGTGAGCGCCACGAGGACGTTGTCGCGTCCGCGGAGCGCGAAGAGCGAATCGAGGAACACGCCAAGCGCGCGGTCCAGTCGCAGGACCTGGTCATGCAGCTCCCGCGAATCGGGTCCCCACCGATGCCCGACGGCATCGGTGGTCGAGAGCGAGACGGCGAGCAGGTCGGTCTGCGGACCGCCGCCGAGGTCGAGCGCTCGCACCCCGCGCCAGGCGAGGTCGAGCGTGAGCTGATCCATCGCCGGGAAGCCGATGATCTGGTTCCGCGCGCGCAGCGTGTCGTCCGCGAGCACGTGCGGGAACAGCACCTCCCCGCTCATCACTTCGCCGGCGGTCGAGTCGGCCTCGGGATAGGCGGACTCGGCGAGCAACGGCGTCCAGACGCTGCCGGCATGCCGAGTCATGACCCGATCCTCGGCGTTGAACGCCCGGACCCACGTCGGCAGCGTATCCGCGTACCAGGTGCTCGTGGTGAACGTGCCCGAGGCCTGGGCGTACCAGTACACCGGGAACTTCCCGCGGCCGATGGGGAGGATGGCACCGCGATCCTTGCGCGAGACGGAGAGCACGCGCGTGCGCGCATCGGCGGCGACCATCCAATCGGCCAGGGTCGTGCCCTGGAAGCGGAACGGCGAAGCCCCGGTGCCGTCCGAATCGACCAGGGGCGCCTCCGCCGTGTTCACCCCTGCCGAGTTGCTCGCGATACCGGTGGCGTACGGGAAGCGCCCCGACATCGTCGAGGCGTGGCCTGGCGCCGTCTCGGTGATCGCATGGTCGTGCACGCCGGCGGGCGCGAACGCTCCGCCATCGACCAGAGTCCGAAGGCCACCGGTGAGCTGGTCGTGCCAGCGGACCAGGTAGTCGGGTCGCAGCTGGTCGACCGTGATGAAGAGCACGAGACGCGGCTTCGCTCGGGCGGCTGCGGGCGCGCCCGGCGACGCTGCCTGCGGTGCGGCCGTCGGCCGC
>JBGATT010000158.1:0-7712 GCA_044229035.1 Gemmatimonadaceae bacterium | reverse complement strand
CGCGCTCGAGGGCCTGCGGACGTCGGGGCTCCTCACGCCGTCGTGGCTCGCGCACGGGCGCTGGGTGCTGCGCACGCTCCCGCCGCGCGCGATCGTCCTCGCCGCGGGTGACATCGACACCTATCCGCCGGCGGTGGCGCAGACCGTCGAAGGGCTCCGCCCCGACGTCGCGCTCGTCAACACGTCGATGCTCAACATCGGCTACGTGGTGCAGCATCTCGTGCGGCGCTACGGCCTCGCGCTCCCGCCGGACCTCGCGGGCGACGTGCCGCGCGACACGCTCGACTTCAATGCCGATCGGATCATCGCCTTCTGGCGCGCGGAGGCGGCGGCGGGGCGGCTCGACCGGCCGCTCGTCGTGCTGCACTCGATGGGCTTCGAGTACGCGACCACGGGCGCGGGCACGCCGATGCTCTCGGGGCCGCACTGGGTGATCGGCGCGTCGGCGGCGACGCTCGACACCGCCGCGGTGGCCGCGGCGTACCGGCTGGCCGACGCCACCGACCTCTCGGGGCCGTTCGTCTCGCCGCAGGACCGCAGCCCGGTCCGCGTCTCGGCCGCCTTCTCGCCGGCGCTCATGCTCGGGTACCTCGCGGCGTACGAGGCCGCGGCGCGCGGCGCGATGCCGCGCGAGCGGCTCCCCTGGCTCGAGGCCGCGTTCCAGCGCGCGGGCGTCGCGCCCGCCGCGGCCGAGCCGATGCTGCAGTGGGTCCGCTCCTTCCCCGTCCGATGATCCGGCTCCTCCGCGCCTTCCCCGTTCCCGTCGGGATCGTGCTCGCGCTGCTCGCGAGCTTCTTCTTCGCCGTGCCGGCGTACGTGGACGGCGACATGAACCGCGTCGACGACGGGCCGGCCATCCCGGTGACCGCGCGCGCCGCGCAGTTGCACGCGACGCTCACCGTCGTGGACCTGCACAACGACCTCCTGCTCTGGGATCGCGGGCTCCCCGGTCCGCACGCGCGGGGCCACACCGACCTCACGCGGCTCGCGCGCGGCAACGTCGCGCTCCAGGTGTTCAGCACCGTCACCAAGACACCCAAGGCGCAGAACTACGAGCGCAACAGCGCCGCGACCGACAACATCACGTTGCTCGCCGTGGCGTCGCGCTGGCCGCCGCGCACGTACGGCTCGCTGCTCGCGCGCGCGCTGCACCAGGCGCGGAAGCTCGAGCGGACGGCGGCGGTCGCGCCGGACCGCCTGTTGCTCGTGCGCACGGCGGCCGACCTGCGCACCGCGCTGCAGCTCCGCACCGAGTGGCGCGGCGATGCCGACGCCCGGCCGGTGATCGGGTTCCTCAACACCGAAGGACTGCACGCCATCGAAGGCGACCTCGCCAACGTCGACACGCTCTTCGCCCACGGCTTCCGTATGGCGGGGCTCGCGCACTTCTTCGACAACGAGGTCGCCGGCTCGGCGCACGGCGAGGCGAAGGGCGGACTCACCCCGCTCGGCCGCACCGTCGTGGCGCGGATGCAGTCGCTCGGCATGCTCGTCGATCTCGCGCATGCGTCGCCGGCCGCGTTCGGCGAGGCGCTCGCGGTGGCCACCAAGCCGGTGGTGGTGAGCCATGTGGGCGTGCAGGCGACCTGCCCCGGACCGCGCAACCTCACCGACGACCAGTTGCGCGCGCTCGCGGCCAACGGCGCACTCATCGGCATCGGGTTCTGGGACGGGGCCATCTGCAGCAGCTCGCCGCGCGACGTGGCGAAGGCGATGCGGCATGCGGTCAGCGTCGCCGGGCTCGCGCACGTGGCGCTCGGCTCCGACTGGGATGGCGCGACGACGGTGACGATCGCCGGCGACTCGGCGGCGCAACTCACGCAGGCCCTGCTCGACGCCGGCTTCACCGAGGCGGAGATCCGCGCGGTGATGGGCGAGAACGCGATCCGCTTCCTGCTGGCCAACCTGCCCCCCTGAGGTCCCGATGTCCGTCCGCGCCGGTTCGCTCGCGAGATCGCTGGTGCTCGGCGTGGGTGCGTCGTGCCTCGCGGCCCACGCGCTCGCCGGCCAGTCACCGGCGGCGCTCGTGCCCGCCGCCGCCACGGGGACGGTGTTCGAGGACCTGAACGCCAACGGCGCGCGCGACGCCGGCGAGCGCGGGTTGGGCGGCGTGGTGGTGTCGAACCAGGAGCAGGTGGCGCGCACCGACGCCGATGGGCGCTTCACGCTCCCGCGCGGCGGATACGGCGCGGTGTTCGTGGTGGTGCCGCGCGCGCATCGCGCGACGAGCGCCTGGTGGATGCGCGCCGACGCGGGCACGATCGCGTTCGCGCTCGCGCCGGCGCCCGAACCACGCACGCTCACCTTCGTGCACGCGTCGGACACGCACATCCAGGACGGGTCGGTCGCACGCACGCGTCGACTCCGCGCGCTGGTCGATTCCCTCGCGCCCGCGTTCACGCTCATCACCGGCGACCTCGTGCGCGACGCGCTCCGCGTGGGCGAGGCGGAGGCCTCGGGCTACTATGCGCTCTTCGCGCGCGAGGCGGCGCAGTTCGGCGCGCCGGTGCACACCGTGCCGGGGAACCACGAGATCTTCGGCGTGGAGCGCACCCGCTCGGGCGTGGAGGCCACGCATCCGCTCTACGGCCGCGCGATGTACCGCGCGTATCGCGGTCCCGACTACTACTCGTTCGACGCCGGGGGCGCGCACTTCGTCGCGCTCAACACGATCGACGTCGATGACCAGTGGTACCACGGCCACGTGGACAGCGCGCAGGTGGCCTGGCTCGCGCGGGACCTCGCGATGGTCCCCGCGGGCGTGCCGGTCATCACGTTCAACCACATCCCGTTCTACTCGGTGGCCGAGCAGCTGAACGGCTACACCGAGGCGCCGCCGGCGCCGACGCTCATCACGGTGAACGGGCGCACGACCTACCGGCACACGGTGAACAACGTCGCCGACGTGATGCGCGCGGTGGGTGCGCGTCCGTACGCGATCGCGCTCGCGGGGCATGTGCACATCGGCGAGCGGATCGCGTTCGAGCTGGGAGGGCGCGTGATGCGCTTCCACCAGGGCGCGGCGACGGTGTCGAACTCGCCCGCCGGCCCGTTCACCTTCCCGAGCGGCGTGACGGTGTACCGCCTGACGGACGGCGTGGTGGACGACGGCACGTTCGTGCCGCTCGAGGCGGCGCGCGCGGCGCGACCGTAGGGGCGCACTCAAGCCGCGCGGCGCGCGGCCGACACTACAGGGAGAGGCTCCGGCTTGCTCCCTCGTTCCCGCCCTCGCTCACACGACGTGACACCCGGCGCCGCGTACCACACTGTGAGTACGCCGTCACGACGGGACCGACGTATGGGAGCCGCGCGGAACGCATCCCAACGTGTCCCCATGAAAGCGCGCCTCGAACTCCTCGCCCTCGCCGCCAGCGCGACCCTCGCCAGCGCGGCCGTCACTGCGGCCCTTCCGGCCCAGACGCTGGTGCAGGCCGGCCGAGGGACCGTGAGCAGCACGGTGCGCGTGGGGCTGGTGATCCCGCCCCGGCTCCGCCTGCGGGTGACCGACCAGGAGCGCATCGCCCAGCACGGCGACACGGCGACCTACGCCGTGCAGGTCGAGGTCGCGGCGAACCTCGCCTGGACGCTGCACGCGGTGCCGGCCGACGCGACCGGCGTCACGCAGCTCCGGGTGAAGGACGAGAGCGGCGCCTGGCGCCCCCTCACCGAGGGCGAGCCGATGGTCGCGCTCACGACCGACCAGACGCCCGGCAACTGGCGCCCCGTGCGGATCGAGCTGCAGGTGGTGGGCGTGCACGGCCCGCGCGTGCTGCCCACCTTCACCTTCGACCTGCAGCCGGCGCGCCGCTGATCGGCACGCCGGCGGTCGTGCGCTTCTCGTGCGGTGCTACCGCACCGGCTTCGTCGCCTTGGGCCGGAGCGGCGGCGCCCCGATGGGACGGCCGCGGCGGTCCACGATGATCGGCGGGATCTGCCGCACGTCGTTGCCGAGGAAGATCTTCCCGGTGAACCGCTCCCGGCTGCCCTCCGCCATGAGGCTCGACGTGAAGGCGAACGAGTCGGCGCCCGCGTTGTCCACGGTGTAGCCGAGGTCGCGGAGCGACTGCACGGTGATGATGCTCAGCGGGTTCGCCACGCCGCCGTCGTAGAAGCCGGTCATGAGCTCGCGGTCGAGCACGCCCTCGCGCCAGTGCGAGTTGCGCGTGCCGGCGCCGCCCTGGTTGTTCTCCACCGGGACCTTGCCGCCGCCGGTGTAGGTGGAGCCGCCCGTGGCATTGAACGCGGCCACGGCGTTGGCGCCGCTGAAGTGCGTGTCGTTGCCGGTGCCGGTGAGCGGCGAGGGGTTCACGAGGAAGCCCTTGGTCGCCCAGATGGTGCCGATCCCGAGCACATGCCCCATCTCGTGGAGGATGACGTCACCGAGCCCGCCGCCCGCCTGGAGGTTGTCGAGGTCGGCGGTGTCGAACTCCATGGTGCCGAGCGCGGCGAACGAGACGGGGGCCGCGCGCGAGACGCAGGGGCCGGCGGAGCCGAGGATGTTGTTGACGCCGTCGATCGGCTGGAGCTGCACGACGATCGCGAGGTCGTCGATCGTCTCGTTGATCGCGAAGCTGGAGCCGCAGTCGCCGACCTCGAGCTGCAGGGCCTGCGACGCGATGTCACCGGTGATGATCGTCTCCCAGCGCGCCGCGGCGGTGCTGAAGGCGGCGAGCTGCGAGGCGGTGGGGACGGAGGCGAAGCGCAGGTTGATGTCGAAGCCGGCGCTCGAGGCCTTGCCCTTGGCCGAGTAGATGGTGGGGCTGTTGGTGACCGCGTTGGGCGAGACGACGGTGGCCACCACGACGTTCGCGCCGGCGGCGAGCGTCCAGCTGCCCGCCGTCGCGATGCCGCTCGCGTTGGTCACGACCGAGGTGCTCGCGATCGAGCCGATGCCGCCGATGGTCTCGAAGTTCACGGTGACGCCGGCGACCGGATCGCCGAGGTCATCGACGACGGTGAGCGCGGGCGCGACGCCGGTGGTGGCGCCCGGTGCGGCGACCTGGCCGTTGGGCGTGGTGGGGATGGCGCGCGTGGCGACGCCCACCTGCGCCGCGCGGGCGAGGAGCGTGAAGTTGCCGGCCGCCGCGCCGTCGAAGCCGCGCGCACGGATGAGATAGGTGCCGGCGTTGAGCGTGACGGCGACGCGCGAGTTGGTGTTGGTCGCGCGGATGATGTCGTCGTTCTCGGCGATGAGCGCGAGCGTGTTGAAGTCGTAGATCGAGAGCCACGTGTCGAACACCGACGACGCCATGTCGAGCACGAGCGGCGTGGTCGCGACGAGGGTCAGGCGATAGAACTCGAAGCGCGCCGTGCCTTCGGCGAAGACGGCCTGGCAGTCGGTCGCCCCGAGGTTGCTCGCGACGGTGACGCCGACGGTCATGGGCTGCGCGCCCTCGGCGGCGCAGCGATCGGCGACGCCGTTGGCGGTGAAGACGACCGGCGTGAGGGCGCTGAGGGAGGCGGTGAGCGTGTTGACGCCCGCGGCCGGGCCGAGCGTCCACGACCCGACCGTGGCGATGCCCGAGCCGTCGGTCACCGCCGTGCCGCCGGTGAGCGACCCGCCGCCCGCCGTGACCGCGAAGGTGACGCTCGCGCCGGCGACCGGGTTGCCGAGGACGTCACGCACCTCGACGGCCGGCAGGGTCGTCACGGCCTGTCCCATCGTCCCGATCTGCCCGTTGGCGGTGTTGCCCGGCGCGACGAGCATCTGCGTCGGGGGACCGGCGAGGGCGGTGGCGGAGAAGAGCGTGGTGTTGGGGACGCCACTCACCGCCGCGGTGACGCGCTGGGGCACGACCGTGCCGGCGCCGAGGGTCCAGGTGGTCTGCGCGAGGCCGGCCGCGTCGCTCGTGACGGTCGTCGCGCTCAGGCTGCCGCCGCCGGAGAGGACGGCGAAGGTCACGTCCTGCCCGGCCATGGCGACGCCGAGCCGATCGGTGATGCGGACGACGATGGGCTGGCCGAGCGTCCCCGACACCGGGGCCGACTGGAAGTTGCCGCTCACCACCACGGGGGCGACGGCGACCTGCGTGACCGTCGCGGCGACCGTCGCCGAGAGGCCGTCGATCGTCGCGGTGATGGTCGCGGTGCCGACGCCGGTGGCGGTGACGAGCCCGACATTCGATACGGTGGCGACGCCGACGGCGTTCGAGGACCAGACGACGCCGGTCACGCCGCTCATCACCTTGTCCTTCTGGTCCCGCACGATCGCCGTGATGACGCGCGTGGCACCGATCGCGTCGAGCGGCGAACTCGCGGCGCTCAGCGTGATGCTGCTCGGCTCGGCGGGTTCGCTCGGGCTCGAGCAGGAGACGCCCGCGAGGACGAGCGCGCAGACGGCGAGGAGCGCGCGGGGATGGCGACGGACGGGCATGCGGCGGTTGGGCGGGAGGTGGCGAGGCGCGGGGGCGGGCTTCGAGCCAGATTACGGTACGGTACGCCGGTCGGCAACCGCGGTGACGTGGGTCGCACAGGGGAGGTAGTACCCCGCATGGGATATCCGAGGGTCCTGGGTCGCGCGGTGCTGGCGTGCGCGCTGTTCGCGGGCTGCGCGGAGCAACCCCTCTCGCCCGGGAGCGAGGTCGAGGCGGCGGAGCGCGCCATCTCGGCCTGGGTGGCGGCCAACCCCGCGCAGTGGGCGGCCGCCGCGGAGACGCGCGTGGCGCCGACGCGGCCGGAGTGGACGCCGGCGTGCACCGACCCGGCATCCAACGGCTATGTGTCGCTGCGGCTCACGACGCGGCGCGGCGACATCGAGCTCGCCTTCCGCTGCCCGCTCGACGAGCACGCCACCATCCAGGATCTGCAGGAGCACTTCGTGCACGCGGTCCCGTGGAACCTGCCCACGGGCATCGCGTCACCGAATTGGCGCTTCCAGGCGTGGCTCCCGTTGAGCTCGATCTACAACGGCGTGACGTTCCACACGCCGCAGCCGGGTCTGCTGGCGGTGGACATCGAGTCCACGATCCTCGGGATCCGCGCCGAGAACACGCGCCGCGGATGCGCGCCGGTCGCGGACGGATTGAGCGCGTGCCTGCTCGAGCGTGACCATCGCGTGCCGCTGCGGATGCGGTTCACCGTGCTGTCGGA
This sequence comes from Gemmatimonadaceae bacterium, assembly GCA_044229035.1. Lineage (GTDB taxonomy): Bacteria > Gemmatimonadota > Gemmatimonadetes > Gemmatimonadales > Gemmatimonadaceae > Pseudogemmatithrix. The sequence continues at coordinate 623 of JBGATT010000158.1, read as the reverse complement.
CCTGACGGCGCTGCGCTGACCGCCCGCGCGCGACGGCTTCCGGCGGTGCCCGGAAGCCGTCAAGTTCAGGCGTGCTCCCCCCCGACCTCCGCGACCTCGTCGCCTACTCCGAGTGGGCCACGGCCCGACTCGTCGACGCGCTCCGCAAGCTCCCCGACGCCGCCCGGCGGCGCCGCGACGACAGCGCGTTCGGGTCGTTGCACGGCACCTTCTCCCACCTCGTCGCCGCGGAGTGGATCTGGCTCGAACGGTGGCAGGGTCGGAGTCCGTCCACGCCGCCCGCGTGGGTCGGTGAGGCGAGCTTCGATGAACTCCTCGGGCACCTGGCGTCCATCGAGCAGGGGCGTCGCGCGCACCTCGCGGCGCTGTCGCCGACGGAGCTCGCGTCACCGATCGCCTACCGCACCTTCAACGGCGCGGAGGCGGCGAATCCCATCGGCGAGCTGATCCGCCACGTCGTCAATCACAGCACCTACCATCGCGGCCAGGTTGCGATGCGGATCCGCCAGCTGGGCGACCAACCTCCGTCCACCGACTACATCGCCTGGCTCCGCCTCCCCGACCGCGCCGAGCGCCTCGCGCGCGCGTAGCCCTCCCCCGCCCCGACCCGCCCATGTCCCGCC
>JBGATT010000157.1:0-7889 GCA_044229035.1 Gemmatimonadaceae bacterium | reverse complement strand
CGGCCCATCGGCGTCCGGAACCTCGGTCGCGAGGTGTCGGCATCCGCGAGCGGCTGTTCGTCCGGGAGCGGATACTCGATGCTCCGGCCGAGCGGCGTGACCCACCGCGCGTTGGTGAGCGAGACCGCCGCACCGTTGTCGAGCCGGTAGATCGCCTGGGCACTGCCCTTCCCGTAGGTGGCACGCCCGACGACGAGGGCCCGGTCATGGTCCTGCAGGGCGCCGGCGACGATCTCCGCGGCGCTCGCCGTGAGATGATCGACGAGGACCGCGAGCGGCATCCCCGCCCACCGTTCGGCGGTCGAGTCCACATAGATGGTGTTCGCCTGCGCGACGCGGCCCTTGGTGCTCACGATGCGCTGGCCCGCGTCGAGGAAGAGGTCCGCCACCTGCACGCCCTGCGCGAGCAGGCCGCCGGGATTGCCGCGGAGGTCGAGGATCATCGACCGGGCGCCGGCGGTGCGCAACGAATCGATCGCCGCGACGAGCTCGGCCTCGGTCGAGTCGCTGAAGGTCGAGATCGCGAGGAAGCCGACGCCGCCGTCGAGGACCGTCGCGCGCGCGACCGAGCGGTTCACGATCGCCGCGCGCTCGAGCGTGTAGGAATGCCGCGAGCCGTCGCCCGAGCCGCGCTGCACCGTGAGCTTGAGGGTCGAGCCCGGCGGCCCGCGGAAGGCCTCGCGGGCCTCGCCCACGGTCCAGTCCTGCATCGACCGCCCGTCGACCTCCACCAGGCGATCGCCGGCGAGGATCCCGGCGCGCTCGGCCGGCGAGCCGGCGCGCGGCTGCGTGACCGTGATCCAGCCGTCGCGCGCGTCGACGGTGAGGCCGACGCCGACGTACGAGTTGGACGCGGTGCGCTCGAGGAGCTCGAGGCGCTCCGGCGTGAGATAGGCGGTGTTGGGATCGCCGAGTTCGTCGAGCATGCCGACGGCCGCGAGCTCCCAGAGGCGCTCGGTGTCGACGCTGTCGACGTAGGAGGTGCGGACGCGCAGCATGACCGCATCGAGGAGTCGCGCCCCATCGAGCGCCGGTCGGTCGGTCCGCACGGCGCGCTGGACGAGCCAGACGCCGGACCAGGCGGCCGCGGCGACGACGAGGATGGAGCCCGCGGTCCGGAGCCGCATCAGGCGAGGTTCCTTGAGGGACTGAGGAGGGACGGGAGGTGATGGTCGAGCACGGCGAGGACGCGCGCCTCGACCTCCTCCTCGGTGCCACTGGCGTCCACGGCGAGGATGGGCCCGCACTCGGGGTGCGCGTCCTGCCACTCCCCGGTGGCGAAGCGGGCGAAGGCCGCGGCGACGCGCGCATGGAACTCCGCCGCGGCGCGCTCGATGCGGTCGTGCGATCCCCGCGAGCCCGCCCGCGCGAGCCCATCCTCGGGCGCGAGGGTGAGCAGGATCGTGAGGTCGGGGACGAGTCCCGCGGTCGCGAGCCGGTTCGCCGCGCGGACCGTGCCCTCGTCGAGGCCACGGCCATGGATCTGGTAGGCGTAGGTGGAGAGCATGAACCGATCGAGGAGCACCTGCTCGCCGCGGGCGAGCGCGGGGGCGATCTCCTGCGCGACGAGCTGGGCGCGCGACGCGATGAAGAGCGCCGCCTCGGTCGTGGGCGCGAGCGGCGCATCGGCGTGCAGGAGCAGCTCGCGGATGCGGTCGCCGGCGGCGGTGCCGCCGGGCTCGCGGAAGACCCGGTGCGCGACGCCCGCGGTGGAGAGGCGTGCGGCGAGCCGCCGGAGCTGGGTGGACTTCCCCACTCCCTCGCCCCCCTCGAGGACCACGAGCCGCCCGCGCATCCGGCGGATCAGCCGAGCGTGATGATCGAGCTGGTCGCGCCCTTCTTGATCCCCTCGAGGATCCACTGGTTCACCTGCATCATGACCTTGTCGAAGTTCTCGTTCGACGCGATCACGCGCTGGTAGATGGTGCTCCCCTGGACCTTGGTGAGCAGCTGGTCGAGCTCCTGTTCCATCTCGGGCGTGGGCTGCTGGCCCTGCTCGATCATCGTCTGCGCCTCGTGGCGGAGCGTCTCCATCCGCTGGAGCGCCGCGACGACCTCGCGGTCCCCGTTGAGCGCCTCGTTGGCGCGCTTCACCGCCTGGTACTCCGCGCTCTGGCCGATCAGCCGGCCGAGCTCCACCGCCTTGTCGTTCAGCATCACCGCTCCTGTCGTCGGGCCACCACGAACCGCGGGCGGCCGGTCAAGTCGAGTCGTGTCTCGATGTCCGTGAACCGGCCATCGTCGCGCACCGCGGCCGCCGCGAGGTCGGCGCGCCGGGCATCCACCTCCATCGCCAGCAACCCACCGGCGACGAGCGCATCGGCCGCCTGCGGCACGAGCGCCCGGATCGCCCACATCCCGCCGTCGCCCGAGAAGAGCGCCATCGACGGTTCCCACTCGCGCACGAGCGCCGGCAGCTCCGCGCGTTCACTCATCGAAATATACGGGGGGTTGGACACCACGGTGTCGAAGAGGGTGCCCTGCACCGGCTTGAGGAGCGAGCCCTCGTGGAAGCGCACGCGCGCACGCCGCTCCTCGGGGATCGCCTCGATGTTGGCGCGCGCGACGGAGAGCGCGTCCGGGGAGAGATCGACCGCGTGGACCTCGTCGAACCCGCTCTCGGCGGCGAGCGCGAGCGCGATGGCGCCCGAGCCGGTGCCGACGTCCACGACCCGTCCGACGCCGCCGCGCTGCGCGGCGAGCACGAGGTCGACCAGCATCTCGGTCTCGGGGCGCGGGATGAGCACGCGCGGATCGACCTGGAGCACGAGGTGCCGGAAGGCCGCGCGTCCGAGCGCGTACTGCATGGGCATCCCCTGCGCGCGCTTCTCGGCGGCGGCGCGCACGAGGCCTTCCTCGTGCTCGCCGATCTCGTCGTCGCGATGGGCGGTGGGCCAGAAGCGGGGCTGGTCGAGCACGCCGGCGATGAGGTCGCGCGCCTCGGCGCGCGCGGGCGGGACCCCCGGGCCGGCGAGCGACATCGCGAGTTCGTCGAGCAGGTCCCCGATCGTCATCGCGTCGGTCGCCTCAGCCGGCGTCGCCCGAGAGCTTCTCCTCGATGTCGGCGAGGCGGAGCGCGTCCATGAGGTCGTCGAGCTTCCCGTCCATCACGCCGGCGAGGTCGTGCGTGGTGTAGCCGATGCGATGGTCGGTGACGCGGCTCTGCGGATAGTTGTACGTCCGGATCTTCGCCGACCGGTCGCCGGTGGAGACCTGGCTCTTCCGCATGCGCGAGCGCTCCGCCTCGGCCTCGGCGACCTTGAGGTCGAGGAGGCGCGAGCGGAGGACGTCCATCGCCTTGATCTTGTTCTGCAGCTGCGACTTCTGGTCCTGCTGCGAGACGACGAGCCCCGACGGGATGTGCGTGATGCGCACGGCCGAGTCGGTGGTGTTCACGCTCTGGCCGCCGGGGCCGGACGAGCGGAAGACGTCGATGCGGAGGTCCTTGTCCTCGATCTTGAGGTCGATCTCCTCGGCCTCGGGGAGGACGGCGACGGTCGCGGCGGAGGTGTGGATGCGTCCGGCGGCCTCGGTGGCGGGGACGCGCTGCACGCGATGCACGCCGGACTCGAAGCGGAGCTGGCCGAAGGCCTCGTGTCCCGAGACCTTGAAGATCGCTTCCTTGATGCCGCCGAGGGTGCCGTCGCCCATCGAGATGGTCTCGATGCGCCAGCCGCCGTGCCGCTCGATGTATCGCGTGTACATGCGATAGAGGTCCGCGGCGAAGAGCGCGGCCTCGTCGCCGCCGGTGCCGGCGCGGATCTCGACGATCGCGTTGCGGTCGTGGAGCGGATCGGGGGGGAGGAGGAGCGGCTTGAGGGCAGCCTCCGCCAAGGGGATCGCGGCCTCGAATCGCGCGACCTCCTGCTTCGCCTCCGCCGCCAGCTCGGGGTCATCGAACGACAAGAGCTCGCGCGCCTGCGCGAGCTCCGTGTCCATCCTCTCGAGGGCCTTCGCGGCTTCGACCACCTGGCCGAGCCGCTGGTGCTCCCGGCCGAGGGACGCCATCAGCTTGGCGTCCTTGACCGTCTTGGGATCGAGAAGGTCGCGCTCGACCTCGGCGGCGCGCCGGAGCGCGTCGGCGAGCCGGTCGCGGATGCTCAGGCGTTGGCCTTGGCGTACTTCTGGCGGAAGCGCTCGACGCGACCAGCGGTGTCGATGAGCTTCTGCTTGCCGGTGAAGAACGGATGGCAAGCGGCGCAGATGTCCGTGTGGAGCTCGGCGTGCGTGCTGCGCGTCTGGAACGTGTTGCCGCAGGCGCAGGAGACGGTCGCCGTGGCGTACGTCGGGTGGATCTCGGGCTTCATGGGTGCCTCAGGAGCGGGGTCTGGTCGAGCCATGAATCGTAACGGCTCTGGGAGGGCGGGACAAGGGGAGGCGACCATCCCCACCGACGGTCAAGGTGTTGCGGTGCTTGGGGTTCTGCCCATCAATCCGGGCGGGCACCGGCGGGTTCCCCGGCGATCGGCTGGTCCCAGGCGACCCGGAGTTCCGCCATCGACGTCCCCTCGCGCAGGTCACGCGTCCGCACCACGACGGCCCAATCCAGCGGCACGCCCCCCCGGTCCATGAGGACGTACCGACGGCGTCGGTCCACGGTCGTCGGACCGCCGGCGAAGGTCCGGGGGGGTGTCGTGTCGATCGCCGTGAGGAAGTAGGTGCTCTCCTGCAGGCTCCAGAGTCCCGCCGGCGCCGACACGCGGTAGGCGACCTCGATGGTATCCCCTGCCTGCGCGCCCGCGCCGCCCCCGACCACCTCCACGAGCGAGACCTCCGGGGTCCCGCCCTCGGACGGGATCGGCGGCCCGCACCGCCCGCTCACCAGGCGCGAGACCTCCCCGCGGCGGCCATCCGCCTTGAAGAACACCTCGAGGTCCCAGTCGAAGGGCCTGGGTCCGGCGAGGCCGAGGCGCGCGGTGTCGGTGCCGGCCGCCGGGAGCCGCCGCTCGAACCAGCGCGTGAGCGCAGGCCCCTCCAACCACTCGAGTTCCGCCCGCTCCGCCCCGTCGACGCGCTGCCGCGTCTCGAGGCGGAGTCGCGTGAGCGTGATGTCGGCGGTGGACGTGACCAGCCGCACCGCGATCGGACAGGCGATGAGATCATCGGCCTCGGACCCGATCGGTTGCGGTTCGATGAACGCGGTCCCCTGCGTCGCCGTCGCCTCGAGCAGTCCGGGCTCGGTGAACGGATCCGAGATGCTCCCCGCGCACGCGACCACGCCGAGGGCGAGGAAGCGCGAAGCGGCAGCGGCGAGACCGCGCGGGGCGGCGATGTGACGGGCCATGGAGGGAGGTCGTGATGGCAAGGGACGGGGCGGTCGGGCCACACGCACGATACCAGCGCGGACGCATCGGCGTCACCGCCCTAAACGACCATGCCGTCAGGATTTGGACAGTTTGACAGTCCCCATCCCGCGCCCTAACTTCGCCCGGATAGACCCCCTCGCACCACTCGAGCATGCAAGCCACCACCGCCGACTTCCTCGCGACCGTCCCGCTCTTCCGGTCCCTCGCCCCGACGGAGGTGATCGCCTTCTCGCAGATGGCGCGCGAGAAGAGCTATCCCAAGGGGAGCGTCATCCTCTTCGAGGACGATCCCGGGGACTCGCTGTTCGTGGTGCGCGCCGGTCGGGTGAAGGTCGTGCTGGTGGCCGAGGACGGGCGCGAGGTGATCCTCGGGATCCTGGGGGTCGGCGAGCACTTCGGCGAACTGTCGCTCATCGACGACCAGCCCCGGTCGGCGCATGTGGTCGCGATGGAGGAGTCCACGCTGCTCGTGCTGCGCCGCGAGGACTTCCGGCGCCGCGTGGAGCAGAGCCCCGCGGTCGCGTGGGCGCTGCTGCTCGAGCTGTCGCGCCGGCTCCGCCGCGCCGACGAGAAGATCGGCTCGCTGGTGCTGCTGGATGTCCCGGGCCGCATCGCGCGGATGATCCTCGACGCGGCGACCGAGGGCGGGAGCGAGACGATCGAGAAGCCGCTCACGCACCAGACCATCGCGCACGTGATCGGGGCGAGCCGCGAGACGGTGTCGCGCGCGATGCGCGAGTTCGTCGAGGCCGGGTGGATCAGCACCGAGCGCCGCCGCATCAAGATCACCGACCGCGCGGCGCTCGAGAAGCGCTCGCAGCAGCGGCTCTGACCCTCGAGGACCGTCTTGACGCATTGTGACCATCATCACGCCGCCGCGGTGACCGCTCTCGTTGGTGTCGCGGCGGTCGGAGCGCGATCTTCCATCGTGCCCCGGGGGAATGCATGAGCCTGCGTGTCCGATTCTGGGGAACACGTGGGTCCATCCCGACCCCTGGGGCACAGACGGTACGGTACGGGGGCAACACGCCCTGCACCGAGATCCGGACCGACGACGGATGGCTGATCATCCTCGACGCCGGGACGGGGATCCGTGAGTTGGGGCGGGACCTGCTGCAGCGGTCGAATGGCTCGGCGATCAAGGGCGACATCTTCCTGACGCACGCGCATTGGGACCACATCCAGGGGATCCCGTTCTTCGCGCCGATCTTCGGGCGCGGGAACCACTTCACGATCTGGGGTTCGCAGTCGCTGGAGAAGTCGGTGGACAAGGTGGTGCGGGACCAGATGTCGCCGGTGGTGTTCCCCGTGACGTTCGAGGAGCTCGATGCCTCGATCGACTTCCGGGACCTCGCCGAGGGCACCCGCACGCAAGGGACGGGGTATGAGGTGACGTCGTTCGCGGTGCAGCACCCCGGTGGGGCGCTGGGCTACCGGTTCTCCGAACCGGGCGGGAACGGCGGCGCGCTGGTCTATGTGTCGGACAACGAGCTGGCGGAGCACCCGCGGTACGGGTCGCCGCCGGACTGGAAGCGACGGATGGTGGAGTTCGTGCGGGGCGCGAAGGTGCTCATCCACGACTCGACGTACACCACCGAGGAATACGACCACCATCGGGGCTGGGGGCACTCGACCTTCCAGGATTCGGTGGAGCTGGCGCTCGAAGCGGGCGTGGGGACGCTGGTGCTCTTCCACCACGAGCCGCGCCGGACGGATGACCAGCTGGACGCTTGCCTGGCGGAGTGCCGGGCGATGGTGCAGGGCCGTGGCGGATCGCTCCAGGTGGTCGCCGCCGCGGAAGGCCTCACGCTGACTCTCTGACCCCTCCTAGGAGGAATTGATGTTCAAGCAGATCGCTCGGACCGCCACCCTGATGGCCCTCGTCGCCGCGCCTGCGCTCGCGCAGACGCCCGACACGCGGCCGACCGTGGCCGTGCTGCCGTTCACGAACAGCGCGATCGGTGCGAGCAACGCCGAGCTCGCCCCGCTCTCGCAGGGCATCGCCGACCTCCTCCTCGTCGAGATGTCCCACAACACGGGCATCCGCGTGGTCGAGCGCGCGAACATCATGAACCTGCTCAACGAGCAGAACCTCGCGCGCGACGGCCGCGTGGACGAGGCGACCGCGGCGCGCGTGGGCAAGCTGCTCGGCGCGAAGCACATGGTGACCGGCACGTTCATCACCAACGGGCGCGGCACGATGGTGCTCACGCTCAAGTCGATCGACACCGAGACGGGCATCGTCGAGTGGAGCACCACGCAGACGGGCAAGACGGAGGAGTTCCTCGACCTCGTCACCAAGACGGCGGCCGCGGCCAACTCCGGCCTCAAGCTGCCGGCGCTCACGCCGCAGGTCCGCCAGTCGACCGAGGCGCGCACCGAGGAGCGGAAGAAGGTGCCGTTCCAGGCCGTCATGCTCTACTCGCGCGCCATCAGCGCGCAGGACGCGGGCAAGCGCGACGAGGCGATCCAGCTCTTCAACCAGACCATCCAGCGCTTCCCGGACTTCGAGGACGCGAAGACCGCGCTCGCCCGCCTGAACGGCGGCTCGAACTGACGACGTACTGGCGGCCCACCGCCGCC
>JBGATT010000156.1:0-8096 GCA_044229035.1 Gemmatimonadaceae bacterium | reverse complement strand
GGCCGTCCGGCCTCGCCCCCTTCCTCCTTGAGCCTTGTTCCACTCTCGGTGCGCGCCGGATATCCCGGAGAGCGCGATGAGCCGAGGGGCAGTACTGAACCCGTTCGAGGATCCACATGGCCGTTCGTATCCGTCTCCGCCGCCAGGGCCGCAAGAAGGCCCCGACCTACCGCATCGTCGTCGCCGATGGCCGTTCGCCGCGCGATGGCAAGTTCATCGAGATCCTCGGGCAGTACGCCCCGCGCTCCGGTGAGCAGGCGATCCAGCTCGACGTCGAGCGCGCGAACTACTGGCTCAACGTCGGCGCCCAGCCGTCCGACACCGTGCGCTCGCTCCTCCGCAAGGCGGGCGTGCTCAAGGCCCGTCACGAGACGCGCCTCGCGACCAAGCTCGCCGCGAAGGCCGTGCCGGTGAAGGAGTAGTCCGTGAGCCTCCCCGACTGCGCGTCCGTCGCGCGGATCAAGCGCCCTCATGGCGTGCGGGGAGAGCTGGCGGTGGAAGCGTTGACCGACGAGCCGGACGCGATCCTCGCGCCCGGCCGTCGTGTCTTCCAGGGCACCAAGGACGGCGAACTCTTCGTCGATCCCCGCACCAAGGCGCCGCGCGAGCTCCACGTCACCGGACTCCGCCCCGTGAAGGACGGCTGGCTCCTCACCCTCGAGGAGATCGCCGACCGCACCGAGGCCGAGAAGTGGAACGGCCGCACCCTCCTCGCCCCGCTCGAGGAACTCTCCGAGCCGGACGAGGGCGAGGTCTTCGCGCACGAACTCGTCGGCATGACCCTCATCGACGCCGAGTCCGACGAGGTCCTCGGCGAGGTCATCGAGTTCTATGACCTCCCGCAGGGACTCCTCATCGAGTTCCGCGGGCCCAAGGGGGTGCACAGCCTCCCCTTCGTCGAGGAGTTCGTGGACGAGGTGGACCGCGACGCGCGCCGGATCATCGTCCGCCCGCCGGACGGGCTGCTCGACGGCTGACGATGCTGACGATCAACCTCATCTCCATCTTCCCGGACTTCTTCACCGGTCCGCTCGGCCTGAGCATCCCCAAGCGGGCCGCCGAGGCGGGGCTGGTCACGTACCGCACCATCGACCTCCGCGGCTTCGCGACCGACAAGCACAAGACGGTCGATGACGCGCCCTTCGGGGGCGGGCCGGGGATGGTCATGAAGCCGCAGCCCTTCTTCGATGCGGTGGAGTCGGTGGGGGCGCAGGCCCCGATCGTCCTCCTCTCGCCGCGCGGGAAGGTCTTCTCGCACGCCGACGCCGAGCGCTTCGCCGCGGGGACCGAGCTGACCCTCCTCTGCGGCCACTACAAGGACGTGGACCAGCGGGTGGCCGACCATCTCGCCACGGAGGAGATCTCGCTCGGCGACTTCGTCCTCTCGGGCGGGGAGCCGGCGGCGCTGGCCATCGTCGACGCGGTGGTGCGGCTCCTGCCGGGGGCGATGAGCGACATCGAGTCGGCCCGGACGGACTCGTTCTTCGACCGGGGGCTCTCGGCGCCGAGCTACACGCGGCCGGCCGAGTACCGGGGGCACAAGGTCCCCGACGTGCTCCTGTCCGGGAACCACGCGGCGATCGACAAGTGGCGGAAGGAGGAGGGGGAGCGGCTCACCAGGCTCCGTGAGGGGGCGGTTGCGCAACCCCCATCCCGTCAGTAGCTTACAAGGCTCAACACGACACCCTGAGGACCCCCTGCGGGTCCGGAGCCGCATATGCATCCGTTCACCGAGACCGAGAAGGAATACCTCAAGCAGGTGCCCGCGTTCCGCGCCGGCGACACGCTTCGCGTGAACGTCCGCGTCAAGGAAGGCGAGAAGGAGCGCATCCAGGCCTTCGAAGGCGTCTGCATCGCCCGCAAGGGCGCGGGCGTCGGCGCGACCTTCGCGGTCCGCAAGATCTCCAACGGCGTCGGTGTCGAGCGCATCTTCCCGCTCCACTCGCCCATGCTCGCCGAGATCAAGGTCGTGCGCCGTGGCCGCGTCCGCCGCGCGAAGCTCTTCTACCTCCGCGAAGTGACCGGCAAGGCCGCGCGCATCGCCGAGAAGAAGGTCCGCGTCGTCGTTCCCGCGACCGGCGAGCCGCAGGCGTAAGTCGTTGGCCGGCGGCTGGAGCGCCCTCGAGCGTTCACTGCGCCAGGCCGGATCCCGGTACATCGCCGGGGTCGATGAAGTCGGACGGGGCCCCCTCGCGGGCCCCGTCGTCGTTTGCGCCATCATCATGCCGCACGACCGCCGCGCCATCGCCGGCGTCACCGACTCCAAGCAGCTCACCGCGGCCGATCGGGAGCGGCTCGCCGCGCGCATCCGCGCCGAGTGCGTCGCCATCGCGGTGGCGGCGGCGTCGGTCGCCGAGATCGCGCGCTGGAACATCTACCAGGCCAACGCCCGCGCCATGGGCCGCGCGCTCGCGCGACTCGCGGTGCGACCCGACGAGGTGTTGGTGGACGGGAAGCCCATCGCCACGCTCGGCGTGCCGCATCACGCGGTCGTCGGCGGCGATGCCAAGTGCTACAGCATCGCCTGCGCGAGCATCGTCGCGAAGGTGGTGCGCGACCGGTTGATGACCCGGCTCGCGGCGCGGCACCCGGCATACGGGTGGGAGCGGAACGCGGGGTACGGCACGCCGGCGCATCTCGCGGGGCTCCGCGCCGCGGGGCTCACGCCGCATCATCGGGTGAGCTTCTGCCGCACCGCGCTCGGCGGGCAGCTCGAGCTCTGACCCGTCGCGTCAGGGGGCCTTGAGCCAGACCGAGACGAACTGGGCGGTCTGTCGCGCGGCGACGCCGCCCGAGGTCCGCACCGTCCCCGCGCCGCACGCCGCGCGCGGCGGCCACTTCAGGGCGAGTGTCCGCGTGAGCTCCGACCCCGGCGGGTATGCCTCGACGAACTCCACCTCGCCCGCGAGGATCGCATCGACCGGGAAGCCGGGGCGCGGCACGCCATTCACGAAGACGCACGCCCCGCGCCCGACGGTGATCCCGCGCTCGGTCACGGACGGCGTGAGCGACAGCGCGGTCCCGAGCGACACGGCGTCGGTGGCCTCGATCTCCTCGCGGCTCACCTGCACCGCGCGCGGGGTCGCGAACTTGAGCCGCTGGTCGAGGTCGCGGTACACCCAGAGGTCCTTCGGCTCGGCGAGCGTGGTGTCGAGCGCGATGTCGAGGTCGAGGTAGCTCTCGGGCGGGACCGTGAGGCTCACCAGGCGCGCCGCGAAGCCGGCCCGCTCGACGCGGAGCACGATGTCGCGCCCGCCGGGGAGGGGGAGCGCGAAGTTGCCGAGCGAGTCGCTGCTCGCCATCGCGTCGGAGCCGAGGAGCCGGACGCGCGCGCCGGCGAGCGGCGTGATGCGTCGCGCATCGCCCACCACGCCGCGCACGCCGGTCCAGCGCGCCGCGATCAACTGCGGGTCGAGCATCGCGGTGGTCGTCTCGAGCGTGAAGTCGCGACGCAGCCCCTCGGCCGGCATCGCGACGTCCACCGCGAGGGGGCGATATCCCAGACGCCGGATCGCGATGGTCCAGGTCCCGCCGGCGAGCCCGGTGATCCGGAAGTCGCCGTCCTCGTCGGCCTCGACGATGACGGTGCGCGCGCCTTGGGTGGCACGGAGCACCGCGTCGGCGACCGAGGCGCCGGCGGGGTCGGTCACGCGCCCGACGAGGAGACCGGGGCGGAGTTGCTGCGCGGGGAGCTCGCTCCCGAGCGGAGCGAGGAGCGCGCAGAGGGCGGCGGCGAGCACGAAGGGGCGCATGGCGGAAGATACCCGGCCTCGGCGACACGGGTCCATCGCCGCACGCGGATGCGGCCCGCCGATGCGGGGCGCCGATGCGGCGCGCGCACCCCCTGACGCCAGCAGGGCGTCCCGGGCACCTTTCGGGCTGGCTCCCCCATTCGGATTCCCATGCACGCCGACACCGTCGCCAGCACCACCGATCCCGTCTCCCAGCTCATCGTCGGCGCCCTGATCGTCGGGCTCTTCGGCGTGCTGGCGCTCGAGAAGGCGCACCGCGTGCTCGTGGTGATGACGGCGGTCGCGATCCTCTGGGCGGTCACGTACCTCACGCCGTACACGCTCCTGCCGCTCGAGGCGACGGCGGCGGCGCTCGACCTGAACGTGCTGCTGCTGCTCGCGGCGATGATGGCGCTCGTGGGCGTGCTGAAGGAGACGGGGGTCTTCGCCTGGGCGGTGGAGCGCCTGCTCGAGCGGTTCGGCGGCGACCCCGCTCGCGCCATCGCGGTCCTCTGGTGGTTCACGGCGATCTCCTCGGCGTTCGTGGACAACGTGACGACGGTGATCTTCGTGACGCCGATCGTGCTCGCGACGGTGAAGCGGCTGGGCGCGCCACCGCTGCTCGTGCTGCTCCCGACGATCATGGCGGCGAACATCGGCGGCACGGCGACGCTCATCGGCGACCCGCCGAACATCATGATCGGGTCGGGCGCGGGGCTCACCTTCCTCGACTTCATCGAGGAACTGACCATCCCGGTGCTCATCATGATGTGCGTGTTGCACTGGTGGGGCGTGCGGCGGCTCCGCGCGGCGATGGGGCCGGCGGCGGACTCGCCGAAGCAGGCGGACGAACCGGGCGACGGCCCGCGGATCACCGATCCGGGGCTGCTCAAGTGGCTCGGGTGGATCAGCCTTCTCGTGCTGGTCGGGTTCGTCACGCACGGGATGACGCACATGCCGGCGGCGGTGCCGGCGGTGATCGGCGCGACGGCGGCGCTCATCGTGCAGGACCTGCGCTACGTGCGGACGAACCAGCCCACGGTCGAGGAGCGTCGCCACGGGATCCTGCACGTGCTCGAGAAGGAGATCGAGTGGCCCACGCTCACCTTCTTCGCGTTCCTGTTCATCCTCGTGGGCGCGGCGGTGAGCACGGGGCTCATCGCGACGCTCGCCGGCGGACTCGAGCGCGCGATCCTCGGCAGCCGCGAGGCGTTCGGGCTGAGCGACGGGGGCACGATGTTCCTCGCCGCGTTCCTCGTGCTCTGGGTCGCGGGCTTCCTCTCGGCGTTCATGGACAACATCCCGTTCGTCGCGGTGAGCATCCCGATCATCGCGTCGCTCATCGGCGCGCTGCCGGGCGACGGGCGCGTGCTCTGGTGGGCGCTCTCGCTCGGCGCGTGTCTTGGCGGCAACGGCACGCCGATCGGCGCGTCGGCGAACGTGACGACGCTGGGGCTCGCCGAGCGCGAAGGCGTCCGGATCGGCTTCAAGGAGTTCATGGCGACCGGCATGAAGGTGATGGTCTTCACGCTCGTGGTCTCGACGCTCTTCCTCGGCGGGTACGTCTCGCTCGGGCCGGCGGGGGTCGCCGAGGTGGGCGGGGTGGTGCTCGCCGTGGTCGCGGTGCTGCTCTGGCGTTCCGAAGCGCGCGCCGCACGCGCGCGGGCCGCCCGGTGACACGCCCCGCGCCCCCGGGCGCGGTGTTCGACGAACGGCCGGCGCGCGCCCCGGCGGCGCCGGTGGTGTTCGACTCGCCGCACAGCGGCTTCGAGTTCCCGGACGACTTCCACCCGGCGGCGCCGCTCGCGGCGCTACGCACCACCTGGGATGCGCACGTGGACCGACTGGTCGCGAGCGCGCCCGGCGCGGGGATCGCACTGCTCGCGGCGCGATTCCCGCGCGCGTACATCGACGTGAATCGCGATGCGCGCGACCTCGATCCGGCGCTGCTCGCGTCGCCGTGGCCCGAGCCGCTCGCGCCCACCGACTACAGCCGGCGCGGGATGGGGCTCGTGCGTCGCCTCGCGCTCCCGGACGTGCCGATGTACGATGCGCCGCTCGAGCCGGGCGCGGTGCGTGCGCGCCTGGAGACGTGGTACCATCCGTACCGCGCGCGGCTCGCCGCGCTGCTCGACGAGGCGCAGGCCGCGCACGGGATGGTCTGGCACCTGGACTGGCATTCGATGAAGTCCACCGGCAACGCGATGAACGTCGATTCCGGTGCCGCGCGGCCCGACCTGGTCGTGAGCGACCGGCGCGGCACGACGGCCGACCCCGCGCTCACCGCGCGGATCGTCGGGTGGTTCGCGATGCGCGGCTATGTGGTGCAGGCGAACGATCCCTACCAGGGCGGCGACCTCGTGCGGCACTTCGGCGCGCCGGCGGCGGGGCGGTCGAGCGTGCAGGTGGAGATCAACCGGGCCCTGTATATGGATGAGGCCACGACCGAGCCGCACGCGGGGTTCGCGTCGCTGGCGACCGACCTGGGCGAGTTCGCGCTGGCACTCGGCGACTGGGCACGCGAGGCGGCGCACGCGGCGCAGGTGGGCAGGGGAGGGACGCATGCGCGGTAAGGGCCAGCGAGTGCTCGACGCGGTGGAGCGCGCGGGGAACGCGCTCCCGCATCCGGCGACCCTCTTCGTGATCCTCTCCGGCGTGGTGCTCTCGCTCTCGGCGGTGCTGCATGCGGCCGGGGTGGCGGTGGCGCATCCGCTCACCGGCGAGACGGTCGCGGTGACGAACCTCGTCTCGGCGGAGGGACTCCGGCGCTTGGCGCTGAACGTGGTGCCGAACTTCATCGGCTTCGCGCCGCTGGGGCCGGTGCTCGTGAGCCTGATGGGATTGTCGGTGGCCGAGCGGAGCGGGCTGCTGGGGGCGGTGGTGCGCGCGATCGTCGGGGCGACGCCGCCGCGCGTGCTCACGCTGATGATCGTCTTCTGCGGCGCGATCTCGCACACGGTGGGAGATGTCGGGTACGTGCTGCTGATCCCGCTGGGGGCAGCGCTCTTCCACTCCATGGGGCGGCATCCGCTGGGCGGGCTCGCCGCCGCGTTCTACGGCGTGTCGGGCGGGTTCGCGGCGAACATCCTCCTCTCGCCGACGGACGTGGTGCTCGCCGGACTCACGCAGGAGGCGGCGCGGCTGCTCGATCCCGCGGCGACGGTCTCGCCGCTGGCGAACTACTACTTCCTCGCAGCCTCCACGGTCTTCATCACCATCACCGGGACACTGATGACCGAGCGCGTGGTGCTCCCGCGCCTCGGCGCGTACACGGGCGCCATGCGGCCCGAGCCGACAGTGCCGCTGAGCGCGGTGGAGCGGCGCGCGCTCGCGTGGGCACTCGCGTCGATGGCCGTGCTCGGGGCACTCGTGCTCTGGGGACTGCTGCCGGCCGACGGCGTGCTGCGCGACCCGGCGAAGCCGGCCTTCGTGGACTCGGTGCTGGTGCGCGGTCTGGTCTTCTTCCTCTTCATCGGCGGGCTCGTGCCGGGCGTGGTGTACGGCAGGCTCGCGGGGACCATCCGGCGCGACGCCGACGTCTACAAGGGGATGCAGGAGAACCTCGAGCTGCTGGCGAGCTACCTCGTGGTGGTGTTCTTCATCGCGCAGTTCGTGGCGCTCTTCAACTGGAGCAACCTCGGCGTGGTGCTCGCGGTGCATGGCGCGACCGCGCTCAAGGCGATGGAGCTGGGTCCGGTGCCGCTGCTACTCGCGCTGGTGCTGATCACCGCGGCGCTCGACCTGGTGCTCGGCTCGGCGGCGGCCAAGTGGGCGATGCTGGGACCGGTGCTCGTGCCGATGTTGATGCTGCTGGGGAGCGACCCGGCGCTGACGCAGGCGGCCTATCGCGTGGGGGACAGCATCACGAACATCGTCACGCCGCTGGCGAGCAACTTCCCGCTGGTGCTGCTGTTCGTGCAGCGGTACGAGCCCGAGGCGGGGATCGGGACGGTGACGGCGACGATGCTGCCGTACTCGCTCGCGAACCTCGTGGTGTGGCCGCTGCTGCTGGTGGGGTGGATGCTGCTGGGCTGGCCGCTGGGCCCCGGCTGACCGCGCGAGCTCCCGACGAGATGCACACCACCGTCCCGGACCACACGCAAGGGGAACGCGCCGTCGCCTTCGGGCTCGTCGTGAACGCGGTGCTCGCGGTGGTGAAGCTGCTCGCGGGGATCATCGGCAACTCGTATGCGCTCGTCGCGGACGCGGTGGAGAGCACGGCGGACATCTTCGCGTCGGTGATCGTCTGGGCGGGGCTGCGGATCGCGTCGCGCGAGCCGGACGAGGCGTACCCGTACGGGTACGGGCGCGCCGAGTCGCTGGCGGGAGTGATCGTGGCGGTGATGCTGCTGGGGGCGGCGGTGG
>JBGATT010000155.1:0-11059 GCA_044229035.1 Gemmatimonadaceae bacterium | reverse complement strand
GGTGGACCTGGCGGCGAAGGCGCTCCAGACGATGCGGGAGCAGGAGGGGGCGCGGCTGGCGGCCGTGATCGCGGATCGCCTCACGCTCGTCGAGGCGGCGGTGAAACGGATCGCGGCGCGCGCGCCGGAACGGATGGAGATGCAGCGCACGCGGCTGCAGCAGAACGTGGAGAAGCTGGCCGGCGGCGTCGCGGTGGACCCGCAGCGGCTGGCGATGGAGATCGCGATCCTCGCCGACCGGCTCGACGTCGGGGAGGAACTGGACCGGTTCGCGGCGCACATCGCCGCCTTCCGGGAGACGCTGAAGGCCAAGGACGCGGAGCCGGTCGGCAAGCGGCTCGGCTTCCTGCTGCAGGAGATGCTGCGCGAGGCGAACACCACGGGCAGCAAGGCCAACGACGCGGCGATGCTGCAGGACGTCGTCGCGATCAAGGAGGAGCTCGAGCGGATCCGCGAGCAGGTGGAGAACCTCGAGTGAGCGCGCGGACCTTCCCGATCGTCATGTCCGCGCCGTCGGGCGGGGGCAAGACCACCATCGCGCGACTGCTCCTGGAACGCCGGGCGGACGTGGGCTACTCGGTCTCCTGCACCACGCGGGCGCCGCGCCCGGGCGAGGTCGACGGCGTGGACTACCACTTCCTGTCCCGGCACGACTTCGACGTGAAGGCGGCGCACGGCGAGTTCGCCGAGTGGGCGGAGGTGCACGGGAACCGCTACGGCACGCTGCGCAGTGCCGTCCGCGAAGTGATGGCGGCGGGGAAGCACGTGATGCTCGACATCGATGTCCAGGGTGCGCGGCAGGTGACCGCGGCGTTCCCCGAGGCGCTCACGATCTTCATCATCCCCCCGAGCGTCGAGGTGCTGGTCGCGCGGCTGATGGGGCGGAAGTCCGAGAGCGAGGAGGCCCTGGCCCTCCGGCTCCGGAACGCCAGGACGGAACTGCTGGAGGCCGAGCGGTACCAGTACGTGGTGGTCAATGACCAACTGGAGCATGCGGTTCAGGAGGTCCACCGGATCATCGACGAGGAGTCGGTCCGCCGGGAGCGGCTCCCCGCGCTGGGCGAGGACGTGGAGCGGGTGATCGCCCACCTGGTCGACGGGCTGGCAGGCCAGAGGAGGGGGTAGGGCCCAGCGGGTGCAGGTGCTAGCTTTCGTGCAGGTCGAACCGCAATCAGGAATCGGGGCAGGGCGTTCCGCCCCGCTTCCGTCTGCCATCCGTCATCGGGGTCCCCATGCAGGTCTTCACGCCGTCCGAAGTCACCAAGCACGCGACCAACAAGTATCTCTCGGTCCTCGTGGCCGCCAAGTACGCGCGCGTCCTGAACGAGTTCCCGCGCGATCGCTCCAAGTCGGGCGAGAAGAAGCTCACGACGCGCGCGCTCGAGGACCTCTCCGGGGGCGACATCGAGTACCGCGTGGTCCCGCGCCGCCGCCCGAAGGGCGAGTAACCCCGGCCAGCGCGGAGGTCCTCCGTGCGGCCCTTTGACGGGCGGCGGATCCTCCTCGGAGTCACCGGGGGGATCGCCAGCTACAAGTCGGCCTGGCTCGCTCGCCTGCTCGCGCAGGCCGGCGCCCAGGTCGATGTCGTCTTGACGCGTTCGGCGCGCGAGTTCATCGGCGCGGTGACCTTCGAGGCGCTGACGGGCCGGCCCGTGCACAGCGTGCTCATCGGCGACGGACACGCGCTCGACCACATCAAGCTCGCCAAGAGCGCCGAACTCGTGATCGTCGCGCCGGCCACCGCGGACTTCCTCGCGCGCGTGGCGCACGGGCACGCCGATGAGCTGCTCTCGGCGTGCCTGCTCGCGACGGAGGCGCCGGTGCTGCTCGCGCCCGCGATGAACGATCGGATGTGGGCGGCGGCGGCCGTGCAAGCGAACTGCGCGACGCTCCGCGCGCAGGGGAAGGTGATCGTCGATCCCGGCGTGGGTCCGCTGGCGTCTCCCGACGAGGGGGCCGGCCAAGGGCGCATGCAGGAGCCGGAGACGATCCTCGCGCACGCGGCTCGCCTGCTGGAGACGCGCGGGAAGTTCCACGGGAAGCGCGTGGTCGTCACCGCGGGCCCCACCCGCGAGCCGCTCGATCCGGTGCGGTTCGTGTCGAACCATTCGACGGGCAAGATGGGCGCGGCGCTCGCGGCGGCGGCGTGGCGACGCGGCGCCGAGGTGGTGATCGTGCACGGGCCGATGGTCGCGCGGCTCCCGGACGGTGACATGCGCGCGACGCCGGTCGAGACGACCCGCGAGATGGCGGACGCGGTGCGTGCCGAGTTGCCGGACGCGGACGTGCTCATCATGGCGGCCGCGCCGGCCGACTTCCGTCCTGCCGCCGTCGCCGACTCGAAGATCAAGAAGCGCGGCGAGGCGCCGGCGCCGATCGTCCTCGCCGAGAATCCCGACATCCTCGCCGAGACGCGGGATGCGCGGAAGCCGGGAATGCTGGCGGTCGGGTTCGCGCTCGAGACCGACGACCTGCTCGAGAACGCGGCCGCCAAGATCGCGAAGAAGGGCCTCGACCTGATCGTCGCGAACTCGGCGCGCGAGGCGGGGGCCGGATTCGGCTACGACACCAATCGGGTGACGATCCTCGCCAAGGACGGCAGCCGCGTGTCGAGCGAGTTGCGCCCGAAGACGGAGATCGCCGACCTGATCCTCGACCGGATCGAGGCGCTGCTGTGAACGATCCGCGCGAACGGCTCCGGCAGTATCTCGAGCAGCGCCGCGAGATGGGGGAGAGCGAGTTCGTGCTCGACTCGCTCCCCGTTGACGAGGCGCTCCGCGTGCTCACGACCGGCGCCACGCCGCCGGCCACGCCGCCGGGCCGGGCGAGCGCTGCCGCGGCGGGTGGATCGCCCACCCCGCGCGACACCGCGCCCGAGCCCCCGCGGGCTTCGCGCGAGTCCCGCGCGCGAGGCCTCCTCCACTCCTTCGGAGGCGCCCGCCGGGTCGCCGGTCGATCTCTCCGGCGCGCGCACGCTCGAGGAGGTGGCGAAGGTGATCGCCGCGTGCAAGGCGTGCACGCTGTCGTCGACCGCCCTCAATCATGTCCCCGGCGAGGGCAGCCGCGACGCGAAGTTCGTCGTCGTCGGCGAGGCGCCCGGCGCGACCGAGGACGAGCTGGGCCGCCCCTTCGTCGGGAAGTCGGGGGACCTGCTCGAGAAGATCCTCGAGGCGATCGGCTTCAAGCGCGCCGACGTCTTCATCGTGAACGTGCTCAAGCACCGTCCGCCGGGGAATCGCAACCCGAGCCCCGCCGAGATCGTCGCCTGCCGCCCGTTCCTGCTGCGCCAGCTCGACCTGCTCGAACCGCGGGTCATACTCGCGCTCGGGACGTTCGCAGCGCAGACTTTGTTGGAGTCCGACGAGACGATCGGGCAGCTGCGGGGGAAGGAGCACACCTACCACGGCATCCCGCTCGTCGCCACGTACCATCCTGCCGCCTTGCTGCGGAACCCCAACTGGAAGCGCCCCGCCTGGGAAGATGTCCAGCTCGCCCGTAGAATTTTCGATCGCGCCTAGGACGGCTTCGGCCGATCCGTTCCGTGACCGCCGGCCGCCCTGGTCGGAGGACGCGGAGCGTGCCGTGCTCGCGGCCATGATCATGTCCCCCGATGCCATCGTCACGGTGTCGGAACTGCTGACGGAGGACATGTTCTACCGCGAGGGGCATCGCCGCCTCTTCCGTGCGATGATGGGTGTGCAGGCCACCGGCGCGGTGGTCGACCCGCTCACGCTCTCCAACGAGCTCGAGCAGCGCGGTGACCTCGCCGGCGCGGGTGGCAAGGAGTACATCGGCGGCCTGCTCGACGAGATCCCTACCGCGGCGAACGTCGAGCACCACTGCAAGATCGTCCGGGAGAAGGCGCTCCGGCGTCGCCTGATCGAGACGGCGACGAACCTCGTGCGCGAGGGGCACGAGAGTCCGGCGGACGCGGCGGAGCTCCTCGACCTCGCCGAGCACCGCATCCTCGAGATCAACGACCAGCGTGGATCGGAGGGGTTCGTCAAGATCAAGTCGCTCCTCTGGTCGGCGATGGAGCGGATCGAGATGCTGCGCACGGCCGGCGGCAACCTCACCGGCGTGCCGAGCGGCTTCACCGACCTCGACAAGATGACGCTCGGCTTCCAGCCGGCGGATCTCGTGATCGTCGCGGCGCGCCCGTCCATGGGCAAGACGGCCTTCGTGCTCAACGTCGCGCAATACGCGGCCATCGAAGGCAATGTTCCGACGGCGATCTTCTCGCTGGAGATGAGTACTGAATCCCTGCTGATGCGCATGCTCGCCTCGGAGGGATATGTGGATGCTCAACGCCTGCGGTCCGGCGCGCTGACCGCGCAGGACGCCTCGAACCTCGCCAAGGCGGCGGCCCTCCTGGGGCAGGCGCCGATCTGGATCGACGACACTCCGGGCCTCAGCGTGCTCGAGGTGCGGTCCCGCGCGCGCCGCCTGAAGAGCACGGCCGACATCAAGCTCATCATCGTCGACTACCTGCAGCTCCTCTCCGGCCCGCCCAACTCCGAGAGCCGCCAGCAGGAGGTGTCGCAGATCTCGCGGTCGCTCAAGGCGCTCGCGAAGGAACTCGACGTGCCGGTGATCGCGCTCTCGCAGCTCTCGCGCGCGTCGGAGCAGCGTGGTGGCGAGAACCGGAAGCCGCAGCTCTCCGACCTCCGCGACTCGGGCGCGATCGAGCAGGACGCCGACGTCGTGCTGTTCATCTACCGTCCCGAGATGAACGAGCGGCCGTACGACGAGCAGGGGAACGCGCGGATGGTGCCCGGCACCACCGACGTCCCGCTCGACGGATACGCCGAGGTGATCATGGCGAAGCAGCGCAACGGGCCGACGGGCTACGTGAAGATGCATTACCGCAAGCAGCACACGCGCTTCGAGAACTGGACGGGCCGCAGCGCGCACGGCCAGGACTGAGCGGGTGGCCGTGAAGACGCGTTCCGTGTACCGCTGCACCGAGTGCGGCGGCGAGTCGCTCCGGTGGGCGGGCCAGTGCCCGACCTGTGGCGAGTGGAACACGCTCGTCGAGGAGATGGCCGCCCCGAAGGTCGCCGCGGGCAAGGGGATCAGCGCGGCGCGGCGGAAGGCCGGCTCCAGCGCGTACGGCGAGGGCGGCAACGTGATGGAGACGCCGCGCCTGCGCGACGTGCAGGGCTCGGAGGCGCATCGCCTCGCGACCGGGATCGCCGAGTTCGACTTCGTGCTCGGCGGCGGCGTCGTGCCCGGCGCGATGGTCCTCGTCGGCGGCGAGCCGGGGATCGGCAAGAGCACGATCCTGCTGCAGGTGGCGGCGCGGCTCGAGTCGCAGGGGCACAGCACCCTGTACGTGAGTGGCGAGGAGTCCCCCCTGCAGGTCAAGCTGCGCGCCGACCGCCTCGCGCCGGAGGCCGGTCGGGTGCAGCTCCTTGGCGAGACCAACCTCGAGACGATCCTCGCGACCGCGGCGAGCGTCCGTCCCGCGGCGATGATCGTGGATTCCATCCAGACCGTCTTCACCGGCGACCTCGAAGGAGCGCCGGGGAACGTCGGCCAGGTGCGTGAATGCGCGGCGCGGCTCATGCGGTTCGCCAAGGAGAGCGGCACCGCGGTCTTCGTGGTGGGCCACGTCACCAAGGGCGGTGGCATCGCCGGGCCCAAGACCCTGGAGCACATCGTCGACACGGTGCTCTACTTCGAGGGGGAAGGGACGGCCGACCATCGCGTGCTCCGCGCGACGAAGAACCGGTTCGGGTCGGTGGACGAGATCGGTGTCTTCCGGATGACGGTGCAGGGGCTCGAGGCGGTCGAGAATCCCAGCGCGCTCTTCCTGAGCGAGCGCACCGACGCCGGCACGAGCGGCAGTGCCGTGACCTGCCTGCTCGAGGGCACGCGTCCGATGCTGCTCGAGGTGCAAGGGCTCGCGGCCAAGGCGGGATTCGGCACGCCGCAGCGCGTGAGCACCGGTTACGATGGGCGGCGACTCGCCCTCCTGCTCGCGGTGCTCGACAAGCGCGCGGGGCTCTCGTTCGCGCAGCTCGACGTGTTCCTCAACGTCGTCGGCGGCGTGCGCATGCAGGAGCCCGCCGGGGACCTCGCGGTCGCCGCGGCGCTCGCGTCGAGCGTCTACGACCGCGCGCTCCCGGCTGACGCGGTCTTCATCGGCGAGGTCGGACTGGCGGGGGAGATCCGCGCGGTCTCGCAGGCCGAGCGGCGCATCGCCGAGGCGGAGAAGATGGGGATGAAGTTCGCGTACGTCTCGGAGCGGAGCGTGCCGCGGCGTGCACCGAAGTCGCTCCGGGTGCGGGGCGTCCCGGACCTGGGCGTGCTCTTCCGGGAGCTCTTCACGTGAGCGCGCCCGCTCCCCGCGTGACCCGCGACGTCGGCGTGGTGATCGTCGCCGGCGGCTCCGGCAGCCGCATCGGCGGCGGCGAGCTCAAGCAGCTCCGCTGGGTCGCGGGCAAGCCGATGCTGCTGCACTCGCTCCAGACCTTCCAGAAGCGCGCGGATGTCGCGATGGTCGTCTGCGTCCTGCCCCAGCGCTATGCGGGCGACCCGCCCCCATGGATCTTCCAGAGCGATGCGGAGCGCCTGCTCATCTCGGTCGGCGGCAAGCACCGCGCCGAGTCGGTCGCGAACGGCCTCGAGGACCTGCCGACCGAGTGCCGGACGGTGCTCATCCACGACGCCGCGCGCCCGCTCGTCAGCGACGAGATGATCGACCGCGTGATCCTCGAGGCGCGGAAGGGATATGGCGCGATCGCCGCGCTCCCCGTGGTGGACACGCTGAAGCGGGTGGATGCCGAGGGGCGGATCACCGGCACCGTGAGCCGCGAGGCGCTCTGGCGCGCGCAGACCCCGCAGGGGTTCCCGCGCGAGATCATCGAGCGCGCGCACCGCGAGGCGCGGGCGAACGGCACCCACGCGACGGCGACCGACGACGCCGCCCTCTGCGAGGCGCTCGGGCTCCCGGTGCACGTGGTGCGCGGCAGCGAGAAGGCGCTGAAGGTGACCGAGGAGGGCGACTTCGCGCGCGCCGAGGCCTTCCAGTCGTTGCCCGAGTAACATGCCGGAAGCGCGCGGCATCCCGTTCTGGTCGCCCGAGGAGGTGGGGGCGGCCATCCCCGCGACCATCGCGCACCTGCAGGAGCGCGGGATCCTCGCGTATCCCACCGAGACGGTCTACGGCTTCGGGACGATGATCGATCGCGAGGCCGTCGAGCAGCTCGTGAATCTCAAGCGGCGCCCGCCGGCGAAGCCGTTCCTGCTGCTCATCAGCGACACGCCGATGCTGGCACGCATCGGGCTGCATCTCACGCGTTCGGCGAGCATGCTGGCGGCACGGCACTGGCCCGGTCCGCTCACGCTCGTGCTGCCGGGCGGGGAGCGACGTGTCCCCGAACGCCTGCGCGGCCCCGAGGGAGGGATCGCGGTCCGGTGGACGCCACATCCCGGCCTGCAGCGGCTCATCAGCGCGCTGGGCGACCCCATCACGAGCACGTCGGCGAACCTGCCGGGCCAGCCCGCGGCCGTCTCCAGCGCTGAGATCGTCGCCCAGTGGAGCCCCGAGATCGCCCGGGGGACCATCCGCCTGCTCGACGGAGGACGACTGCCGCCTTCGCCCGCCTCGACCGTGGTCGATTGCACGGGGCGCGTCGCGCGCGTCATCCGCCCCGGCGCGCTCAGCGCCGCTACATTGCGGGAGAGCGTCCCGGACCTCGTCGGAGACCTGTGATCGTGCGCCTCCTCTTCGTCTGTACCGGCAACACCTGTCGCAGTCCGATGGCCGAGGCCATCGCGCGACGCCTGGTGGCGGAGCGCGGGATCGTCGACATCGCCGTGGGGAGTGCGGGCACGAGTGCCTGGGATGGCGCGCCCGCCTCCGATGGTGCGCTCCTGGTCGCGCTGGAGCATGGCCTCGACCTGAACGCGCATCGCGCGCAGGTTCTCACGCCCGCCCTCGTCTCCGGGGCCGACCTGATCCTCGTGATGAGTCCGCATCATCGCGAGCGCGCGCTGGCCCTCGGCGGCGATGGCCGGACGCACCTGCTGACGGACTTCGCGACCAAGACGAACGCCGGGCGGGCCGTGCAGGATCCGTTCGGCGGCGAGCTCGAGGTGTACCGCGAGACGTTCGCGGAGCTGGAGCGCGAGATCGCGCAGGTGCTCGACCGGCTGGCGGCGGAGCGAGGCGCATGAGCGAGCTTCCGGGACGTCTCGTGCTCGTCGGCCATCCGGTCGCGCATTCGCTGTCGCCGGTCTTCCAGAACGCGGCGCTCGATGCCGCGGACCTCCCGTTGCGGTACGAACTGCTCGATGTCGCGCCGGCCGAGCTCGGTGCGATGATGGGGCTCCTCGCCGACGCGCGTGCGGCCGGGAACGTGACGCTCCCCCACAAGGAGGCGGTCTACGCCTGGTGCGCACGGCGCACCGCCCTCGCGGAGCGGGTCGGCGCGGTGAACACCTTCTGGACCGAGGATGGGGCGCTCGTCGGTGACAATACCGATGTGGGCGGCTTCACGTTCGCGGTGCCACGTCTGCTGGACCGCCGGCCCGAGGGGCTCCGGATCGGGATGCTCGGGGCGGGCGGCGCGGCGTCGGCCGTCTGCGCGGCGGTGGAACAATGGGCCGACAGCCGCGTGGTGATCCACGCGCGTACGGCCGATCGCGCCGAGCAGCTCGCGGCGCGCTTCCCGGGGATCGCCCGGTCCGCGCGGAGCGAGATGGACGTGGTGTCCGGGACCGACCTGGTGGTGAATGCGACGCCGCTCGGGCTCGACGGGGCGCTGATGCCGATCGCGCCGGGGTCGATCCCCGAGACGACCGCCGTGCTCGACCTCACGTATCGCCGCGGCCGGACGCCATGGGTGAAAGCCTGTCGCGCGCGGGGCCTGCGCGCGGACGACGGGTTGCCGATGCTCGTGGAGCAGGGAGCCCTCGCCTTCGAGCGCTGGTTCGGCTTCGCGCCGGACCGTGACGCGATGTGGCGGTCGATCCGCGCGCCGGAGTCGGCGTGACGGCTCCGGGGGCGCCGACGGCGCTCCCGGTCCGGCCCGGCGCGCCGCGATGGCGGCGCGCATGCTCGGCGCTCGGCCAGTTCATCTTCCCGCGCACCTGCGCGGCGTGCGAGGTCGCGTTGGACGACAGCGACCGCGGGATCGTCTGCGGCCGTTGCTGGGCCCGGTTGCCGCTGCTGCCGTCGCCGCAGTGCGCGCGCTGCGGACACCCGCGCCCACCGCGCGGAGCGTGCCCGGGATGCGCGCTGCTCCCGCCGTTCGTGCGCGCGGCGCGTTCGCTCTGCTGGGTGCCCGACCCGGCGAGCAGCGCGATGCTCGCGGCGCTCAAGTACCACGGCTGGCCGGCGGTCGCGGAGGGGATGGCGACCCGGTTGGCCCGGCTCTCGTGGCCCGCCGACGTCGTCGTCGAGCGCGCGGCGCTCGTGCCCGTGCCGCTCGCGCCGGTGAAGGAGCGCGCGCGCGGCTACAACCAGGCGGAGGCGCTGGCGATCGCCATCGGGCGTCTGTGGGGGATTCCCGTCTGGCGTGACGTCGTTTGCCGCACACGCGCGACACCGTCGCAAACGCGATTGACTCCCGGAGAACGCTTGGCGAACGTTCACGGTGCATTCACGGCGAATGCGATGCATGCCGAGCGCTTGCGCGGGCGACACCTCATCCTCGTGGATGACGTCCTCACGACGGGCGCCACGATGAACGCCTGCGCCAACGCCCTCTTCGCGGCGGGCACGCGCACGCTGAGTTACCTGACCTTCGGACGGGCGCGCGCGGCAACGGATCGCTGACGCGCCCGCACCCTTCCAGCCTCACCTCGCAGCACCACGGAGCATCACGCAGATGGCCATTCGCGTCGGGATCAACGGCTTCGGCCGCATCGGTCGGCAGGTCGTCCGGGCCGCCAAGGAGCGGAACGCGGACATCAACTTCATCGCGATCAACGACCTCACGGACACCAAGACCCTCGCGCACCTGTTCAAGTACGACTCGGTGCACGGCCGGTTCGACGGCACGGTGAGCCGCGATGACGATTCGATCACGCTGAACGGCGACCGGATCAAGGTCCTCAAGGAGAAGGATCCCGCGGCGCTGCCGTGGAAGGACCTCGGCGTGGATGTCGTGCTCGAGGCGACGGGCCGCTTCACCAAGGCCGAGGACGCGAAGAAGCACATCGCCGGTGGCGCGAAGAAGGTGATCATCTCCGCGCCGGCGACGGGCGAGGACATCACCGTCGTGCTCGGCGTGAACGGTGACCGCTACGACGCCGCCAAGCACGTGATCATCTCGAACGCGAGCTGCACGACCAACTGCGTCGCGCCGATGGTCAAGGTCGTCCGCGACGCCTTCGGCTTCAAGCACGCGTCGATGGTGACGATCCACAGCTACACCAACGACCAGAACATCCTCGACCTGCCCCACAAGGACCTCCGGCGCGCGCGTGCCGCCGCGCTCTCGATGATCCCGACGTCGACCGGTGCGGCGAAGGCGACCTCGCTCGTCATCCCCGAGGTGAAGGGGAAGATCGACGGTACCTCCATCCGCGTGCCGACGCCGGACGTGTCGATCACCGAGCTCACCGTCGAGGTCGAGAAGGCCACGACGATCGCCGAGGTCAATGCGGCGTTCAAGACGGTGGCCGAGGGCGCGCTCAAGGGCATCGTCGGCTACTCCGAGGAGGAGCTGGTGAGCTGCGACTACATCGGCAACCCGCACTCGATCGTCCTCGACGCGAAGAGCACGAACGTCATCGACGGTACGCTGGTGAAGGTCTCCGGCTGGTACGACAACGAGTGGGGCTACTCGTCGCGTTGCGTCGACCTGATCGAGATGATCGGCCGGGGCCTCTGACCCGGCGCCGCCCATGAACACCCGGACGATCAAGGACCTCGCGCCGAGCGAGGTGAAGGGGAAGCGCGCACTCGTGCGCGTGGACTTCAACGTGCCGCTCGAGGCGGACGGGACGGTCGGTGACGACACCCGCATCCGCGCCGCGGTGCCGACGATCCAGGCGCTGCGGAAGGCGGGCGCGCGCGTGGTGCTCTGCTCGCACCTGGGCCGGC
>JBGATT010000154.1:0-8233 GCA_044229035.1 Gemmatimonadaceae bacterium | reverse complement strand
GTGCGCGGCGGCGGCCTCGCGCAACGCCGGGCGGTCGAACGGCCTTGTCTCCGCATGATCGTACGGATGGGCCGGATCGGGCAGGAGTGCGCGGACGGCCGCGCAGAGTTGGTCCAGCGCGCCGGGGGGGGTCGCGCTCACGGGGTCACCCCGTGCGACGCCACCAGTACGGACCGTCCTGACGACCCGGCCCGAAGAAGTTGCGCTGCGTCATCTCGGCGACGGTCCCATGCACCGTGAGCTCGGGCGCGCGATACGGCGCTCGGGCTGGTCGGACGGGTTCGTCGGCAGGCGTCTGGTTCATCGGCGGAGATCCGGCTCCCGGGGTGGGACGAGGCGAGGACGGGCGTCATCCTTGGAGTATCGACGCTCGGGCCCCTTCCAACATAACGCCCGCGTCAAAATGTCCCCACCAGGCTCGTCACGATGTGCGCGATGCGCCCGACGGTCTCCGGCAGACGCCCGGCGTCGGCGTGCGGGACGAGCCGACGGACGGGGACCCGCGCCGCCAGGCGGCCGACCGCCCGCAGTTCCGCCGCCCGCTCGCTCGCGTCGAGCAGGTAGTTGGCGTACGAGTGCACGACCATCGAGAGCAGGGCCTCTCCGCCCGCCACCGGCTCGACGCGCGGGGCATCGTCCGCTTCCCGCGCCTCCAACAGCAGGACGAGTCCGAGCGGGACCGCGCCGGTCTCCACCGGCAGACCGGCCGCCGCCGCCCCCAGTCCGCGCTTGGGCCAGTTGGGCGTGAGGGCCGGCAGCGCGGCGCCCCCGAAGAGCATCCGCTCGCTGTCCTCCCAGAGCCGGACCTGATCGGGCGCCGGCGTCGTCCACCAGCGCCCGTCGATCTCGCGCACGACGAGGATGTCGTCGGTGATGATCGCGTGGCCCGCCTGTGCGCACGCCGTCACCAGCGTGGACTTCCCCGCCCCGCCCGGACCGACGAAGGCCACCGCGACGTCGCCGAAGCGGGCGCAACTCGCATGCAGGGCGAGGAGCCCGCGGCGCCGGAGCGCGTAGCCGAGGACCGGCCCGATGAGGAAGGTCATCGCGTCGGCGACGGTGAGCGGCGCATCCCAATCGGACCAGACCTGCCTCCCGTCGGTCGTGACGTGGAAGCGGATGCCCTCGGCGTAGTCGAGCGCGAGCGCCGCGGCCGACGGGAGCGACCAGACGACGACGGCCGGCACGTCGCCGAGCTCGGCCTCGGACGCGTACTGCTGCGTGCGCGGGGCGTCGGCCCACGCGGGCCGCTCACCGAGCGCGATCACGACGTCGGCGTCACCGGCGGCGGCCACCTCGGGGATCCCGGGGAGCGGCGTCGCCGTGCGCAGGCGGAGCCCGAAGACGAGATGGTCAGCCATCGGCCGGCCCCGGCTGCGCGAGCCATCGTGCGACCTCGAAGACGCGCCACGCCCCCATCACCGCGTCCGGAGCGGACGACTCGCGGAGCGTGCGCCGCCAGGCGTCGATGTCGACGAGGTCGTCCATCGGATGCGGCAGCGCGCGCTCCGCCCCGCCCGCGGCGCGCCAGACGGCGATGCTCGCCTCGTGCGCCCCATGCACCGGCGTCTTCGGCCGCGCGAGCACGTCGGCCGGCAACCGCCCCTCCATCGCGCGGCGCAGCAGGGCCTTCTCCTGGCACCAGGGGATGGGCGCGACGGAGAAGACGAACGCGAAGAGCCGCGCGTCGAGCAGCGGCAGGACCACGGTGAGCGGCACGCCGGTGACCGACGGGTCGTCGATCGCGAAGAGCGTCTCCCAGACCGGCTGCTGGTGCGACCAGGCTGCGCGCGGCCGCAGCGGATGCGGCGGCGGTTCGTCGGGCACGGCCTCACCGTGCCGCGCGCGCACATCCGCACGGAGCCACGCGGGCGCGGCCCACCCTCGCGCGAGGCGACGCGCACGGAACGGCGACCATTCGCGCAGGCCGAGCCACGGCCTGCGGCCCGACTCGGCGCGATAGCGACGGTACGCGGCCGCGGTCTCGCCGACCGGACGCGTGCGCAGGAGCGTGATGAGGTCGGGCGGCGCGAGGAGGGAGTCGCCGTCCTCGCCGTCGATCGTCACCGGCGCCTGCGACGCGAGCCGTCGGGCGCGCGAGCGCCACTCGGCGAGCTCGGGATCCGCGACCGGCTCTGCCGTGCGCAGTCCCGGCTCGTCGAGATGCGCGAGGATCCCGTGCCCTTCGATGAACGACACCTCCTGCGGCAGGCCGAGATGCCGCGCGACGCGCTCGGCGAACTCGCGCTCGTCCGACGCGACGAGTCGCTCGTGCGAGACCGTGTGCGCGGCGAGGGCCACCTCCGGCGCGACCGCACGCGCCATCGCGGCGATCGCGGGCGAGTCGAGACCGCCGCTCAACTGGATCGTGACGTTGGGCGTACGGAGCCGGTCGCGCACCGCCGCGCCGAGCACCTCGCGGAATCCCTCGAGCACCTCGTCGTCGCGCGATCCGACGCGCGCTGCCGGCACGGGGAACCGCCAATGGCGCCGGACGGCGTGCGCGCGATCCACCTCCCAGCGCCGCTGGTGCGACGCGGGCACGCGGGTGACGCCGCGTCGCGCGGTGCGATCCGGCGCGACGATCGACCCGGCGCGCAGGAAGTCGACGAGCGCCCGTTCGTCGGGTGATCCATCGACACCCGGCAGCGCGAGCAACGCGTCGATGTCGTTGCTCACCGCGACGAACGCCGCCGTCTCGGCGACGAAGAGCGGTTTGACGCCGAAGGTCCCGCGCGCGGCGACGAGCGCTCCGCGACGGAGATCGAGCGCCGCGAACGCGAAGTCGCCCATGAGCTGCGACGCCGCCTCCTCGCCCCACGCGCGCAGCGCCGCGTGCAGGAGCCAGGCGTCGCCGCGTTCGGGCGGCGGCTCCACGCCCGCATCGCGGAGCCGCGCGCGGAGGTGGACGCGATCGTCGAGCCGCAGGTCGCCGGCGACGAGCCACTCGTCGGCGAGGATCGGCAATCCGTCGGCCGCGCCCACCGCGTCGGTGAACGCCGCATGCACCGCGACGGCGCGAGGCGCCTCGACCGTGCGCTCCCCCTCGGGGCCGCGTGCGCGGAGTCGCGCGCGGACGCGGGCGAGCACCGCCGGGTCGAGCGTCCCGCCGGCTCGATGCCAGCAGAGCAGGAACCCGCTCACGCGCCGCCCTCGACGAGTCGCGCGAGTTCGCGCGACGCCCAGGCGAGCGCCTCCGCCTCCGTCGGCCAGCGCTCGGGGAAGCGCCGCTGCAGCGCGTCGGCGATCCCGGCGAGCGAGCGGACGCCATCGACGAGCGACGCGAGGGTCGCGACCTCCTCGACGGCCGCGTCGCGCGCCGGCACGTGGGCCGCGGCCCGACGCGCGCGGCGACTCGCCCCGATCATGCGCGCGGCGAGGTCGGTGCCCTGCACCGACACGGCGGGCCCCCCGGACGCGGGTTCGCGCACGACTTCCCAGCGCCAGACGAACTCCTGCCCGTCGGAGACGGCGCGCAGCCTGATCTCGAGCCGATCGCCGGCGACGACGTCGAGCGGACGCGGCAGCGGGAACCAGGCGCAGTCGTAGACCGTGGTGCCGGTGGACGGGCCGCTCGTGAACCGTGCGCCGCCAGCGAGTTCGGCCTCGAACCAGACGCCGAGTCCCGCACAGGTGCCGGTCGTCTCGACCTCGCAGCGCGCGGTGCCATGCACGGCGCGCTCGTCCGGGCGCGCGAGCTCGATGGTGGTCCATCGGCGCGCCGGCGCGAGGAGGCGCAGGTCGCGCGCCCGCACGCGCGACGTCGCGCTCGCGGCGCGTGCGCGGATCTCGTCCACGGCGATCCCGTCGATCGGGTGCGGGGACGGCGCGATCGCGTCGGCGCGCTCGGCGCAGGGCGCGACCATCAGGTGATCGCGCTCGGCGATGCACCGCGCGTCCGGCGTGAGGAGTCGCGTGTGCGCATCGCGCAGGATGGCGAGCCGTCCGCCACTCACGGGCAGCACACCCCGCAGGTCCTCCAGCAGGACGGTCGCGGGCTGCGGCAAGGTGACGTGGTCGAGCGGTGCCTGGACGAACGTGATGCGGTCCGCGACTCCGTGGTGCGCGGCGAGGCGCGGGCCGAGATCGATCGCGTCGTTGGGTTCGACCGCCCAGACGTGCGCCGCGCCGCATCGCGCGGCGGCGACGGCGAAGAACCCGAACCCGGTGCCGATCTCGAGGACGCGATCGGCGGGGCGTATCGTGGCGCGAAGGGCGGCGAGGTAGGCGGACGTCCGGCGCGGGTCGTCGACCATCGCCAGGTAGTCCGGGAGCTCGTACACTCAGCCCGTCCGGCGACCCATCCAGCCGTCCATGAGGCCGGTCATGGAGACGGTGGACGTCAGGAGCGCGAGCGTCCCGAACCGTTCGAGCCGCGGGGGCGCGTACGGGGCACGGACCTTCGGTGCGACGGGGGCGTCGTCGTGCGGACGTTCGGTCACGCGGCTCCTTGAGGTCCCGGTGTGCGCGCGAGCGGATGCGCGCGGGCGCTCCTGCATGATACCAAATTGACGGCCGAGCGGTCCGACGGTCAACGACGGGCGCCTACGGATCGATGACGACGAGTCCGTGCTGTGTGAGGTCGGTCACCAACCGGACGAGGTCCACGAAGGCGGTGGGTTCGTCCACCTCGAACTCCTCGGTGATCGCGTGCGCGACGGCGCCGATGGTGGTGGGCTGCTGGATCGCGGTCCAGATGCGCGAGCCGACGCGGTCGAGGCCGAAGTAGAGTCCGTCGCGCATGGACAGGATGACGGTCTCCCCTTCGAGCGCCGCGGAGACCTGTTCGTCGGTCGCCCGGATGCGCGTCTCGCGCGTGAGCGGCGTGGCGGTCACCGCGCGATCCGGTGCGGGTGCCAGCGGGAGCGGTTGGCGCGCGTCATCGCGGGGAGTCTACATTCCGCCCGCCCCCTCTCGCAAACGGAGCCTCGATGCGCTGGTCCCTGCTGCTCGCCCTGACGTCGGTGGCGCTCGCCGACGCGGCACGCCCCGCCCCGCTGGCCGCGCAGGCGCCGGCGGCGAACGCCGCGCTCGAGGCGGCGCGCGCGGCGTGGGAGCGGCATCCGGAGAACGTGGACTCGATCATCTGGTACGGCCGCCGCGTGGGATACACGGGCGCGTTCCAGGAGGCGGTGGACATCTACACCAACGGGCTGCGCCTCCATCCCGACGAACCCCACCTGCTGCGGCACCGCGGCCACCGGTTCATCTCGCTGCGCCGCTTCGAGTGGGCCATCGCGGACCTCGAGCGCGCGCGCGCGGTGGTGGATGGCGCGGAGGATGAGGTCGAGCCGGACGGTCAGCCCAACGCGCGCGGGATCCCGACGAGCACGCTGCACTCGAACATCCGGTATCACCTGGCCCTCGCCTACTTCCTCACCGGCCAGTACCGCCGCGCGCTGCCGATCTGGGAGGAGGATGCCACGCGGGCGACGAACGTGGACCAGCGGGTGGCCGCGACCTACTGGTGGGTGCTGACGCTCGCGCACCTGAAGCGCGGGGCCGAGGCGAAGGCGATCCTCGGGGCGGTGCGTCCCGAGTGGGACGTGATCGAGAACGGCTCGTACCATCGGGCGCTGCTGTGGATGCGGGGGGACCTGACGGACGCGCAGGTCCTGCCGGCGGGGGCGTCGGTGCTCGAGCGGCAGACGGTGGGGAACGGGATGGGGCAATGGCACGCGGCGAACGGCCGGGTGGCCGAGGCGCGCTCGGCGTGGGCGGCGGTGCTGGCCACGGGGCCGTCGGCGAGCTTCGGCGTGCTGGCGGCGGAACAGGGCATGGCCCGGTTGACTAACCCCTGAGACGACGGTAGGTTACGGGGCTTTCCACATATGGCGGTCTTCCGGCCCGGCACCGAGGCCTGACCGAGACACCGCCACTCTCCGCCTGCGTCGGCAACCCGCAGACGGCGAACTGACCAAAGGGAGGATTGCCGCATTGTCTCGTGAATACGAGGCGGTGTACATCTTCGACTCTGCGCTCGAAGACACCGCCATCGCCGAGAAGCTTGAGAAGCATCATGCTCTCCTCGGCGCCAAGGACCCCATCACGCTGGACCATTGGGGCCGTCGCCAGCTCGCCTACAAGATCGGCTCGAAGGAGACCGGCTACTACGTCGTGGCCCGTTTCACCGCCGAGGGCAAGGTGCTGCCCGAGTTCGAGCGCGCGCTCAAGCTCGACGACACCGTGATCCGCTATCTCATCTCGGTGCACGAGCATGAGCTCGGCGCGCCGCCGATGACCGAAGAACAGCTCGCCGCCCGCCGCGCGCGTGACGGTGACGACGACGACGACGAGGAATAGCCCATGCGCCGCCAGAAGAAGACCTGCCCGGTGACCGAGGCCGGCATCCGTTTCATCGATTACAAGGACGAGCGCTTCCTGAGCCGCTTCATCACGGACACGGGGAAGATCCTCCCGAGCCGACTCAGCGGCGTCGATGCGCGTCACCAGCGCCAGCTGGCGAAGGCGATCAAGAAGGCGCGCTATCTCGCGCTGCTGCCGTACGTGCGCACCCAGTCGGCACAGTAAGGAGCGGTGACCGCGGACGAGGGCGCGACACCCGCGCGTGAGCGGGGGTGGTTGGGTCCGCTGGCCGCACTGTTCGTGCTGGTGATGGTCTCCACGCTCGCCGCTCCGGCGGTCGTGGTCCCGGTGGGGGATGTCCTGCTGTTGCTCGCGCCGGTCACGGCCGCGTGCGCGGTGGCGGGATGGCGGGTCGGGGCACGGCTCCCGCTCGCGGTCCTCTGGACGGCCTTCGCGGTCTGGGCGCTGTGGCGGACCCCTGCACCACCGGGGCTGCACACGGACCTCCTCCGCGGCTGGGCGGTGCTGCTGGCCCTCGCCTTCGGCGTGGCGGCCAGCGCGGGAGTGGGCGAGACGTTCCTGCCCAAGGCGCTGCTGGCGTTGGTGTCGGCGGCGGCGGTCGGGATGCTGGCCCTGCTGCTGGTGCCGGGCGGGCTCACCGGTGCGGCAGAGTTGGTGACGGGCGAGATCGGTCGGCGCGCGACGGTGGCGACCCGCGAGTGGCAGACGCTCACGGGCACGCCGGAGTGGGCCGAGCTGGTGCAGAAGTCGGAGGGGTGGGCGAAGTACGGGGAGACCGCGGAGGCGCAGTTGGCGCTGCTTCCCGGCATCGCCCTGCGGTACTTCCCGGCCCTGCTGGCCCTGCAGTCGCTCGCCGTGCTGGCGTTGGGTTGGGCGGTCTACCACCGCGTCGGACGGGTCCGTTTGGGGCCGCCCCTCGCGGACCTCAAGGACCTGCGCTTCCACGAGGCGCTCGTCTGGGGTGTGGTGGCCGGGTTGGCGCTGCTCGCGCTGCCGTCCTCCGGGATCTGGCGCGCGGCGGGTGCGAACCTCCTGCTGTTCTTCGGAGTCCTCCACGCGTTGCGTGGGATGGGTGTGGTCATATGGTTCCTTTCGCCTGGCCGGGCGATGAAGGTGGTGCTGTTCGTCATCACCCTGCGCTGGCCGCAAGTCTTGTTGGTGTGCGCCGTTGTGGGACTCGGCGACACCTGGTTCGATTGGCGCCGCGCGTCGCGGCTCCGATCCCAACGTTCGGAGTGAACAATGGAAGTGATCCTTCGGCAGGCCGTGGACAACCTCGGGCATCCCGGTGACATCGTGGACGTCTCGTCAGGCTACGCCCGCAACTTCCTGCTCCCGCGCGGCATCGCTTATGAGGCGACCGCGGGGAACAAGAAGCGCATCGCGCAGGAGAAGGAGCGTCTCGAGGCCGCGGAGAACGCGCGCCGTGACGCGGCGGCCTCGATCGCCAAGCGCCTCGAGGAGGTCTCGCTGACCTTCTCCGCCAAGGTCGGCGAGGAAGGCAAGCTGTTCGGCTCGGTGACGGCGGCGGACATCGCCCACCAGCTCGAGGCCCAGGGCTTCACCGAGGTCGAGAAGCGCATGATCGACCTCCACGAGCCGATCAAGGCCCTCGGCGTGTACAAGGTCCCGGTCCGGCTGCATGCGGACGTGAAGCCCGAGATCAAGGTGTGGGTCATCAAGGGCTGAGCGGAGGCAGAAGGCGGAAACTGGAAGGGAGAAGGCATCGGTGATGCCTTCGAGCGAAGGGGCGGCTCCCGGCGACGGGGGCCGCCCCTCACGCTTCCCCCCATCTGCCTTCCCCCTTCCGCCACCCGCCCGCGCGAGGCGCCGTGCGCTTGCGCGCGCGGCCCCGCCCCGGAACCTTTCGCCATCCTGCGGGTTCGCTTCTGAAACGGTCCTCCCT
>JBGATT010000153.1:0-8275 GCA_044229035.1 Gemmatimonadaceae bacterium | reverse complement strand
CTTCATCATCTCGCGCGTGCCCCGCGACGACCCGGCCGAGAGGCCGAGGCGGCCCGAGTTCAGGATCTCCAGCGCGATCTTGAAGCCGCCGCCGATCTCGCCGAGCAGGTTCTCGGCCGGCACCTGCACGTTCTCGAAGGTCACGGTGCGGGTGTCACTCGCCTTGATGCCCATCTTCTCCTCGATCTTGCCGAGGGAGATGCCGGGCGAGTGCGCGTCGACGATGAAGGCCGTGACGCGCTGCTTCTCCTTGCCGTCGACGGTGACCGGCACCTTCGCGAAGACGGTGAACACGCCAGCGTAGCCGGCGTTGGAGATCCAGATCTTCGTGCCGTTGAGCGTGTAGGTCCGCCCGTCGGCCGAGGGGACGGCCGTGGTGCGCATCGCCTGCGCATCGGAGCCGGAGCCGGCCTCGGTGAGGCAGAAGGCCCCGATGAGCTCGCCGCTCGCGCAGCGCGGGAGCCACTGCTGCTTCTGCGCCTCGGTGCCGAACAGGATGATGCCCTTGATGCCGATGCTCTGGTGCGCGCCGAAGTAGACGGCGAGGGCCGCATCGTGCGCGCCGATCTCGCCGAAGACGCGCGAGAAGACGAGCGTGGACGCGCCGAAGCCGCCGTATGCCTCGGGGATGTTGAGGCCCATCAGCCCTAGCTCCGCCATCCCCTGCCGAACCGCGTCGGGGAACCGGCCGTCGTGGTCGAGCTGGTGCGGGTCGAGCGTGTCCTTCGCCCAGCTGCGGAAGGCGTCGAGGATCTGCGTCAGGGCCTCGCGGTCCTCGTTGCTCGGCTCGGGGAACGGGAAGACGAGGTCCTCGCGGATCTCGCCCTGGAAGACGCCACGCGTGAAGGACGGGTTCTTGTCGGGGTCGGCGAGATGCGGCGTGTGCGCGGAGGCGGCCATGGGTCCGGTGTGGTGGAGGACACCTGCAAGTTAAGGCCACTCGCGGGGACCCGCTTGCGACGCTCCGGGTGACCGTCGAGGTTGGGGGATGCTGCGCGCCCGCGTCCTCCCGCTCCTTCTCGCCCTCGTCGCACGGCCGTCCGCCGCGCAGGGGCTCTTCGGTCCCTCCGGCCCTCCCCTGCAGGTCGCCGCGGCCGCGGTGACGGTGGACTCGGCCTCGCCCCGCGTCGCGGTACAGGACTTCCTCGCGGCCGTCCGGACGAACGATCTCGCCCGTGCGGCCGGCCGGCTCGATCTCGCCGACGATGCCGTGCGCGCGCGCGGCCCGGAGTTGGCACGGCGGCTCGCGGTCGTGCTCGACGTGCGCCTCCGTCTCGACGTCGACCAGGTCTCGCCCGCGGCGACGGGGGACACCGCCGACGGGCTCGCGCGCGACCGCGAGGTGATCGGCGAGGTCACGGGGCCGGAGGGGAGACCGGTCCCGATGGCGCTCACTCGCCGCACGCAGGACGGGGGAGCGCGCTGGGTCTTCTCCGCCGCGACGGTGAGCCAGGTCGATGCGCTGTTCGGCGCGCTCCCCGATGCCTGGATCCGCGAGCATCTGCCCGCCGCGCTGCGCCGCACCGGTCCACTCGACCTCCAGTGGTGGCAATGGCTCGCGCTCCTGACGCTGCTCCCGCTCGCGGCGCTCGTGGGAATGCTGCTCGCGGGGCCGGTCCAGGCCCTGCTCAAGCGCCTCGTGAGCCGGACCGAGACGGAGCTCGATGATGTGCTCGTCGCGTCGGTGCACGGCCCGATCGTGCTGCTGGTCGGCGTTGCGACGTCGGCGCTGCTGCTGTACTGGATCGCGTTGCCCGTTGGTGCGGAGACGTTCATCCGCGACCTCCAGCGCGCCACCGCGGTCGTCGCGGTCTTCTGGATCCTCCTGCGGGTGATCGGCGTGCTGCAGCTGGCGCTGCCCTCCACCGAGTGGGGGACCTCGCATCCGGCGCTGCGCTCACTGATCCCGCTCGGCGGGCGGATCGCGCGGTTGCTGGTGCTGGTGGCCGGACTGCTCACGGTCGTCGCCAGCTTCGGCTACCCGATCGCGACGATCCTCGCGGGGCTCGGGATCGGCGGCATTGCCGTGGCGCTCGGCGCACAGAAGACGCTCGAGCACTTCTTCGGGTCGGTCTCCATCGGGATCGACCAGCCGTTCCGCGTGGGCGATTGGGTGATCATCGACGGCGTGGAGGGTGAGGTGGAGGCGATCGGCCTCCGGTCGACGCGGATCCGCACGCTCGAACGCACCGTGGTGAGCATCCCCAACGGGCGGCTGGCGGACATGCGGAGCGAGAACTTCGGTCCGCGCGACCGCATCCGGATCCGGACGGAGATCGGGCTCGAGTACTCCACGACTGCGACGCAGGTCGCGCAGGTCCGCGATGGGATCGAGGCGATGCTGCGCGCGCATCCGCTGACCTGGCCGGGACGCGTCGTCGTGCGGTTCCACCGCTTCTCGCCGTCGTCGATCGACCTCGAGGTCTTCTGCTGGGTGCAGA
This sequence comes from Gemmatimonadaceae bacterium, assembly GCA_044229035.1. GTDB lineage: Bacteria > Gemmatimonadota > Gemmatimonadetes > Gemmatimonadales > Gemmatimonadaceae > Pseudogemmatithrix. The sequence continues at coordinate 5,834 of JBGATT010000153.1, read as the reverse complement.
CGGCCGATGTCGACGAGTTCCGCGCGGTCCGCGAGGCGCACTACCTCGGGATCATGCGGATCGTCGAGCAGGCGGGCGCCCGCTTCGCCTACCCCACGCAGGTGGTGCTGCAGCGCCCAGGCTGAGGGCCCCGGCGTCAGCCGAGCGGGACGGCACCGGTCTTCGCCCGGTACTCCTCCAGCACCGCAAGCGCCTCGTCGCGGAGCAGGCCGGTCACGATCTCGACGCCGCGCGCGCGGAGGTGCGCGTAGCTCTCGTCGAAGGCCGGGGCATCCTCGAGCGCGATCCGCTCGGCATCGGCCCGCTCGGCCCCGCAGACCACGCGCGATACGCCGCTCCAGAGCACTGCGCCCAGGCACATCGAACAGGGCGCGCAGGAAGTGAAGAGCTCGTGCGCGCCATGCCCGTCGCGCCCGAGCGAGTAGGAGACGATGCGTCGTTGCGCGAGCTGGAGCGCGAGCATCTCGGCGTGTGCGGTGGCGTTGTTGAGCCGGACCACCCCGTTCACGCCGACCGCCACCAGCCGTCCCGACTCCCGCTCGAAGACCGCCGCGCCGAAGGGACCGCCGGTGCCATGCGCGATGTTCTCGCGCGCGAGACGGATGGTGAGCCGCATGCGTTCCTCGTCGCTGCGGCACTCGCGGCCGTAGCTCACGCTCGAGTGCACCCACGACGGGAGCGTGACGGCGAGTTCGTGCAGGGGTGGGCGTTCCCAGCGCATCGGTCAGTCGGTGAAGGGGTCGGCGATCGCGGAGTGGCCGAGGCGCGCGCACTGGGCGGCGGCACGCCCGAGGAGCGCGCCCACGACGTTGCCGGTGCCGTTGAACGCCCCGACGACCCGGACGCCGTCGCCGAGGTCGCGGAAGAGCGGCATGATCGAATCCGAGTACGAGACCGCCGCGCCCCAGCGATGCGTGATCGCGGCGTGCACGCCCAGTCGTTCGCGCAACAGCGTCGTCAGGTAATTCTGGATCGTCGGGCTCGGGGTCGAGTCCGTGGTCCACTCCTCGTCCGCGGCGATATCGCGTCCCCCGCCGAGGAGGACACAGCCATCGGGGAGCTGCTGCCAGTAATCGTATCCCTGTCGCGTCGAGACCGGGCGCGGGAACGCGACCTCGCGTGCGGGTGCGGTGGCGAGCATCTGCAATCGCGCCGTGCGCACCGTCCCCTGCAGCGCCGGGACGAGCGACTCGAGCCGCCCGTCGACGCAGACGATGACGTGCCGCGCGCGGATGGTACCTCGATCGGTCCGCACGACGCCGGCGTCGAGCTCGAGTGCGCGCGTGCCGCCGAAGAGCCGCGCCCCCCGCTCAAGCGCGCGCGCCGCGATGCGCCGACAGCGGCGCATGGGGTGCATCACCGCATCCGTCGGGATCAGGAGGCCGCGTCCCTCCGGACCGGTGTAGCGGTCGCAAGGGAACCCGTCCACGAGCATCCGGGCGCGTTGCGCCTCGCAATCGACGAGCTCCTCGTCGCTCGCGGCGATGCGGAGCGAGCCGGTGAACCGCACGTCGTCGGGGACCTCGGCCGCGATCCGCTGGATCTCGTCATTGGTGAGCCGCGTGATCGCGACCGCGCGCTCCCGTCCGATCTGCCGCACGAGGTCGTGGTGATACTCCGACGTCCCGGATAGGAGGAGTCCACCGTTCCGTCCGGCGGCGCCCGCTGCGACGCCGACCGCGTCGATGCCGATCACCGACGTCGCGCCGAGGGAGAGCGCCTCCGTGAGACAGGAGAGGCCGGTGCCCCCCAGGCCGACGACGCACAGCTCCGCCTCGGCGTCGTCCTCGAGCGTCGGCAGGAGGAGGTCGTCGTGGTCGTCCCAGCGGGGACGGTCAGGGAGGGGGTGGGGCATCTTGGCAGGGAAGGGCGGCCCCCCAAGATGCGGCATGGTACACGCGTGCACCACTTTCGGGCTGACGCCCCGCCTTGGCGGGCGGCGTGCGCCGCGACAGGTTGCGCGGTGAATCGTCACGCGCGCACGCCGATGTGACCCCCCACGGATCCTCTTGAGTCCTCCTAGCATGAACGACGTGTCCGATGCGGAGATCGTCCGCTCGGTCCTCGAGGGAAACACGGACGCGTACGCGGAGCTCGTGCGCCGCCACCGCGACGCGCAGTACCGCTATGCGCTCCGGATGCTCGGTGATCGTGACGATGCCGATGATGCGCTGCAATCGGCGTTCGTGCGCGCCTTCCGCTCGCTCCACAGTTGTCGGGAGCCCGAGTACTTCCGGGCGTGGCTCCGGCAGATCGTCGTGAACGAATGCCGCACGCTTGGCACCGCGCGTGGACGCCGCGAGTCGCATCTGGTGCGCGATGACGGCGCGCTGGACCGCGTGGAGGGGAACGTCGCGGACGAGGACGGGTTCGATCTGGAACTCGTGCAGCGCGCGCTCGACCGGCTCACGCCGGACCTGCGCGAGGCGTTCCTCCTGAAGCATGTCGAGGACCTGAGCTACGAGCAGATGATGGAGGCGACGGGCGCCGGTCTTTCGGCGCTCAAGATGCGGGTGAAGCGGGCCTGCGAGCAGTTGCGGGAGCACCTGGAGGGTGTGAGCGATGCATGAACCGGTGAGAGGCGGGCCTGGGCCCGACGCGCACGACCTGACCCCCGAGGAGGCGGCCTTCGCGGCCCGCCTCGGCGGCGCGCTGCGGAACGACGCGACGGCGCCCGACGACTTCGACGCGCGACTCATGCGGGCCGTGCGCGTCGAGTCGCGATCGGTCGTGCGTCCTGCGGCGCCGCCGACGGCAGCCCGTCGCTGGTGGATGCGCCGGCACGTCGTGAACATCTCCCCGATCGGCGGCCTGGCGTTGGCGGCAGGCTTCGCCGGTGTCGTCGCCCTCGGCACGCTCGCAGCGGTGCGCGATGCCGGGGTCGCTCCCGAGATCGCTTCGACACGGGTCGACACCGTGCACCTGGTCCGCTTCGTGATCCAGCAGCCGGGCGCCCAGCGCGTCTCGCTCGTCGGCGACTTCAACGGCTGGCGGCCGGACGCGATGCCTCTCGATCCCTCCCCCGATGGGTCGATCTGGAGTGTCACCCTGCCGTTGCCGGCCGGCCGGTACGAGTACGCGTTCGTCGTGGACGGCGAACGCTGGATCGCCGACCCCGCGGCGAGCAGGGTGCGTGACGAGTTCGGCGGCGAGACCTCGGTGCTGCGGCTGGCCGGTGGCCAGCGCACGATGTGATGCCGGATGCCCCGGCGCTTCCCATCGTAAGCCCCGATAAACCAAGTTGCTTGAGGTCATGATCATGCGAATCCTCTCGACCTTCAGACGCGCCGTGATGTGCGCGGTGCTCGCGATCCCGGTCGCGGTCCCCGCCGCGCGTCTCGGGGCGCAGGTGCCGACTGACGCCAGCGAGCGTCTGCGCGCGGTGCTCCCGGCCGATGTGGCCGAGCGCGTGCTGGCGCGCATCGCGCAGGCGCGTGAGCGGTCGCTTCCGGCCCAGGCGCTCGAGAACCGGGCGCTGAAGTATGCGTCGCGCGGCGTCGATCCGACCGCGATCGAGCGCGCGATCGCGGCGCACGCCGATCGCATGCAGGCCGCGAAGGGCCTCCTGCAGGGCGCGCGCGCGCAGAGCCCCGCGGCCGACGAGGTCGACGCCGGTGCCGAGGCGCTCCGGCAGGGTGTCGATGGTGCCACGCTCAGCGCGCTCGCGAAGTCCGCACCCTCCGGTCGTTCGCTCGCCGTGCCCCTCTTCGTGCTCGGCGGTCTCGTCGAGCGCGGGGTCTCCGCCGACTCGGCCCTCGCTCGCGTGCGCGACCGCCTCGATGCACGCGCCTCGGACAGCGACCTGGAGACCCTCGCGAACGGTCGCAGCACGAACGCGGGGAACAACGGCCGGAACGGCGCGAACGGCAACAACGGATCGACCGGTCTCGAACGGGCGGCCTCGATGCGCCCCGCCGGGGCCGGGGGCGCCGGTGGCGCGGGGGGGGCGAGCGGCAGCGCCCCCGGCGTGCCGCAGAACGGAGGCAAGAAGGTCACGCCCACCAAGCCCAAGCCGCCGCGTCCTCCGCGGCCGGATCGACCCTAGGTGGGCGGCCGTCAGGGCAAGGTGGTCGTCGGGCGATGGGCCGATGGGGCGCTCCGGCGCTCGGTCGGCTTCGTCGCGTTGGTGTGCCTCCCGCTCGTCGTCGATGCGCAACAGGTCCGCTCGAGCGTCGTGCTCGGCGGCGTACGGGTGCGCTATGCCGAGGCGCTCGATCTGAGTGCGGTGACGCTCGCTCCGGCGGTGACGCTCCAGTCCCGCACCGGCGTTCTCGGGGCGAATGGGACGATATCGCAGCCGTCGACCGGAGGGTGGAGCGCGCAGGGCCTGCTCGCCGGTTCGTCCTACCGTCAGTTGGGACGGCGCTTCGCCGCAGAGGGCGGCGCGAATGCGGGCGGGAGTGCGTCGGGCGACGGCACCACGACCGGATCCGGTCAGGTGCTCGCCCGCGGACACATGCTCTTCGACTGGGCGGGTGCCTGGATCGGGGCCGGCCTCGGGTCCAGCTGGAACGGTGTCGCCTGGCAGGCGACGCAGGTGGGCGAGGTCGGTGTTTGGACGCAGTGGAATGCCGTCGGCCTCGTCGCGAGTTGGTCGCCGACCGCCGCGAACGACTCGGTGCGCTACGCGGACATGCTGCTCTCGGTGCGATGGCGCGGACGGCGACTGGAGCTCGATGGGACACTCGGACATCGCGAGGGCTCGGCGCGTCCGACCGGCGTGAACGACCCGAGTGATTGGGTGAGCGCGAGCGCGTCGTATCGACTCTCCGACCGTCTGGCGGCGGTCTTCGGTGCGGGGACGTATCCACTCGACCTGCTGCAGGGATTCCCGGCCGGGCGTTTCGTCTCGTTCGGCGTGCGCCTGACCGGACCGGGGCGCGGTGCGGCGCCGGAGTTCGCGCGCGGCACCGACGAGGTGGCCGCGGACCGCCGCCTGCGGACCGGCGTCAGTGCCACGCTCGTGCGGCGACTCGATGACCAGCGCGTCGAGCTCCGGTTCCGCGCCAGCGGGGCGGAACGCCTCGAGATCACGGGCGATCTCACCGGCTGGGCGCCGGTCGCGATGCGCGCCGAACCGGACGGCTGGTGGCGAGTGGTGCTCGCGGGCGCGCCCGGGACCTACGAGTTCACCGTGCGGCGGGACGGCGGCGACTGGTTCGTGCCACCCGGAATGGTCGAGCACCGCGACGAGTTCGGTGGCATCGCCGGCGTCGTGACTCTCCGCTAGCCGAGGAGCTTCGGCAGCGAGGTGCGGATCCACCACGCGCCCGCGCCCGCCATCACCAACGCGACGACGACGCCCAGCACCGAGAGTATCGGCGGGTGGCGATACGCCCCGACGATCGACCGGCGGTGGGCCGCGACGATCATCGTCAGCAATCCGACCGGCAGGATGAGCCCGTTGAGCGCGCCGACGAGGACCAGCACCTTCACCGGCTGTCCGATGAGCACGAAGACGAGCGTCGAGATGGCGATGAAGCCGATCACGACGCGGGGCCAGTGTCGCTCGAGTGCCTCGTGGAGTCCGCGGAGGAAGCTGACCGAGGTGTACGCCGCGCCGACGACCGACGTGATGGCCGCCGCCCACATCACGAGTCCCGCGAGCCGATAGCCGACGTCCCCCGTGGCGTGGCGGAACACCGACGCGGACGGATTCGCCGCGTCGAGTCGCAGCCCTTGACTCACCACCCCGAGCGCGGCGAGGAACAGCACGATCCGCATCACGGACGCGATGCCGATCGCCGTCACGGCGCTCCGGGTCACCGCCGGCACCTGCTCCGTGCCGCGCACCTCGGCATCGACGAGGCGATGGGCGCCGGCGAAAGTGATGT
>JBGATT010000152.1:0-8283 GCA_044229035.1 Gemmatimonadaceae bacterium | reverse complement strand
CACCTGCCACTCGGCCAGCTGCATCGTGCGCGGGACCGCGTGGCGCAGGGCACTGAGCGTGTCCACCGCCTCCCCGTTCCGGTGCACCACGTACTTCGCCGCGCCCGGCACCGCGTCCCATTCGAGCACCGCGGCGGATGGCGTCCCGCCGAGCCGCGCGCGCGGCGTCGCCGGCGCGAACCGCACCCCGCTCGACTGGCGCGCGACGGCCTCGGTGCGACAGGCGCGCACCTCGATCACCACCGCGTGCGCCCCCGTGAGCGATGCCGGGATCGCGACCTCCTGACCCGCGTCGAGCGCGAGCGGTGCGCCATCGAGCGTGGCACGGTAGCCGCCGCACGCCGCGCTCGCGCGCACCCGGATCTCGAGCGTCGCGCCGCGATACCGGACGCCGCGCAGCACGCGCTCGGTCGGCGCCGCGCCCTCCGCGGGCAGCAGCGTGTGCGGCACCACGGGCGCCAGCACCAGCCGATCCCGCTCGAACCGCATCCCGAAGAGCACGCGATACTGCAGCGCGAGCGTCCCCGCCACGCTCCACAGCTGGCGGTCGCTGTTCAGCGCCGTTCCTTCGAAGTGCCCCGTCTCGGCGACGAGGTTCTCCTTGTTGGTCAGGAAGAGCGCCGGCGCGCGCAGCAGCGTGCGATACCCGAAGTCCACCGCCGCGTCGCTGCCCACGCGCGCGGCCGCCCACGTGGAGTACGCCGCGACGAACGGCCAGATGGTCGCGTTGTGGTAGAACGGCTCGCCCGCGATGAACGGCCAGAAGGTCGGCGTGCCGAAGTCCACGCTCGGCGCGAAGAGCAGCGCGGCGCCGGCCGAGTCCGCCGCAGCGCCCTCGGTCAGCACCAGCAGCGCCTCCCCCAGCGCCTCGTAGCGCGGCGAGCGCGCGAGCGCCGTCCGTCCGTACAGGAACTGCGCGTGCCGCTGCAGCTCCGGCATCCAGAACTCGCGCGCGATGCCGTCGCGGATCCCGGCGGCCGTCCGCTCCCACTGCGCGATCTCCGTGGCCGGCCGGCCCAACGCGCGCCCCATGTCGGCCAGCACGCGATACGCGCCGTGATGCACCGCGTTCGTCCCGAGCGCGAACCCCTGGTAGATGTCCGCCGGCTGCATCCACCGCGGGTAGCTCTGCTCGCGCCAGTCCTCGAAGCTCGACTCGCCGCGCACCAGTCCCGTCGCCCGGTCGAGCGCCACGTGCGCGTCGGCGGCGGCCGACCGCTTGATGATGTCGTACGACGACCGCAGCCAGGCGGTATCACCGGTGACCGCGTAGACCTCCCACGCCGCGAGCGCCCAGGTCATCCGGTCCGTCGAGACGGGCCACGACCCGCCCGTCCCCGTGTCCTGGATGATGCGGCCCTGCGCATCGACCTTCTTCATGAGCGAGACCTTCACCGCGTCGGGCACCACGATCGCGAGCGAGAGCAGGGCGCTGAGCGAGACGTCGCGCGTCCAGACGCCAGGCCACTTGGCGCCGGCGGCGAGCGCCCCGTCCTCGCGCACCAGCTGCGTCAGCTCCTCGAGCGACATGCGGTACGTCGCATCGACGAGCGGCTCGGGCGAGGTGAGCTCGGGGAACCGCGAGAGGTCGGCGGTGCGCGTCCAGATCGCGCGCCCCTGCGCGTCGAGCGGCCGCAGGTATTCCGTCCGGAACGGGATCCACGCCTCGTAGATCCCGTCCCCGTCGGGGTCGGTGAGATCCTGAGGCGCACCCGCGGGCACGGCGTTGATGTCCCAGACCAGCGGCCCGGTGTCCCCGATCGCCGTCACGCGCGAGAGCGCGCGGATGGTGTCGCCGAGCGGCGGCTTGTACCAGCCGCGCTCCCGGATCGCGTCGCGCACGGCGCGGAGATCGAGCCGGATGGTGACCGCCGCCTCGCCGTCCTCGCCTTCCCCCGCGTCCTCGGGACGCGGCAGCGACGACTTGGGCTCCACCGCGAACGCGTACAGCGGCGTCACCAGCCGGCCGCCGCGCGGCCGCAGGTTGATCGTGTGCTCGATCCCCGGCGGGAACTCGTTGTCACGGCCGTTCAACGCGAACTTGAAGTGCACCTCACGCGCGGCGCGCGGATACGTGGAGACGATCGTGTCGCGGCCGAGCGCCCGGGCCACGAACTGCCCCTGCCGCACCTCGTCCGCGGTGACGCGGAACGGCGACGTCGGATCGAGCACGGAGCCGGCCGGCCGGAGCCGGATCGCCTGCCCGCCGCCGCGCGCCATCCGGATGCGCAGCGTGTCGCGCGCGGTCACGGTCCGCTGCGTGATGCTGATGGCCGTCGGATTCGCGTCCCACGAGGCATCGGCCGCGTCGGCATAAACGTCCGCCGCGAACGACCGCCCCGCCGGCAGGAAGTCCAGCGTCACCGCGATCTCCCGCGACTCCTCGTCGGTGATCGCGCCCACGAACCACTCGTCGTGCCCCTTCGCCCGCCGCGCCACCACCACGTCGTCCCCGATCCGCCCGTGCAGGACGCGCGTCGTGTCCCAGTCCACCGCCACGTCGCGGATGAACTGGAAGGCCGGCTGCCCCGCGTAGTTCTCCGGCAGGTCCGCCGCCATCTGCACGGGGCTCGGGATCACCACGTAGAGCGCCAGCTGGCGCGCGAGGGTCGAGCGCGGCCGCGACTCCTGCGGCGTCCGCGGCACGTTCGTCCCGCTCCGCGACACCGTGAGGTTGAACACCCCCGGCGTGAAGTCCATCGGACCGGCGAGGAAGCGCGTGAAGAAGAGGATCGTCTCGTGCTCGGGCGGATTCCCCCCTTCCCCGCCCCACGCGTTGAACTCCATGCCGCGCGCGCCCTCGCGCGAGAGCATGTTGGGCCAGGTGCGCCGCTCGCCGGTGTCCTTGATCGGCTCGTGCATCACCACGCTGATCCCGTGCCGCGCCGCGGTCTCGATCACCCGCCGGTGGTGCCGCACCATGTACTGCGACTGATGCGCATGCCCGCCCGGGTTCACCGTGTCGCCCACGTACCCGGTCTTGATCACGCGCACGCCGAGCCGCTCGTAGAGCGCGAACGCCGAGTCGAGCTGGCGCTCGTAGTTCTCGACGAAGCTCCCCGTCTCGTTGTGCACGATGAGCGCGACGCCCTTCTCGCGCGCGTAGGCCGCGAGCCCCGGCAGGTCGTAGTCCGGGTACGGCCGGGTGAACGAGAAGCCGTCCCCCTGCTTCATCCAGTCCACGTCCCAGCCGACGTTCCATCCCTCCACCAGCGTGCCCCCGAGGCCGTTGGCCGCCGCGAAGTCGATGTACTGCCGCGTGTTCGCCGTCGTCGCGCCATGGATGCGGCCCTGCCCCCACGTCATCGTGTTGACGTGCATCCCCCACCAGATCCCGTCGTACTTCATCGGCGTGATCCAGCGCGTGTCCGCGATCCGGCTCGGCGGGTTCAGCCGCAGCGAGAGCGTGCTCGGCGCGAGATCCTCCGGCCGGTCGGCCAGCTGCACCGTGCGCCAGGGCGTCTGGAACGGCGTGCGCCCCTTCACCGCCGCGCCGTCCTTCCACTTGGCCAGCGACGCGGTGAGCGTGCGCGACTCGCTGCGCCCTTGCAGGTACATCCCCGCATAATCCACCAGGTCCGCCTCGTGGATCACCGCATGCAGTCCCGACGACGCGACCAGCGTGAGCGGCGTGTGCACCAGCCGCAGCTTGCTCACCGGACCGGAGCTGAAGAGCATCTCCGCCCGGTCCGGCGACGACACGTCCGCGGGGATCCACCACGCCTTCATGTCCTCGGCCATCGCGAACTCGGTCCGCTCCTCCATGATCTCGAACTGCCGGAGGTTCGCCTGCGCGGGGAGTTCATAGCGGAAGCCGATGCCGTCGTCGAAGACCCGCACCACGAGCCAGAGCTCGCGCCGGAGCCCCGCGAGCTCCACCGCGTGCACGCGCACCTCGCGGAAGCGGTCCCGCACTTCGCGCACCTCGCCCCACGGGAGCGTGAAGGTGTCGTCGAACTCGCGCTGGGCCGTCTCGGTGATCCGCATCCCGTCGCCGAGGGGCGGTCCCTCGCGGAAGGTGAAGCCGAGCGCCGACGGCGTCACGACCGGACGACCGTCGCGCGTGGCCTGCCAGGTCAGCTTCCCCTCGCGGTCGGCGATGGTGACCACCGTGCGACCGTCGGGCGAGCGGACGGTCGTGCCGGCGGGCTGCTGCCGCGCGGCCACGAGCAACAGGAGCGCGGCACCGAGCGCGGCGCTGGTCGCGGCGGCGCGGCGGGCGGAGGTCGGGAGTCGCATCGTCAGAGCTTGTCCGCCGTGAGGAGCACCACGGCGGTGAAGGCGGGAATGGAGAGGCTCGCGACGCCACCGGCATCGATGGTGACGGTCGTGCCGGCGCACGCGCCACCCACCTTGCCGCCCGTGAGGAGGTCGCAATACGTCCCGGCGGCGAGCGAGGTCGTGACCGTGCCGGTCGTGGTCGAGGCGCCGTTGTTGATCGCGACGAACCCGGTGGTGCCGCGCGAGAAGGCGATGAAGTTCGCGTTCAGGCTGGCGTTCGCCTGCCGCGCCTGCCCCGCCGTCGCCGCGCGGAAGCGGATCATCGCGCCGAGGAGCGGGTCGCGGTGCTCGCAGACCCACTGCCCGTCGGGCGTGTTCGGGATGTCGGCCGAGCAGCTCTGGCCGGCGGCGGTGCCGTTCCCGGCGGGCGGGCCGGCGTCGCGGCTCGCGCCGGAGGCCTGGTCGAACGCGTACGACGACATCACCATCGGATACCCGTACGGCTCGGCGAGCATGAACACGTAGGCGAGCCGCTGCCGCTGCCACGCGTCCCAGGTGACGCCGCCGCTCCGCTGCGTGTCGTGGTTCTCGAGGAAGACGAGCGCCTTGTTGCTCGGCATGAGCGACCAGTTGACCTCGCTGAAGGTCATCAGGTCCGCCACCTGCTGGCCGCCGTTGTTCATGAACTTGTCGCGGATGCCGCGATACTTGAACTCGGAGATGTCCGAGCCGCTCCCGCCGTGGAAGCCGAGGCCGTAGTAGTCGGTCGCCTTCACCCCGGCGTCACCCATGTCGATGACCTCGAGGAAGAAGTACGGCACCGGATCGCCGCTGGCGATGACGGCCCGATTGAGCTTGGTGACGATGCTGTCGAGCTGGACCGGCTGGATGTGCTTCGCCGCGTCGATGCGGAAGCCGCGCACGCCCAGGTCCACCAGGTCGGCGAGATACGCGACGATCGCGTTCTGCACCTTCGCGGTCCCGGTCGAGAGGTCGGAGAGCCCGACGAGCTCGCAGTCCTGCACCTGCGCGGCGTTGGTCCAATCGGAGATGCCGCACGGCAGGTGGAAGTCGCCGGCGTCGTAGAGCCCGGGATAGTTGTACTTGGTGTAGACGGTGCCGTTGGTGCCGGTGCCGTTGCCGCCGGTCATGTGGTTGATCACCGCATCGACGTAGATGTCGACGCCGGCGGTGGCGCAGCGCTGCACCATGTCGGCGAACTGCGCGCGCGTGCCGGACCGGTTCTGCGCGAGGGAGTAGCTCACCGGCTGGTAGCGCGTCCACCAGGCACCGCCGCCGATGTGCTCCTGCGGCGGCGAGACGAGCGCGGCCTGGTAGCCCATGGGGCCCAGGTGCAGTTCGCACTCGCGGGCGACATCGGCCCAGGCCCACTCGAAGAGCTGGACCGAGACGTCCCCCGCCGCGGCGTGCCCCGTGGCGGTGTAGGTCTGCGGGAGCGTGGGACGGGTGACGGGGCCCGGATTGACCGGACCGGGGCCTGTGCCACCGTCGGATCCGCCGCCGCAGGCGGCGAGGGACAGGGCGAGGAGGAGCAACGGGATGCGCACGGGACCTCGGATGCGACTGGGGGGAAAACGCGACGCCCGGCCCGAGATGGTCCTCGGGCCGGGCGTGCACGTCCTACATGGATCAGTACCCGGTGTTCTGGGTCAGCTTCTTGTTGGCGATGAGCTCGCTCGCCGGGAGCGGATAGAGGTCACGGAACGCCTGCGTGCCCGTGCCCGCGGCCGTGCCGCCCTTGAACGTCCAGACGGTGCCCGCGCCGGTGAAGACGCCGTAGCGGATCATGTCCTGACGGCGATGGCCTTCCATGTACAGCTCACGGGCGCGCTCGTCGAGGACGAACGGGAGCGTGAGCTCCGGCGCCGTGATGTCGCCCGTGCCGTTGCCGTAGGCGCGCTGGCGGAGGGCGTTCACGTAGGTGAGCGCCTGACCGGCCGTGCCGCCGCCGCCACGCAGCTGGAGCTCGGCGTACATGAGGTACACGTCACCCAGACGCCACATCGGCACGTCCGTGTCGACGAACTCCTGGTCCTGCCCGTTGACGCCACCGGTGGTCCGGTTGGTGTACTTCGGCGCCGCGGTGCCCTGCTCGAAGTTGAACATGTCCGTGATGTTCGCCTGGTTCATGTTCGCCCAGAACTCGGCGCGACCGTCGGCCGCGCCCGCGCCGATGGCCGGGAACTTCGCTCGCGTCTCGGGACGCATGCGGAGGCCCCACCAGCCGCCGTTGAGGCCGTAGTTCGCGTTGTTGAGCGGGCCACCGACGTTCGCGTGGGCGAGGAAGGTGGTGCCGCCGTAGTTGCGCATCCGCGCCCCGTCCTGCGGGATCGCGAAGATCAGCTCCGGCGAGAGGTGGTTGTCCGGCGCGAACATGCGGCGGTAGTTCGCGTCGAGCGAGTAGGCGTTCGACGCGAGGATCGCCTGCACCTCGGTCATCGCCTCGGTGTAGCGGGTGGTGCCCGTGTACACGCCGGCGTTCATGTAGACCTTGGCGAGGAGCATCGCGACCGCGCCCTGGTCGACGCGGCCGTACTCGGCGGCGCCGATCGCGGGGAGCTGGTTGCGGATCGCCGTGAGCTCATCCACCACGAACTGGTAGATCTCGGCGCGCGTCGCCTGGGCGGGCGGCTCCGAGACGGTGGTGTTCTCGTCGACGAGCGGCACCGCGCCGAAGAGGTCCATCGCATGGTAGTAGCTGAGCGCGCGCAGGAAGCGCGCCTCGGCCCGGTACCCGGCGATGTCGGTGCGGAGCTGGCCGGCCACGCCGCGCTGGTCGAGCTTCGCGTTCGAGGTCTCGCGCAGCAGCACGTTCGCCATCGCCACCTGGAAGTAGATCCGGTAGTACATGGCGTTGAGGAAGCCGTTGGACGACGACCACCCCTGCGTGTTGAGCTCGCTCAGCGCCTGGTCGCCCCAGGCGATGATCGCGTCGTCGGTCGGCAGCGTCTGCATCTGCCAGTAGAGACGCCAGTACTGCGAGAAGCCCTCGTCGATGCCGGAGATGTCCGGCGCGCCGCAGCAGCCCTGCTGGCCCGTGACGGCGAGGCCGGCATAGACCTTCGCGAGGAGCGAGCGGTAGGCCGACGGCTCGGAGAACACCGTCTCCGAGTTGATCGTCGACTTGGGCGCCACCGTCGGGTCGGTGCAGGCCGTGCTCACGAGGAGCGCGGCGCCGGCGACCAGGATCGTACGGAAAGTCCTGTTCATGGGTGGTGGGGGGTTAGAAGGCGAAGTTCGCGCCAAGAGTGAACGTGCGGGAGAGCGGGAACAGGTTGTTGTCGATGCCGTTGAGGCCGGCGAGCGGGTCGACCCCCGAGTACTTGCTCGAGGTGAACACGTTCTGGATGGTCCCGAAGACACGAACCGAGCGCGCGCCGTAGAGGTTCCGGAAGGTGTAGGCCGCCGAGATGTTGTCGAGGCGGAGGAACGAGGCGTCCTCGACGTAGTAGTCCGACTGGTACTGCGGGTTGATGAACCCGGTCTCGAGCACCGACGCGTGCCGGTTGGTCGGCGCGGCGCCGTTCAGGCCCGAGTAGTGGCCGAGGGTCGAGGCCATGTTGTTGTACACGTGGTTGCCCAGGTACATGCGGGCCGTCGCCGAGAACTCCCAGCTCTTCCAGCTCGCCTGCGACGTGTGGCCGATGATGACGCGCGGGGCCGGGTTCTTGTACGCCCGCAGGTCTTCCTGGTTGATGATGTTGTCGCCGTTCTGGTCGACGTACATCGCGGTGTCCGGGTTGGCATCGGTCACCGGCTTGCCGTTGGGCTGCTTGCGGTGCTGGTACACGTAGAACGCGTTCAGCGGCGAGCCCGGCTGCAGCACCTGGATCGTGCGACCCACGCCGCCGGCGATGCCGCCGGTGAGGATCTGGTCGGTGTCATCCGCCGAGATCGAGGTGATCTCGTTCTTGTTCGTCGAGATCGCGAAGCCGGCCTCGTAGCGCCAGCCGCCGCTCGAACGGTTGTCGACGACCACGGCCGAGAGCCCGAGTTCGAGGCCCTTGTTGTTCATCGAACCGATGTTCGTCGTCACGAAGT
>JBGATT010000151.1:0-15457 GCA_044229035.1 Gemmatimonadaceae bacterium | reverse complement strand
CACTGCACCCCGTACGCGTCGGTCTCCGCGCGGTAGCCGAGTCGGACGGCCGCGGGCCCCAGTTGCTCGTCGCGGCCCGCCGTCGGCTGGTCCCCCTCGGCGAGGGTCCGCGCCACGCCGGGGGGCAGGAGCCGCCCCACCGGCGCGAGCGCGTCGAGGAGCGGGTCGCTCGTCCCGACGAGCAGGCCGTCCGCATATAGGAAGAGCGGCGTGTCGAAGCGGGCCGCCGCCTGCGCGAGCAGCACCGAGTCCGTGGACGCCGCCACGCCGCGCAGCGTCTCGCGGACGAGCAGGTCGCGCGATTCGCGATCGTCGGCCTGCACGCGCTGGAAGGACCACACCCCGAGCAGGGCGGAGGGCACGACGAACGCACCGAAGAGGGCGACCGACAGTCGCACGCGGAAGCTGTGCAGCACGTCGCGTCGGCGCATCCGCCACCAGCGCCAGGCCGCGCCGTCGGCCGAGACGATCAGCAGCCAGATCGCGCCGAGCACGGCGAGATCGATGAGGACGAGCAGCGCGCCGCGGGTGACGAGCGCGTCGAAGCTGCGGAGTTCGACCGTGCCGTGCACCCGTCGCCGCATCCCGCCGGCCGCGGGGAGCAGCCAATCGCCGTGGAGCTCGTTCCCCTCGCGCCACCACCGCCCGCCCCGCGGGGTGTCCGGCGCCCCGGGGTCTGCGAACTCGCCCAGACGCAACGTGTAGGGCGGCTCGGGCGTCGGCGGCGGCGGGAATCCGAGGAAGGCGCCGAAGGCGTCCGGCGGCACGAGCGCGCTGCGTGGCGCGAGGACGACCGTCGTCACCGTCCCGTCGAGATGCGGCTGGGCCAGCACCACGTGCGTGCCGGGTTCTCCGGGCACCTCGCGGAGGATCCGGCCGCCGCGCGTCCGCGCCTCGTCGGCGAGGACGTTCACCCCCGCGGTGCCGCTCCCGCGTCCGACGCGCAGCTCGGCCATCGGCGTGCCGTCGGGAGCCCACGTCGCGACCTCGACGGGCACCTCCGCGCCCGCGAGATCGGAGGTCGCGAACCGCGAGAGGACCTCGACACGCGATCGCGCGGCGGTGGCGACCTCGAGGGCGTCCGCATAGCGCTCCAGCAGCACCGCCGATGTCGGGTCCGGTGCCGAGAGGCCGTGCACATCCTCCGACGCCAGTTGCACCCGGTCGCGCACCGTCGAGAACCACGCGAGGGTGACGGCGCCACAGGCCGCGACGACGGCCACCGACGCGACGATCGCGCGCGCACGCCGGGTGAAGGCGAGGGCGGCGATGGCGAGGATCCACAGGGCCGGATGCAGGGCGGGCAGACGCCCCGGCGCCTCGAGCACGATCGGCGTCGAGAGGGCCGCGACGGCCGCGATGACCGGGGCGATCCAGGCGGCGATGCCGCGACGCGTCCCCGAGAGCGCGGCGCGGCCCGCGGTCACCCCGAGCAGGAGCACCGTCACCGCCGCGAGGAACAGCGTCACCTGCCAGGAGAGCCAGAGGCCGAGCGACGCCCCTATGGTCGGCACGTTGATCCCGCGCGCGAGGTCCCGCAGCACGAACGGCCCGGCGGTCGCCACGAGGAGCACGCCCGCCATGGCCTGCGTGCGCGAGCGCGGGCGGTAGCCGGCGCGGAGCGCCGAGAGGAGTCCGAGGAGGAGCAGCCCGCTCGTGATGGCGAGGGCACCGGCGTTCGCCGTGAAGCGGCCTCCGGCCCCGACGAAATAGAAGGTCGGGTCGAACAGCGGCCACCGATTCGAGAAGCTCGAGAGCGGGACGAAGGCCACCGCGCCGAACGCGACCGCGAGGACCGCGAAGCGACCGCCGAGCCCGATGTCCCGCCGCCACGCGACGGCCAGGAGCAGGAGGCCGAGCACGGCGAGCATCGCCGCGCCGCGCGTGACCGCCCGTTCGCGGGCGTCGTGCGCGAGGGCATCCGCCGGCGGCACGAGCGCGCGGGCCGCGAGCATCGGTTCGTCGCCGATGGTGAGGACCACCGCCCCTGGGACCGAGGCCGCCGCCCCTGCGCCACCATAGGCGAAGCCGGTCACCCCGGCGGCGCGTGCGACGCGCAGGTCGAGGGGGAGGCTGAGTTCGGAGGCCGGCCGTTGCGCGTGCAGCAGCACCGAGGCGATCGCGCTCTGCGTGCCCTTGGTCGCCACCGCGTAGATCACCACATGGAAGGGCGTGGCGACCGCTCCCACCGGGCCCGGGAGCGAATCCACCGGCACGAGGAGACGGCCGGCCCAGGCGAACGGCCGCCCGGAATCCGCGACGATCACCGAGCGGTCGTCCGGCCCGGCGACGAGCGCGGCGAGCGCATCGAACGATCCGGCCTCGCGCGACGGCACCAGCAGCGCCGCTTCGGCGATGCGCGTCAGCTCGAGTCCGGCGGTCCGCACGGCCTGCTCGAGCCGCGTCGTCGCGTCCGCCTCCAATGCCGCGCGGACCGCATCCGGCTCCCGTTCGAGCCGAGCGATCCCCGCCTGATGCACGCCCGCATTGATGACGAACGCGAGGCAGGTCGCGGCGAACACCACGCGCCGCCGCCAGGCCAACGCACGGGCGCGCCAGGTGAGCACGAGCAGGACGAGCGTCACCGCGGCGAAGGCGGCCGCCATCCCCGGGGACGGCTCGCGCAACCATCGCGCACCGACGAGGAGTCCCAACGATGCAGCCACGAGCCACGTATCCCATATGCCGCGGAGTCGTGGGGAACGGCGATCGGAGGGACCGGGGACGGGCATCACGCCGGGATAATACCCGCCGCGGTGGTCCGCAGGCGACCACCGGACGCGACCCGGGTACATTTCGTTCATGCGTATCCGGCCTCTCGTCCGCCTCATCGGCGGCGGTCTTCCCTGCCTGCTCGCCGCCTCGGTGCTGTCGGCCCAGGTGGTGGTGGTAGACGAGGGCATCTTCACGATCTCCATCGCCGGCGAGCGGGTCGGGCGCGAGGACTTCTCGATCCGGCGCAACGTGGCCGATGGCGGCTACATCGCCCAAGGGAACGTCCTTCGGACCGAGGGCCGTTCATCCGTCGTCCTCTCGACGGATTCCGGCGGGGCGCCGGTCCGCTTCCAGATCGAGCGCTTCGTCGCCGGCCGGCGGGTGGAGAGCACCTCCGGCGAGTACCGCCGCGGACTCTGGTCGGGTCGTACGGTCGGTCCGAACGGGGACTCGGGACGCGAGTTCCGGCTGCCGGACGTGGTGTTGGCGGCGGACGACGGCGTGATCCATCACGCCTGGTTCCTCGTCCGGTTCCTCCGCGGAGGACCGCAGTTGGTCCTGCGCCCGCGGGGGTTGATGGTGCGGCCGATGGTCGTCGAATCGCAGGGACCGGATTCGGTCCTCTTCGGGCTCGACGTGTACGACGCGGAACGGTGGCTCGTCCGCGATGGGATCGGTGGTCCGGTGCTGCGCGAGGTCTGGGTCGATGCCCAGGGCCGCCTGCTCCGGGTCCGGATCCCGGCGGCGGACCTCGAGGCCACGCGCGACGAGGCACCCCCCGAAGCACCTCGTGAAACCCCGCCGCCGGCGGGGGCGTACGAGGGGCCAGAACCCCTCTTTACAGGATTCGGACTTGATGCGTGCGCTGTGGCGGGCGACCCTGCTTCTCGTGGTGGCGATGCCGGTGGCGGCCCAGGCGGGCCGGCCGACGTTGACGCTGACCGAGGCGCTGGAGATCGCCAAGAAGAACAACCCGACCTACCTGCAGTCGATCACCGGGCGCACGCGCGCGGCCGCCTCGCTCCGGTCGGCGTACGGGCAGCTGCTCCCTAGCGCCGACGTCAGCGCCAGCGCGAGCTATCGCGAGGGCCGCCCGCAGTTCTTCGGCGGCGTCGCGTTCGGTGCGACCTCCGACATCGTCTCCTCGAGCTGGAACCTGCAGGGGAGCATGCAGCTCAGCCTCAACACGTTGGCGCAGATCAAGCGCGCCAACGCGTCGATGGACGCGGCCGACGCCGACGTCGAGGCCGCGCTCTTCCAGCTCCGGAACGGCGTGACCGCGCAGTTCCTGCTCGCGCTCCAGACGCAGGCGCGTGCCGCCCTCCAGGACACGCTCGTGGTCCAGCAGCGGCTCCAGCTCGAACTCGCCCAGGCGCGCGCCGGCGTCGGGTCGGCGACCTCCCTCGACGTGAAGCGCGCCGAGGTGGGACTCGGGACGCAGCAGGTCGCGGCCCTCCGCGCCCGCAACACGGCGGCCGTCGCCCGGCTGCAGCTCTTCCAGCAGCTCGGCGCCCCGATGCCCGAGGACGTCGTGCTCACGGCCGACCTCCCGGTGACCGCGCCCACGCAGAGCGTGGCCGACCTCCTCGCGATGGCGAAGGTCGCGAACCCGAACCTGCGGGCCTTCCAGGCGCGCGAGCGGGTCGCCGAGGCCGGCGTGAAGTCGGCCCGCAGCGCCTACACGCCGTCGCTCTCGCTCTCCGGCTCCGTCGGCGGCGTCGCACAGACCCAGACCGACGTCTCGGACAACGATGCCGTCGCCCAGGCGATCGCGACGCGGGACTCGCGCATCGCGAGCTGCCTCTCGACCGACTCGCTCCGCGTGGGGGCAGGGCTCGGCAGCATCGCGGCGCAGTGCGCGGCGATCCCGCCGGTGAACGTCGCGGCCGTCCGCGACGCGAACAACACCTTCCCCTTCGGGTTCACGCGCAACCCGTACAGCCTCTCGCTCGGCATCTCGCTCCCGCTCTTCGACGGGTTCGGGCGCGAGCAGCGGTTGCAGGAGGCCAACGCGAGCCGGACCGACGCGCGCTACAACACGCGCCGGCAGGAGCTCGCGATGACCGCCGACGTCACGTCGGCGCGGGTGACGCTGCAGGCGGCGTTCGACGCCGTCGAGCTGCAGACCCGAAACGCCGCGACGGCGCGCGAGGCGCTGCAGCTGGCCGAGGAGCGGTACCGCGTCGGGGCGAACACCTTCGTGGACCTCACGACGGCGCGCGGGGAGTACGAACGCGCCGAGACCGACCGCATCGATGCGATCTATGAATTCCACCGGGCGTACGCGGCGCTGGAAGCGGCCGTCGGACGCACCCTTCGCTGAACAGAGGACCCATGAGCAAGAAGATGAAGTGGGGGATCGCCGCGGTCGCCGTGATCGGCATCGTCGGGATGATCGCCGTGAACGCCGCCGGTGGTGACAAGGGGACCGAGGTCCGCATCGAGGAGGTCTCCAAGCAGGATCTCGTCGCGTCGGTGACGGCCAGCGGGCAGGTCATCCCGCGCACCAAGGTCGACCTCTCCGCCGACATCACCGGCCGCATCACGCGGCTCTCGGTGAAGGACGGCGACATGGTCCGTGAGGGGCAGTTCCTCCTCCAGATCGATCCCCAGCAGTACGAGGCGCAGGTGCAGCGCGCCGAGGCGGCGCTGGCGAACGCGCGGGCGAGCCTGGCGCAGTCGCGGGCGAACCTGCTGCAGGCGCAGCGCAACCTCGAGCGGCTCGAGGGCATCCGCCGCACGAATGCCACGCTCGTCTCCGGCCAGGAGCTCGAGCAGGCGCAGACGCAGCTCGAGGTCAACAAGGCGCTCGTGGAGGCCGCGGAGGAGAACGTGAAGCAGGGCGACGCGTCGCTGAAGGACGCGCGCTACCAGCTCTCCCGCACCACCATCTACGCCCCCATGTCCGGCCGCGTCACGCGCCTCAACGTCGAGCTCGGCGAGACGGCGATCATGGGCACGCTCAACAAGGACGCCGCGACGCTGCTCACCATCAGCGACATGAGCATCCTCGAGACGAAGGTGAAGGTCGACGAGACGGACGTCAGCCGCATCGCCCTCGGCGACTCGGCGGTCATCCAGATCGACGCCTTCCCCGACACCACGTTCATCGGCCGCGTGGTCGAGATCTCGAACAGCTCGGTGAAGGGCGCGACGGCGTCGACCACTGACCAGGCGATCGACTACGAGGTGACGGTCCGCATCCTGAACCCGCCGGCCGAGACCCGCCCCGACTTCTCGTCGACGGCGAAGATCGTGACCGACACGCGGGCGCAGGCGCTGGCCATCCCGATCATCGCGCTCACCGTCCGCGAGGACTCCGCCCTCAAGCAGACCGACGCCGCGCCGAACGCCGTCGCCGCGCCGGCCGTGCAGGTGGGCAAGCGCGACGTCGAGGGTGTGTTCGTGGTGGGCGCCGACAACAAAGTGACCTTCCGCCCCGTAAGGGTGGGGATCGCAGGTGAGAAGTACTTCGAGGTGCTGAGCGGGCTCGAGCCCGGCGAGCGCATCGTGGCCGGCACCTATCAGGCGATCCGCGAACTCAAGGATCAGCAGCTCGTTCGCGAGACCCCAAAGGAGGCGGCCGACCCCAAGGCCGCGAAGACCCCGTGACCCAGCACACCGAAGAAGCGCCGCTCAACACCACCGCCGAGCGCCAGGCCGTCGTCTCCAGCGCAGGGGCCGCGCCGTCGAAGGAATGGGTGATCGTCACCCGCGGCCTCAAGCGCGAATACGACATGGGCGGCGAGATCGTGCGCGCGCTCCGCGGGGTGGACCTCGCGGTCCGCCGCAACGAGTACGTCGCGATCATGGGCCCGTCGGGCTCGGGCAAGTCGACGTTCATGAACATCATCGGCTGCCTCGACACGCCCAACGAGGGCGAGTACTGGCTCAACGGCCAGCTCGTCTCGACGATGAAGGACGACGAGCTCGCGCGCGTCCGCAACAAGGAGATCGGGTTCGTCTTCCAGACGTTCAACCTGCTCCCCCGCGCCACGGCGCTCGCCAACGTCGAGCTCCCGCTCGTCTACGCCGGCATCTCGGCGTCGGAGCGCAAGGATCGCGCGATGGCGGCGCTCGAGGCGGTGCAGCTCGGCCAGCGCGTGCACCACCGGCCGAACGAGCTCTCCGGCGGCCAGCGCCAGCGCGTCGCGATCGCCCGCGCGCTGGTCAACCGCCCCTCGATCCTCCTCGCCGACGAGCCCACGGGCAACCTGGACTCGCAGACGTCGGAAGAGATCATGCGCGTCTTCGAGCACCTCGCCGACACGGGCCAGACGGTCATCATGGTGACCCACGAACCCGACATCGCCGCGCACGCGCGCCGCGTGGTCGTGCTCCGCGACGGCCAGATCGCGAGCGACGACCGGCGCGAGAAGTTCACCGAGAAGCTCGGCCTCGCGACCAAGTAGGCGCGTCGGGGGGGGCGGGGGCCCCCCCCCCCCCCCCCCCCCCCGCGCCCCTGCGCGCGACCGGACTTCGCTGCCCCGCCCCATCGATGCCACTCTTCGAAGCCGTCCGGCTCGCGCTCAACACCATCCGGGTCCAGAAGCTCAAGAGCTTCTTCACCCTCGCGGGCGTCTGCATCGGCGTCATGTTCCTCATCACCGTCGTCTCGATCATCGAGGGGATGGGTCGCTACATGAAGGACGACCTCGTCGGGAAGATCATCGCGATCAACTCGTTCGAGCTCCGCCGGCAGCCCAACATCAACATCGGCGACGTCGACCAGTCGGAGTGGGATTCGTGGCGCCGCCGCCCGCGGCTCTACATCAGCGACCTGCTCCCGGTGGTCGAGGCGCTCCCCGAGGGGACGCGCTGGGCCCAGGAGTCCGAGAACAACGTCACCGCGACGTCGATCTACTCGCGCCCCCGCACGACCAACGCCATCGGCGTGGACGGCGACTGGTTCGCGATCAAGAAGCTCGCCCTCACCGACGGCCGCGAGTTCACCGCCCAGGAGCTCCGCCAGGGCGAGAACGTCGCGATCATCGGCCCCGACATGATCGACCGCGCCTTCCCCGGCGTCGACCCCATCGGGCGCGAGCTCCGCATCGGCGGCGTGCCATATCGCGTCATCGGCATCACCGAGTCGCGCGGGTCGGCCTTCGGGATCTCATTCGACAACTTCGTCATCGCGCCCTGGCGCTCGCCCATCCGCAAGCTGCTCAATCCGCAGCCGCAGATGATCGACGCCGTGATCGTGCAGTCCGAGAACCAGGCGGTGCTGACCGAGGCCAAGGAACGCGTCCGTGCCGTCATGCGCACGCGCCGCGGGCTCCGGCCGAGCCAGCCCGACAACTTCGCGATGGAGACGTCGGAGAGCGCGCTGGAGTTCTGGAACAAGATCGAGGGCTACCTCGTCATCGCGGGCGTGGCGCTGCCGGCCATCGGCCTCGTCGTCGGCGCGATCGTCATCATGAACATCATGCTCGTCGCGGTCGCCGAGCGGACCCGCGAGATCGGCATCCGCAAGGCGCTCGGGGCCAAGCGGCGCGACATCCTCGCGCAGTTCCTCGTCGAGTCGGCGACGCTCAGCACCGTCGGCGCGATGCTCGGCATCGCGCTCGGGATCGGCTTCTCGCAGGCCATCGCGGCGGTATCGCCGCTCCCGGCGAGCGTCGCCCCCTGGTCGATCGTCGTCGGCGTGCTCGTCGGCGCGGGCGTGGGGATCATCTCCGGCGTCTACCCGGCCAGCCGCGCGTCGCGGCTCGACCCGGTCGTCGCGCTGCGGCAGGAATAGGGACCCATGGCCAACCTGAACTCGCGTCTCTACAACCTCGCCGAGGGCGTGCGCATCGCGGTCGAGGCGATCGTCGGCAACAAGGTCCGCGCCGGCCTCACCATCCTCGGCGTCGCCGTGGGCGTGTTCGTCGTCGTGGTCATCTCCGCCGCGGTGCACGGGATCAACGTCAGCGTCGCCAAGGACTTCGAGAGCACCGGCCCGACGACCTTCTTCGTCTCGCGCTACCCCATCACGTTCGAGGCGTGCGACGGCAGCGGCGAGACCTGCACCTGGCTGCGCAACCCGCCCATCACCTTCGACGAGGTGTCGCGCCTCGAACGACTCGAGAACGCGGCGGCCGTCGGGGTGCGCATGGACTGGTCGGGCGCCTTCAAGTACCGCGACAAGGCGCTCTCCTCCGCCCCGATCGAGGGGTACTCGGCCAACTGGGCGATGTTCGGCGCGCCCGACATGCAGCCGGGGGGGCGCGTCTTCACCGAGCAGGAGGTCCGCAGCGCCGCGCGCGTGGTGGTGCTCAACACCGTCGCCGCCGAGCGGCTCTTCGTGGACTCCGACCCGCTCGGCAAGACGATCACGATCAACGGCAATGCCTTCCAGGTGATCGGCGTCTACAAGGACAACGCGAGCTTCCTGTCGGGCGGCGAGCGGGCGAAGGGCGTGATGCCGGTGACGACACTCCAGCGCGCGCTCAACGTGCGGCGCTCGGACCTGGGGGTCGTGGTCAAGCCCCGCGACGGGGTCCCGCGGGACGTGATGGTGGACGAGGTCACCGCGACCCTGCGCGGCGCCCGCGGACTGCGGCCGAGCGAGGAGAGCACCTTCGCCATCATCACGCAGGACAAGCTGATGGAGACCTACGACAAGATCTTCGGGATGTTCTTCCTCGTGATGATCGCCCTCTCCGCGGTCGGGCTCATCGTCGGGGGCGTCGGCGTGATCGCGATCATGATGATCTCGGTCACCGAGCGGACCCGGGAGATCGGCGTGCGGAAGGCGCTCGGCGCGACGCGGCTGACCATCCTCTGGCAGTTCCTGATCGAGGCCGTCACGCTGACGGGGATCGGGGCCGTGATCGGCCTGACGCTCGGCTGGCTCGTCGCGCTCGCCATCCGCTCGGGCACGAGCATCGAGGCGAGCATCCCGCCGTTGGCCGCGGTCGCGGCGCTGGTCGCCAGCGCCTTCACGGGGATCCTGTTCGGGATGATCCCGGCGGCCCACGCCTCGCGCCTCGACCCGGTCGAGGCCCTCCGGCACGAATGACGGTCCGCCCGCGTTAGCCTTCGAGGGCGGCCGGCGGGCCGCGACCGCCCTCCTCCCCTCCCCGACCGTCCGCCTTGCCCTTCTTCGAAGCCGTCCGCCTCGCCCTCCAGACCATCAGGGTGCAGAAGCTCAAGAGCTTCTTCACCCTGATCGGCGTCATGATCGGCGTGATGTTCCTCATCGCCGTCGTCTCGATCGTCGAGGGGATGAGCGACTACGTCGAGAACGACTTCGCCGCGAAGATCATCGGCGTGAACACCTTCGACGTCCGCCAGCGCCCGAACTTCACGCCGAACCAGACCGAGGAGGAGTGGCGCGCCTCGCTCCGGAACCCGCGGATCTACGAGACGGACGTCGACCTCGTGCGCGAGACGCTGCCGGACGGATTCCGGGTCGCCGTGGTGAACCAGACGTTCATCAACGCCGTCACGCCGGGCATCCGCCCGCGGTCGGTGCAGGCGATCGCGACCGAGGCGTCGTACTTCGACATCAAGAAGTTCGAGATCACCAACGGCCGTGCCTTCGCCGCCCAGGAGGTGGAGACCGGCGCGCGGGTGGTGGTCGTCGGCTCCGAGGTGGCGAGCTACTACTGGGACGGGCTCGACCCGGTCGGGCGCACGCTCCGCATCGGCGGCCAGCCGTACACGGTCATCGGCGTGATCGCCGAGCAAGGGTCGGTGTTCGGCTTCTCGATGGACCGGATGGCGATCGCGCCCTACACGTCGCCCCTCAGCCGGGCGATCCGGCCGCGCGGCGACTTCGGCACGATCACGGTGCAGGCCCCCGACCGCGCGCAGCTCGACATCGGGATGGAGATGGTGCACGAGGCGATGCGCGGGTTCCGCCGCCTCGGGCCGGCCGAGAAGGACAACTTCGCGATCGAGACCTCCGACGCGGCGCTCAGCTTCTTCGACGAGCTCAAGGGGAAGCTGATCCTGTTCGGCACCGCGCTGCCGGCGATCGGCCTGGTGGTCGGGGCGCTCGTGATCATGAACATCATGCTCGTGGCGGTCGCCGAGCGGACGCGCGAGATCGGCGTCCGCAAGGCGCTCGGCGCGCGCCGCCAGGACATCATCGCGCAGTTCCTGGTCGAGGCGGCGACGCTCTCGGTGCTCGGCGCGGCGATCGGCGCGGGGCTGGGCGTCGGCCTCGCCATGCTCATCGCCGCCCTCACGCCGCTCCCGGCGTCCGTCGCGCCCTGGTCCCTCGTCTTCGCGCTCGTGGTCGGGGCCGGGGTCGGGATCGTCGCCGGCATCTATCCCGCGAGCCGCGCGTCGCGCCTCGACCCCATCGCCGCGTTGCGGCAGGAATGAGCGATGCGCCTCTGGGATAGGATCCTCATGACCCTCGAGGGCGCGTACATCGCCCTCGACTCGCTGCGGGCCAACAAGGTGCGCGCCGCCCTGACCATCTCCGGCGTCGCGGTCGGCGTGTTCGTCGTCGTCGCGATGGGCGCGACGGTGCACGGGATCCGCCAGTCGTTCCAGCAGGACATGGACGAGTTCGGGACGTCGACCTTCCAGGTGCGCCGCTCGAACCCCGGGTTCAACAACTGCAACCCGACCAACGAGAACTGCCCCGAGCGCCGCTTCCCCGGGATCACGCTCGCCGAATGGAAGGCGGTCCAGCGCCTGCCCGAGGTGGACCATGCGATGGCCTGGCTCTTCGGCTCGAGCACGGTCACCTACTTCGACCGCGTGGTGAAGGGCGTCGGCTACGACGCGCAGAGCACCGAGTGGATCTACACCGACCAGGCCGACATCTCCCCCGGCCGCACCTTCACCGCGGCCGAGCATGACGCGGCGGCGCCGGTGACGCTGGTGAACAAGAAGCTCGCCGAGGACCTCTTCGGCGAGTCGGACCCGATCGGGAAGGAGATCGACCTCGGCGGGACGCGGTTCACCGTGATCGGCGTCTTCGACACGAAGGCCGGCTTCCTCAAGTCGCTCGACGGCCGCGGGCCGGACACCCCGCGGATGATCATCCCGATGATGACCGCCTGGCGCCGGCTGGACGTCTGGCGGCGGACGATGATGCTGATGGTGAAGCCCAAGGCCGGCGTGCCGCGTGACGCGGCGATGGACGCGGTCACGGCGACCCTGCGGGGGATGCGCGGGCTCCGGCCGCGCGAGATCAACAGCTTCTTCCTCGTCGGGCAGGACAAGATGATGGAGACCTTCGACTCCCTCTTCGGCGCGATCTTCATGGTCGGACTCGGGCTCTCGGCGGTCGGCCTGATGGTCGGCGGCGTGGGCGTGGTGGCGATCATGATGATCTCGGTCACCGAGCGGACGCGGGAGATCGGGGTGCGGAAGGCGCTCGGCGCGACCCGCGGGACGATCCTCTGGCAGTTCCTCGTGGAAGCGATGACGCTGACGAGCCTGGGCGCGGGGATCGGCCTGCTGGTCGGCGCGGGACTGGCCTGGATCATCCGGTCGACCACGCCCGTCCCGGCATCGGTGCCGTTCAGCGCCGTGGTGCTCTCCCTCCTCGGCGCCGTGCTCACCGGGGTGGTGTTCGGGATGCTGCCCGCCACGCGCGCGTCCAAGCTCGACCCCGTCGAGGCCTTGCGGCACGAGTAGTTTTCGGAGGTGCGCACCTCCGACGTCCTCGGCATCGCCTTCGCGCAGATCCGCGGCAATCCCCTGCGGAGCTTCTTCACGCTCCTCGGCATCATCGTCTCCGTCGCGTTCCTCGTCGCGGTCGTGGCGATCATCCAGGGGATGAACGCGTACGTGAAGGAGAACATCGCCGACGCGATGGTCGGCGCGAACACCTTCCAGGTCCGCCGCACCCCCATCCAGGTGGGGATGATCGACGACGAGCTCATGTCGCGCATCCGCCGCCGGCCGCGCATCTCCGAGGCCGACGCCGCGACCGTGCGGGCCGCCTTCCCGGACGCCGTGGCGGTCTCCCGGCAGTCGGGGTGGCCCACGCCGATGACCGAGGTCCAGTGGCGCGGGCGGGCGGTCGGCTCGATCATGGTCTTCGGGATCACGCCGGACTACCAGGTCGTTCAGGACTATCGCGTCATGAAGGGCCGTGCGCTCTCCGACGTGGACGTCACGCAGCGGATGCCGGTGGTGGTGCTGGGGGCGGAACTCGCGGAGAAGCTGTTCGAGTCGGTGGACCCGATCGGGCAGGAGGTGCGCGTCGCCGGCGAGCGCATGACGGTGATCGGCGTCAACGAGACCAAGGGTCGCGTCCTCGGCCAGTCGTTCGACGCCTACGCGCTGCTCCCGATCACGCGCTTCGAGATGCGCTACGGCCGGCGCCTGACGACGACCGTCTCGGTGAAGGTGGCCGACAGCTCGGACGTCGCGACGATGATGGGGCGGGCCGAGGAGGCGATGCGCGTCGCGCACGGGCTGCGGCCGACGCAGGAGAACGACTTCTCGGTGGAGACCGCCGACGCGCTGGTGAACTTCTGGAAGCAGCTCACGGCGGTGCTCTTCGCGGTCATCCCCGCGGTGGTGGCGATCGGCGTGGTGGTCGGCGGCATCGTGATCATGAACATCATGCTCATGGCGGTGAACGAGCGCACGCGCGAGATCGGCATCCGGAAGGCGGTCGGCGCGCGGGCGCGCGACATCGAACGGCAGTTCCTCGCCGAGACGATCATGCTCTCGGCGCTCGGCGGACTGATCGGCGTGCTCTCGGGGTGGGCGTTCGCCTTCGTGATCTCGGTGGTGTCGCCGCTGCCGGCGCGCATCAGCTGGTGGTCCGTGGGGCTGGCGCTCGCGCTCGGCGCCGGCATCGGCGTGATCTTCGGGGTCTACCCGGCGCGGCGCGCGGCGCGGCTGGACCCGATCACCGCGATGCGCTCGGAGTGACCCGGTGAAGCTCCTCGGGGTGCTCGACCAGTACAAGGAGAACCTGCGCATCGCGATGGACACGCTGCGCGTGTCGAAGCTGCGCTCGTCGCTGACGATCCTCGGCGTGGTGATCGGCGTCGCGACGGTGATGACCATGGCCTCGCTGGTGGAGGGGCTCCGTTCGCAGATCATCCGGACGGTCGAGATCGCGGGACCGACGACCTTCTACGTGCTCAAGGCGTACTCGAGCACGCCGGTGAACCCGCAGAACCCGCCGGCCTGGATCCGCATCCGGCCCGACCTCGCGCCCGACGAGGCGGAGCTCGTGCGCCGGCTCCCCGAGACACAGTACGCGGCCCTCTGGGGCCAGACGCTGGCGCGCCTCTCGTACGAGGGGGAACGGACCCAGCCGACGTCGATCTTCGGCGCCGATGCGGGGTTCACGATCGTCCAGGGGGGCGAGCTCAGCGAAGGGCGCTGGTTCACGCGCAACGAGGTGAGCTCGGGCGCGAGCGTCATCGTGGTGCAGGACGCCATGGCGAGGCGGCTGTTCGGCCGGGTGAGCCCGTTGGACAAGACGGTGCTCGTCGGCGGCCGACCGTTCCGGGTGGTGGGGCTCTACCAGCCGCCCGAGAACATCTTCGCGCCGCAGGGCTCGGAGACGGGGGCGATCATCCCCTATCGCGCGCTCGACGCGCAGTTCCAGTTCGACAAGACCAACGGCCTCTGGATCCCGGTGAAGCCGCGCGCGGGCGTCACCGTCGCCGCGGCGCAGGAGGCGGTGACCATCGCGCTCCGCGAGCATCGGAAGCTCCGCCCCTCGCAGCGCAACAGCTTCGACCTCGTCACGCAGGACCAGATCCTCGAGATCTTCAACCAGCTCACCGGGGTCTTCTTCGTGGTGATGATCGTGCTCGCGTCGGTGGCGCTCCTGGTGGGCGGCATCGGCGTGATGGCGATCATGATGGTGTCGGTGACGGACCGCACCCGCGAGATCGGGATCCGCAAGGCGCTCGGCGCCACGCGAGGGGACATCGCGGTGCAGTTCCTCATCGAGGCGGCCACGCTCACCGGGATCGGCGGCGTGATCGGCATCGTGATCGGCCTCGGCGCCGGCGAGCTGGTGACGACGCTGCTGGGGATCGACGCGTCGCCGCCGCTGGGACTCACGCTCATCGCGGTCGGCGTGAGCGTGGGGATCGGGATCGTGTTCGGGGTGATCCCGGCGCAGCGGGCGGCGCGCCTCGATCCGATCGAGGCGTTGCGCTACGAGTGATGGCGTGCCTTACGGCACGGCCATGTACGGCACGCCCCGCGTTCCCGCGCGGCTCACCGCGACGATCATCGCCGGCGTGACCACCACGCCGGGCAGCACGTTGGCGACGAGCTCCGCATGCGTCGCGTTCGCGTTCCCCGTGGCGCCCGCGAGCTCGCGCGCGAGACGCATCAACGAGCGGTTGCAGGCGAGGAACTGGACCCCGCGCTTCCCGAGGGCCTCGACCGTGAACGGCGCGCCGGCGCGGAACGTGTTGGCCGTCGCCGCGTTCCCCTGCGCATCCTTGACGCCGTACTTCGCCCCGAGCCCGTGCTTGGCCCACATCGCGTCGTTGAGGATGAACACCAGCGCACCGGAGTGCGTCCCGACCGCGCACCCCACACGACCGTCGGGGATCTGGTAGTCCTGATTCAGGACGTCGATGAAGTTCAGCGCGCGCCGGAGCCCGAGACCGTCCGCCACGCTCCCGGCCTCGATGATGATCCGGTGTTCGCGGTTCGCGATCATCTCGAGCCAGCGCTCATCGGGCCAGAGTCCGGACTCGGGCTCCGGTCGGACGGCGGCGGCGAGCGTCGCCGGCGCGCTGCCGACGGCGAGCAGTGCGGCGAGGCGGGACAGGAACGAGCGACGCGGGGTGGACATCTG
>JBGATT010000150.1:8360-13070 GCA_044229035.1 Gemmatimonadaceae bacterium | reverse complement strand
GTGCCGTCGTCTCAGCGCCGGCGCCGCCCGCCGCCGAGGAGCGACCCCAGCACGCCGCGCACCAGCTCGCGCGCGATGCTGTTCCCCACGGTCCGCGCCGCGCTCTTCGCCACGAGGTCCACCATCCCGTCGCGCTTGCCGCCGCGCGGGCCGGTCGTCCCGAAGATCAACCCGCCCAGTCCGCCGAGCACCGCGCCGGCCGCTCCGGCCGCGCCCGCACCCATGCCGCCACCCGACGGGGCGGGCGAACCGCTCATCGGTGCGCCACCCGCCGCACCGCCACCCGCCGCCGCGCCCGCGTCCGCGCGCGCCTTGAGCATCTCGAACGCCGACTCGCGATCGACCGCCTTCTCGTACACGCCGGCGACGAGCGACCGCTCGCGCGCCGCGTTCCGCTCCTCGGCCGTCACCGGCCCGATCTGCGAGCCCGGCGCGAACATCCACGCCCGCTCGGTGATCCCCGGCGTCCCCTTCGCGTCGAGGAACGACACCAGCGCCTCGCCCACGCCCAGCTCGAGGATCGCCTTCTCGATGTCGAGCCCCGGATTCGCGCGCATCGTCTCTGCCGTCGCGCGCACCGCCTTCTGGTCGCGCGGCGTGAAGGCGCGCAGCGCATGCTGCACGCGGTTGCCCAGCTGCCCGAGGATCTGCTCCGGCACGTCGATCGGGTTCTGCGTGATGAAGTAGACGCCCACGCCCTTCGACCGGATGAGCCGCACCACGAGCTCCACCTTCTCCACCAGCGCCGCCGGCGCGTCGGCGAAGAGCAGGTGCGCCTCGTCGAAGAAGAAGACGAGCTTCGGCTTCTCGAGGTCGCCCACCTCGGGGAGGTTCTCGAACAGCTCCGAGAGCATCCAGAGGAGGAAGCAGGCGTAGAGCCGCGGGTTCGCCATCAGCTTGTCCGCGGCGAGGATGTTCACCACGCCCTGGCCGTCCGTCGTCTGCATCAGGTCGCCGATGTCGAGCATCGGCTCGCCGAAGAAGGCGTCGCCGCCCTGGTCCTCCAGCTGCAGGAGCCCGCGCTGGATCGCGCCGATGCTCGCCGGCGAGACGTTGCCGTACTGCGTCTTCACCTCGCTCGCGTGGTCGCCCACGAACTGCAGCATCGCGCGCAGGTCCTTCAGGTCGAGCAGCAGCAGGCCGTTGTCGTCGGCCACGCGGAAGACGATGCTCAGCACCCCTTCCTGCGTGTCGTTGAGGTTGAGCAGCCGCGCGATGAGCAGCGGGCCCATGTCCGAGACCGTCGCGCGCACCGGATGCCCCTGCGCGCCGAACACGTCCCAGAAGGTGACCGGACAGCCGCCGAACGCGGGGGCGGGGAGCCCGCGCGACGCGAGGCGCTCCTCGAGCTTGGGCGTCGAGACGCCCGCCTTGGCGAGCCCGCTCAGGTCGCCCTTCACGTCGGCGGCGAACACGGGGACACCGATCCGCGAGAAGCGCTCGGCGAGCACCTGCAGCGAGATCGTCTTCCCCGTCCCGGTCGCCCCGGTGATGAGGCCGTGGCGGTTGGCGAGGGCCGGGAGGAGCGCGAGCTCGGCGGCGGCGGACTTGGCGATGATGAGTGGGTCGGTCATGGCTTGACGGGGCGGATCTTCGCGATGTGGTCGCCTTCCAAGATACCATCCACCACCTCGATCCCCGCCACCACCTCGGCCCAGACGGTGTAGTCGCGGTCGAGGCGCGCGTTGTCGCGCAGGTTCACGAACCACTGCGCGTCGCCGGTGTCGTGCCCGCGCGTGCTCATCCCGAGCGTGCCGCGCGCATGCGTCACCGTCCCCAGCTCGTCGCGCAGGAACTGCGGGAGCCCCACGTACTCGTTCGCGCCGGGGCTCCCGCCCTGGATCACGAAGTCGTGCTCCACGCGGTGCCAGGTGAGGCCGTCGTAGTAGCCGTCCTTCGCGAGGGCGTAGAGCCGCGCCGC
This sequence comes from Gemmatimonadaceae bacterium, assembly GCA_044229035.1. GTDB lineage: Bacteria > Gemmatimonadota > Gemmatimonadetes > Gemmatimonadales > Gemmatimonadaceae > Pseudogemmatithrix. The sequence goes on along the minus strand of JBGATT010000150.1, from coordinate 11,149 downwards.
CATCATCGGCGCCACGTCGCCACGCAGCCGCACCGTGAAGGTGCCGCCGCCGCTGTGCTTGTGCATCGTCACCCGCAGGCGCAGCTCCTTCCCGAGCGCGAGCGCCACGGCCTCGCGCGGCAACGTCGCGCGCACCGGCGGCGGACGGTCCGCCGTCTCCGGCTGGCCGGCCGCCGCGAGCAGCGCCACGCGCGCGTCGCGCTCCGACGCGTTCGCGCGCGCGGCCCACTTCTCGAACGTGCGCATCGCGGTCGCCGCCGCCCGCGGGTCGGGAGAGCCCCTCAGTGCCACCGCGGCCGCGCGCACCACCTGCGCCCCGCGCCGCTCCAGCGCGCGGAGATACAGCGCGTCGTCGGCATGGCCGCTCACGCGCGCGAGTCCTTCGATCGCCGCCTCGGCGACATTGTCGTCCGCATCGACCGCGAGGGCCCGCAGCCGCACCGTGTCGCGCAGGATCGCCGCGGCCCGCGCGGCGTACTGGCGCAGGTGCCAGCTGTCGCTTCGCATGGCGTCGGTGAGCCGATAGCGCGCCTCGTCGGGCGCGATCCGCGCGAGCGCGACGAGCCCGTTCCCGGCGCCCTGCCACGCGACCTCACCCTTCTTCCGGCGCGAGAGGTCCACGGGCCGCTCCCGGACCCACCGCACGAAGGTCTGCACCAGCGCCTCGTCCTTGGCACAGCTCTCGCGCGCGAGGGCGGCGGCGCGGAAGCGCACGGGCCACGCCGAGTCGGACGCCGCGAGCAGCAGCGCCGAGCAGTCGTCGCGCAGCTGGGGCAGCGCACGGAAGCGGAGCCGCCAGGCCGGCTCGACCCAGATGGGCGGCGGCGCGAGCCGCGGGAGGGAATCGCGCGCGGCGAACTGCGCGTCCCGCGTACGGCCGATCGCACGGCGCGCGAGGGTCTGCAGGCGGGCGTCCGGATGGGCCAGCCCGGCGGCGAGCGCCGGGTCGGTGGCGTCGCGGCGGTCCTCGGCGAGCAGGATGCGGCCGACGAGGGCCGAGTCGGCCTTCGTGAGCGACTGGGCCGCGACAGGAGGGGCGGCGAGACCGAGCATCGCCGCCAGCAGGAGGGCACGGGGGGAGAGGGGCATCCGGAGATTCTAGGGCGGGGAACCCTCGCCCGACAGGCGCGGTCCCATCCTCGGCTTCCAGTCGCCCCGCCGCCCTGTCAGCTTTCAGCCGATGCTCATCCTCAAGTTCCTCCAGACGCTCATCAAGGCGCTCAACTCCGACGGCACGCCCGGGCAGGTCGGCGCCGGCATGGCGCTCGGGCTCTGCCTCGGGCTCACGCCCATCGGCAGCCTGCACAACCTCGTCGTCGTCGCCATCGCCATGCTCACGACCGTCTCCTTCCCCGGCTTCATGCTCGGGTGGGCGGTCGCGGTGCCGGTCGGGTTCGCGCTCGATCCCCTCTTCCATCGCGTCGGCATGGCGATCCTGCTCGACGACCGGTTCGCGCCCTTCTTCACCTGGGTCGTGAACACGCCGGTCGTCGCCTGGTCGCGGCTCAACAACTCGATCGTCATCGGCAGCCTCGTCTGCTGGCTGATCGCCGTGATCCCCGCCGCGTTCGTCTTCAAGGCGCTCGTCGCGAAGTACCGCGAGCACGTCTTCGCGCGGCTCGAGCAGATGAAGGTCTTCCAGGCGATCAAGGCCTCCAAGCTGTACCAGGCCTACGAGCTGTTCCGCCCATGAGCTGGATCCGCTGGAAGGCCCTCATCCCGCTCGTCGTCCTGCTCGTCGTCGTCATCGGCGGGACCATCCTCTTCCTCGACCCCGCCGTGCGCCGCGGCATCGAGGCGGGCGGCACCGCCGCCGTCGGCGCGAAGGTGGACCTCGCCAAGGCGCACGTCGGCGTCCTCGACGGACACGTCACGCTCTCGGGGCTCGCGGTCACCGACCCGTCGAAGCCGATGACGAACCTGTTCGAGGCCGAGGCGATCGTCTTCGACGTCGGCATCCTCCCGGCCCTCGAAGGGAAGGTCGTCGTCGACACCGTGGCGGCGCGCGGCATCCGCTTCGGCACCCCGCGCCGGACCTCGGGTGCCATCCCGCGCGACCCGTCCCCCGAGGACGGCGAGCCGGGGGCGGTGCAGAAGATCGTGGACGACTGGATGGCGCAGGTGAAGGTGCCGCCGCTCTCGCTCTCCACGCTCACGCAGACGGTGAACGTCGACGCGATCTCGGCCGAGAGCCTGGCGACGCTGCGGGCGGCGCTCGCGGTGCGCTCGTACGCCGACACGGCGCGCGACCGCTTCACGAGCGGCATCCGCGCCCTCGATCCGCGCCCCACGATCGACTCGGCCGAGGCGCTCGCGAACCGGCTCAAGAGCGCGAACCTCCGCACGCTCGGCATCGCCGGTGCGCGGCAGGCCGTCACCGACGTGCGCCGCACGCTGCGCGACCTCGAGGCGCTCAACACGAGGCTCAAGACCTTCGAGGCGACCACCAAGGCCGACGTCGATTCGCTCGGCGACCGCGTCGAGGCCATCGGCCGCGCGCGCGCGGCGGACTACGCCTACGCGCGCGGCCTGCTGCGTCTCCCCACGTTCGAGATCCCGGCGATCGGGCCGCAGCTCTTCTCGGGACTCATCGCCGAGAAGGTCGGACCCGTGATGTACTGGGTGAACATGGCCGAGCAGTACATCCCGCCGGGACTCGAGCGGCAGATGCAGAAGGGGCCGGAGCGCGTCCGCGCGAGCGGCACGACGGTGCTCTTCCCGAAGGAGACGGTCTACCCCAGCTTCCTCGCGCGCCTCGCCGAGCTCTCGCTCGCGATCGGCGGCGAGGG
>JBGATT010000150.1:0-8318 GCA_044229035.1 Gemmatimonadaceae bacterium | reverse complement strand
CGCGGCCGCGGGCGAGTACGAGGCGCGACTCGTCGGCGTCACCACGCAGCCCGCGATCTACGGCGCGCCGACGCGATTCCTCGTGAGCCGCGCGGCCGGCAAGGTCGGACCGCGCGACGCGCGCATCAGTGGCTCGCTCGATCATCGCGGGAAGCCGGTGCGCGACTCGCTCGCCGCGCGCCTCAGCGGGTTCCCGCTCCCGACGATGCCGCTCGCCGGGCTCGGCGCCACCGTCGCCCTCGGCGATGGCACCTCCGAGCTCGTGCTCGCCCGCGAGGGCGACCGGCTCGGCGGCCGCTGGCTCTGGCGGTCCACGGCGGTGACCTGGACGCGCGACACCACGTCGCAGCCGCGCGCCACGTCGCCGGCGATGCGCCTCGTGGAGGACGCGCTCTGGCGCGCGGTGGCGCGGATCGACTCGGTCGAGATCGAGGCGCGGTTCTCCGGGTCGGTGACCGCGCCGTCGCTCGCCGTGCGCACCAACATCGCGGACGCGGTCGCCGGGGCGCTCAAGGCGCAGCTCGGCGAGGAGGTGCGTCGCGCCGAGCAGCAGGTGCGTGCCAAGGTTGACGCGCTCGTGGACCAGAAGGCCCGCGAGGCCCGCGCCTACGCCGACGGCATCAAGGCGCAGGCGGAGACGCGGATCGCCGAGGAGCGCACGAAGCTCGAGGCGCAGAAGGCCGCGCTCGAGGCGCGGCTGCGGGACCTCGTGCGCATCCCCGGGATCGGCTGATCAGCGCACGACCTTCCAGAAGGCGATCCCGCTCGCCTGCTGTCCGATGTCCGCGGTGCCGACCTTCGCGCGCGCCGCGAGGTCGAACACGTCCACGCGGCCCGGCATCGCGCCCTGGCCCTCGCTCGTGACGAAGGCGTAGCGCGAGTCGCTCGACATCGCGACGCCGTGCGCGAGGATGTTCGTCGTCGGGATCTGCGCGACGCTCGTGCCCGAGGCGATGTCGAAGATCTCGACCTTGTTCCCCTGCTTGAGCGAGGCGACGAGGTACTTGCCGTCCGGCGACACGCCGAGGTTGTAGGGGCCGCGGCCCGTCTTGAACCTGCGCGTCACCGTCCAGGTGTCGCGCGCGATCTCGAGGATCACGTCCGCCTTGTTGCAGGCGACGTAGATGTGCGCACCGGTCGCCGAGGGCTGGGCCCAGGTGGGCGAGCAGGTCTGCGGCGTCATCTGGTGCTTGTGCCCGTCCATCGCGAGGTATCCCACCTGCGCCGGATCCGCGGTCGCCCCGTTCGACACGCGCTTGGCGCCGTCGATCCACATCTGGAGCATGTCGTCGCCCTCGGGCGCGAGGGGCCCTTCCTTGCCCACCGCGACGGAGAAGCGGCGGCTCACCTTCAGCGTCTTCGTGTCGATCTCGACGAGCTGGTCATCCATCATGCAGCCCGAGTACTGCAGGCGCCCATCGGGCGAGACGCGGCTCCCGTGCGGCATGGTGCAGGTGACGATGCGCGCCACCTCGGTCATGGTCGGGATGTAGACCACCGACTGCGACGACGGGACCATGTCGCCGTGCAGGTTGAAGTTCGCCGAGAACATGTAGCGGCCGTCCGGGGTCACGTCGAGCGACGCCGGGAAGGCCCCGAGCAGCACCCCCGGCGCGACGAGCGTGTCCGGGCCGAGCGCGTACACCCAGTACTTGCCGTCGGGGAAGCCGTGGCCGGTGGTCATGTGGAGGAACTGGCCGTCGGCGGAGATCGCGAGGCCGTGCGGCCCCTCCATCTCGGCCGCCATCTCTCCCACGACGATCTCCCGCTCGACGGCCGTGCCGCCCGGGCCGAAGCGGACGCGGTAGATCTTGTCCGCGCTCTCGGCCCCGGCGTAGACGTAGTACGTCGCGGCGGGCGGCGCCGGGCGGGCCGGCGCGGCGGAGGGACCCTGCGCGCCGAGGGGGAGGAGGGGGAGGGCCGCGGCCAGCGCGGCGGGAAGGGCGAGCCAACCCTTCGTCAGGTTGCGGCGTACGGGATTCCGATGCATCGTCTCATCCTTGCTGAGTCGGCCAACCATCCGCGGAGCACCACTGCCATGAAGATGTTAACACCGCGCCGTCGTATCGTCACGCACACCCTCCTCGTCGCGTTGAGCGCCGCCGCGGTCGCCCCGCTGGCCGCCCAGCAGGCCGGTGGTGCCGCCCCCGTCGCGGCGGTGCGGCTCGTCGCCGAGCCGGCGTCGCTGACGCTCAAGGCCGGGCAGCCCGCGCCGATCAAGTTCCGCGCCTACGACGCGGCAGGGAAGGAGATCCCGAACCCCCTCGTCCAGGTGCGCTCGGCGAGCCGGTCGGTCCGGTTCACCGATACCGAGGTCACCGCGACGGCGGCGGGCCGGTTCGAGGCGACCGCGATGACGATGGGGGCGAACAACACCCCGGTCACGCTCACGATCCCGATCAACGTCACCTGGCCGGCCCTCACGCGCGTCGAGATCGCCGCCGGCACGGGCCCGCTCTACGCCGGCCTCACGCAGCCCCAGAAGCTCAAGGGCTTCCACGCCGACAACAGCGAGCGGACCGGGCTCACCGCCACCTGGCGGACGTCGGACGCCAGGATCGCCACGGTCAACCGCTTCGGCGACCTCACCGCGCTGGCGCCGGGGGCCGTGACGGTCACCGCCGAGGCCGAAGGGGTCCGCGCGACGCGGAGCTACACCGTGACCGCCAACCCGGTCGCCAAGCTCGAGATCGGCATCGCCGAGTCGCAGATGCGCACCGGCGACGTGATCCATCTCAAGGCGACCGCGCGCCGCGCGAACGGGCAGGTGGTGGCCGACGCGCCGGTGACGTGGAGCTACACCTACGTTCCCGACGACTCGATCGCCCCGGCCGGCCTCCCCGGCGGCGCGGGCATGGTGCAGTTCGACCGCTTCGCCGCGAACTATCCCGGCCGCTACACGCTGCTCGCGCAGTCGGGCGGCGCGTACGCGCAGTGGGCCATCCAGGTGAACCCGCGCGACGTGCGGCAGCGCATCGAGGTGACCAGCCGCGGCAACATCAACACCACGCACACCTCGGATCTCTGGCCGTGGACCGGCAAGAACGGCCGCGACTACGTGCTCGTCGGCACCTGGGGCGGCGACGGTTGGGCGCTCGTGTTCGACATCACCGACATGGACAACATCGTCAAGACCGACTCGGTCCGCGTCGATGCCCGCACCATCAATGACGTCACCATCTCGCCCGACGGCCGCTACGGCGTGCTCTCGCGCGAAGGCGCGTCCAACCGCGTGAACGGCGTCGTGATCCTCGACCTCGCCGACCCGGCACATCCGAAGATCGCCTCGACGTTCGACCAGGAGCTCACCGGCGGCGTGCACAACATGTTCGCCCAGAACGACTACCTGTTCGCGATCTCCGGCGGGTCGAAGTACGTCATCATCGACGTGCGCGACATCTACAAGCCCAAGTACGTGAGCGAGTACCGTCATCCGAACGCCCGCATCCATGACCTCTGGGTCCGCGACGGCATCGCCTACTCGGCGCAGGGCGGCGTGGGCGTGGTGGTGGTCGATGTCGGCAACGGCAAGTACGGCGGCACGATCGAGCAGCCGAAGCTCATCACGACCTACAAGGTCAACTCGGGCCACGAGATCTATCCGTACTTCCAGCAGAAGACCGGCCGCACCTACCTCTTCATCGGCGACGAGGAGATGAGCCGCCGCGGTCGCGTGTGGGAGGGGACGCAGTACTCGCTCGCCGGCCCCGATGGCAAGCCGCCGCGCAACGGCATCGCGCAGACGTCGGGCGGCTACACGCACATCGTGGACTTCACCGATCCGCTGAACCCGCTCCCGGTGGGCCGCTACCACCTCGAGGACTACGGGTCGCACGACATCATCGTCGAGGACGACATCCTCTACCAGGCGTACTACGACGGTGGTGTGCGCGTGGTGGACGTGTCGGGCGAGCTGATGGGGAACCTGACCGACCAGAACCGCGAGATCGCCGTCTTCAAGCCGTACGACCCGGACGCCTACACCCCGAACGCGCCGTTCGTGATGAACGCGATGCCCTGGAAGGGCCGGGTGCTCTTCACCGACTTCAACTCGGGGCTCTGGGCGGCGAAGCTCATCCCGAAGCCGGTCGTACAGTAGAAGGCTGAAGGTGGAAGGGTGAAAGTGGGGGTGGGTGCCGGGCTCCGAGCCTGGTACCCACTTTCAACTTTCATCCTTCAGCCTTCATCTTTGGCGGCGTCTCTCTCCCCCCAACGCACTCCCATGCAGCCCGTCGTCGACTATTTCAGCACCATCCCGAGCTCCCACCGCGCCCTGATCCTCGCCGGCGGGATCGCCTTCTTCTGGATCTGGGAGAGCGCAGCGCCGCTCTTCGCGTTCCAGTACCGCAAGTGGCCGCACGCGCTGGTGAACTTCTTCTTCACCGCGACGACCATCGTCGTGAACTTCGTGCTCGCCTTCGTGCTGCTCATGGGGTCGGAGTGGGCGGTCGGGCGCGGGATCGGGGTGCTCGGCTGGATGCCCGGGCTCCCGCTCTGGGGCCAGATGGTCGTGGGGCTGCTCCTGCTCGACCTGGTGGGCGCGTGGCTGGCGCACTTCGTGGAGCACAAGACGCCGCTGCTCTGGCGGCTCCACCTGATCCATCACAGCGACACGCACATCGACACCACCACCGCCAACCGACATCACCCCGGGGAGAGCGTGGTGCGGTTCGTGTTCACGCTCCTGGCCGTCGTGGTCACCGGGGCGCCGATGTGGCTCGTCTTCCTCTACCAGAGCCTGAGCGTGGTGCTGAGCCAGTTCAACCACGCCAACATCGCGCTGCCGCCAGCGCTCGACCGGGTGCTGAGCTGGGTGATCGTGAGCCCCGACATGCACAAGGTGCACCACCACTACGTGCTGCCGTACACCGACTCCAACTACGGGAACGTCTTCTCCGTCTGGGACCGGCTGTTCGGCACCTATATGGATATGGACCGCGCGCGCCTCGTGTACGGGGGGGACACGCACATGGACCCGTCCGAACACACGACGGTGGGGGCGCTCCTGACGATGCCGCTGCGCCCGGGGACGAAGACCAAGGGCGCGTAGCGCACGCGCCTACGTACAACCCCTTAGTCCAATCCCCGACATGATTTAGCGGAGTTCTCCCTACTGCGGAGAGGTGTTGGAAGTGACAGGTTTGCCCGTCAGTCAGACTGTCACGAAAACCCGACACTCACGCTTTCGGAGGCTCCCCCATGCGGATCCTGCTCGTGCACCCCAACTATCACTCGGGCGGTGCGGAGATCGCGGGGAACTGGCCACCGGCCTGGGTCGCCTACATCAGCGGCGCCCTCAAGAAGGCGGGGTTCACGAGCGTCCGGTTCATCGACGCCATGACCGACCACATCGATGACGCCGCCCTCGAGGCGATCCTCCGCGCGGAGTCGCCGGACGTCATCATGTGCACGGCGATCACGCCGGCGATCTACAAGGCGCAGGAGACCATCAAGCTCGCCAAGCGGATCCACCCGAAGGCCGTCACGGTCCTCGGCGGCATCCACGGCACCTTCATGTACGGGCAGGTGCTCGGCGAGTGCCCCGAGATCGACTACATCGTGCGCGGCGAAGGTGAGGAGGTCGTCGTCAACCTCATCACGGCGCTGAGCCAGGGCCGGCTGCCCGCCGAGCGCGAGTCGATCAAGGGCATCGCGTTCCTCAAGGACGGCCAGCACTTCGCCACCACCCCGCACCCGCCCATCCAGGACCTCGATTCGCTCACGCCCGACTGGGCGATCCTGAACTGGGACAAGTACATCTACATCCCGCTCAACTGCCGGGTCGCGATCCCCAACTTCGCGCGCGGCTGCCCCTTCACCTGCAGCTTCTGCTCGCAGTGGAAGTTCTGGCGCACCTACCGCACGCGCGACCCGAAGAAGTTCGTCGACGAGATCGAGTACCTGGTGAAGGAGCACAACGTCGGCTTCTTCATCCTCGCCGACGAGGAGCCGACGATCAACCGCAAGAAGTTCGTCGAGCTCTGCAACGAGCTCATCGCGCGGAACCTCGGCATCACCTGGGGCATCAACACGCGGGTGACCGACATCCTGCGCGACGAGGAGCTCCTCCCGCTCTACCGCAAGGCGGGGCTCGTGCACGTCTCGCTCGGCACCGAGGCCGCCGCGCAGCTCAAGCTCGACCGCTTCAACAAGGAGATCAAGGTCGAGCAGTCCAAGAAGGCCATCCAGCTCCTCCGCCAGAACGGCATCGTCACCGAGGCGCAGTTCATCGTCGGGCTCGAGAACGAGACCCCCGAGACGCTCGAGGAGACGTACAACATGGCGCAGGACTGGAAGCCGGACCTCGTCAACTGGAACTGCTACACGCCGTGGCCCTTCTCCGACCTCTTCCAGGACCTCGGCGACAAGGTCGAGGTGCGCGACTACGCCAAGTACAACTTCGTGACGCCCATCATCCAGCCCGACGTGATGACGCGCGACGAGGTGCTGGCGGGCGTGCTCAAGAACTACCGGCGCTTCTACTTCCGGAAGGCGACCGGCGGCTACCTCTGGGACAAGGACCCGTACCGCCGGAAGTACCTGCGCGGCTGCCTGAAGGCCTATCTCAAGAGTGCGATGGAGCGGCGCTTCTACGACCTCGGGCGCATCAACTACTGGGGCGCCGGCAAGGCCGACTGGCAGTTCGACGAGTCGAAGATCACGTCGAAGGAGGAGCTGGTGCGTCTCCGCACGAAGAAGGAGATCCAGCACATCCACGGGCAGTCCGCGGTCAGCTGCAGCACCGCCCAGATGGTCTCGGTGGCCGGCCATGAGCTGCCCGCCGACGACTTCATCGCCCCCAAGCGCTCGACCATGCGGCCCAAGCCGGCCGGCGGCACCGCGGTGATGCCCGACGAGAACGACCAGACCGAAGCCGTCACCGCCGCCACGGACGGCATCCGCGCATGTTGACGCTCGACGACGCCCCGCAGGTCCCCGAGGCCCTGCTGGCGAAGTACGACACCGCCGGACCGCGCTACACGAGCTATCCGACGGTCCCCGCCTGGTCGGCCGAGTTCGGCGACCGGGCGTACGCCGGCGCGCTCCGCGCCGCCGGGGCCTCGGGGACGCCGCTCGCCGTGTACGCGCACTTCCCGTATTGCGCCGCGAAGTGCTTCTACTGCGGCTGCAACGCGCTCACCACGAGCCGGCCGGAGACGATCGACCGCTACCTCGACGACCTCGAGCGCGAGCTCGACCTCGTGGTGGCCGAGCTCGGGCGCTTCCACCGCACCGCGCAGATGCACTGGGGCGGGGGCACCCCGAACCTCCTCGACGACCGGCAGCTCGCGCGGGCGTTCCAACTCTTCGCCGACCGCTTCCGGTTCACCAACGATGTGGAGCTGAGTGTGGAGGCGGATCCGCGGCTCGTGAGCCCGGAACAGCTCCGCACCCTGCGGTCGCTCGGCTTCTCGCGCATCAGCTTCGGCGTGCAGGACCTCGATCGCGGGGTGCAGGAGGCGATCGGCCGGCTGCAGTCGCCGGCGTTGGTGCGCGACATCTGCGACTCGGCGCGCGCCGCGGGATTCTCGGGGCTCAACATCGACCTCATCTACGGGCTGCCGCGCCAGACGGCCGAGACCTTCACCCGCACGATCGAGCAGGCGCTCGCGCTCGGGCCCGACCGGGTGGCCTGCTTCGGCTACGCGCACCTGCCGACGCAGCGCGCGCACCAGCGCGTGATCGACGAGGCCGAGCTCCCTGACGGGTCGATGCGCGCCTCGCTCTTCCAGCTCGCGGTGAACGCGTTCACGAGCGCGGGCTACGCCTGGATCGGCCTCGACCACTTCGCCAAGGCGGACGATCCGCTCGCCGTCGCCCAGCGCGAGGGGCGGCTGCACCGGAACTTCATGGGGTACACGACCATGCCCGCGGCGCACCTGGTGGGCGTGGGGATGAGCGCCATCTCCGATGCCGGCGGGTGCTTCGCGCAGAACGAGGCCAAGCTCGGGTCCTGGCGGGAGCGGATCGAGGCCGGCCGCCTCGCGACGGTGCGCGGGCACACCCTCAGCGCGGACGACCGGGCGCGCCAGGCGGCGATCCTGCACCTCATGTGCAACCTGGAACTGCCGTACGCCGCGGTGCCGCCGGGCGTGGACGACCTCCGGCAGCGGTTCGCCCCGTTCGAGGAGGACGGGCTCGTGGAGTTCGGCGCGGACCGGCTCTCGGTGACACCCATGGGGCGCTTCTTCATCCGCAACATGGCCATGGAGCTCGATGCGTACCTGCCCTCGCAGGCGGGGCAGGGGCGTTTCTCGAGGACGGTGTGAGTCACGCCGTCGCGGGGCGCATCGGCCCCAACGCGATCATCCAGACGG
>JBGATT010000013.1:0-37697 GCA_044229035.1 Gemmatimonadaceae bacterium | reverse complement strand
GGTCATCGAGATCATCGCGAGCCCGAGCGCCGGAAGCCCTCCAGGACCGATGGTGATGAACTCGATGGTGATGCGCTCGTCCGAAGCGGCGGACGTGCAGACGCCGATCGAAAGCGGCGTGCTCAAGGTGATCGTCTCCATCGAAGCCCGGTTCAGCTTCGTTGGGCGCTGATCGCCAGCGCGTGCTGACGGGGGAGTTTTTCACGTGAAACGAAACCAGTTGTGGGGAGACTGTTGTTTCACGTGAAACATTCGGTCTGGTAGGTCCCGGGGTGAGCCGGTATATTCGCCGGTTCACCCCTTCTTCTTTCGTTCCAGGACATTCGTGGCCCGCATCATCGCAATCGCCAATCAGAAGGGTGGCGTCGGCAAGACGACGACCGCCGTGAACCTCGCCGCCTCACTCGCGGCCGCTGAGCAACGCACGCTACTCGTCGATGGCGATCCGCAGGGAAACGCGTCCAGCGGAATAGGCCTCGTGCGCGACGAGATCGGTGAGACGGTCTACGACGTTCTCCTCGATGCATCCCGGATCGAAGGAGCGATCGTCCACGGCGTCCAGTTCAATCACCTCGATGTGCTGCCGGCGACGCCGGACCTGGCGGGTGCCGAGATTGAGCTCGTGTCGGAAGATGAGCGCGAGCTCGCGATGCGACGAGGGCTGGAGCGGGTCCGCGATCAGTACGATTACATCCTGATCGACTGCCCCCCCTCGCTGGGGCTGATCACCCTGAACATGCTCGCGGCAGCTGACGCCTTGCTCATTCCCCTGCAGTGCGAGTACTACGCCCTCGAGGGACTGAGCCAGCTCCTGAACACGGTGCACTTGGTGCAACAAGGCGTCAATCCGTCACTCGGCATCGACGGCGTCGTCCTGACCATGTACGACGCCCGTCTCAACTTGTCGCGACAGGTCGCGACGGACGCGCGCGAGTACTTCGGCGCGAAGGTCTTCCAATCGGTGGTCCCTCGCAACATTCGCCTCGCCGAAGCACCGTCCTTCGGGAAGCCGATCATCCTTTACGACGTCGCTTCGGTCGGGGCTCAAGCCTACATGGGCGTCGCGCGCGAACTCATCGAGATGGGATCGACTAGGAGAGACGCGTCCGTGAACGGCACGGACCACGTTGCGTCAATCTGACGGAATCTCGTACACAGTATACAGCTAAACTGTTGTTGTATAACAACTTACATTACTTTTTGATCCCACGAATCCGATCATGAGCGTCGACAAGAATCGAAGGCTCGGCAGGGGGCTCGAAGCCCTTCTGGCGCGCACACCCACGAGGCAGGAGGCCGGGCCCGACGCTTCCGGACGTGAGGGGTCGCGCGACTCCGGACGAGACGCCGCCCCTGGGGGATCGGCCGCTCGTCCGGTGACCGAACCAGTCTCTCCGCTGCGCAACATCCCGCTCGCGCAGATCCGCCCGAATCCCCTGCAGCCGCGCAAGGAGTTCAAGCCGGAAGAGCTGAGCGACCTTGAGGCGTCGCTTCGCGTGAGCGGTCTCCTGCAGCCCGTGACCGTCCGTCCCGCCCCACGCGGCGGTGGATTCGAGCTCATCGCCGGTGAGCGGCGCTTCCGCGCGGCCCAGCGCATCGGGTGGACCGAGATCCCGGCGATCGTGAAGGATGTCGATGATCGGCTGCTACTCTCGCTCGCGATGGTCGAGAACCTCCAGCGGGCGGACCTCAACCCGATCGAAGAGGCCGAGGGCTACGAGCAGCTCATCCGTGATTTCTCGCTCACGCAGCAGGAGGTCGCGGACATCGTCGGCAAGGATCGCTCGACGGTCGCCAACACACTCCGCCTGCTCGCACTGCCGGCGACGGTGCGGCGCCTGGTGTGGGACGGGCAGCTCACTGTCGGGCACGCGCGTGCCTTGCTCGGGGTCGGCGATGATGCGCGCATCGCGGAACTCGCTCGCGAAGTCGTCGCGCAGGGACTATCGGTACGTGAAGTCGAGCGACGGGTCCGCGAGACCGCCCGGACGCCCAAGCGGGACGGTACCTCCTCGACCGCGCCGACCACGACGCCCGACGCGCGATCGGCGGAAGTGCGGCATCTCGAGGACCAGTTGCGCAAGCACCTGGGCACGGACGTGAAGATCACCCAGACGGCGAAGGAACGCGGCGAGGTCCGGATCCCGTTCTATAGCGCGGACGACTTCGACCGGCTCCTCGAACTACTGCTCGGCGCCGGTCGTCTCGGATGAGCCGGAACCTGACCCCGCGTCCCGTGAAGGCGACCGGCGCGAAGGATGCGCACGGCAGCATTCTCGACCCGGCGTCGGGCGCATTGTACGTGCACATGCACCGGGAGAGCGGGCTCGCGCACCGGCATTACGTCCTGCGGCCATGGCAGGTGCGGGGACTCGCAATCGCGCTCTCCCGCCCCATGCTCATGCTGTATGTCGTGGCGGTGGTGACGATCGGCTGGACGTGGTCGCAGGCGATGCGAGTGCCGATGCTGCAGGACCGGATCGGCGTCCTCACACGAGAGGCGACCCAGATCGATACGCTGAGCGCGCGACTCACCGAGCTGCAACTGGCCTACGACCAGGTGCAACGCATGCTCGGGGCGACCCGAGCCACGCCCGCAACGGACACCTCACGTGCGCCGAGCCGGACGACACCGGCACAAGCCGCGCGAGTGCCATCCACGTCACGCGACACGGCGCAGAAGTCCGCGAACCCCATCGTGCGCTAGCACGATCCCTTACGAACAGGAGCGATCCGTGGCGATCTTCGGTAAGGACGACAGCAGTGGGCGCGGAGGAAAGGGCGCCGCCGGCGAGAACACCCTCTCGATCATCTCGGCCGGCACGGTCGTCACGGGAGACATCGAGTGCACCGGCGTCCTCAAGGTGGAAGGCCGGATCGACGGGAGCGTGCGCCGCGCAAGACAGGTCATGCTCGCGAAGGAGGGGGCGATCCACGGCGACGTGACTGCGAACGAAGTGGTGGTCGGCGGGCTGGTCGACGGGGCGGTGGCGGCATCGGACCGCCTGGAGCTCCAAAGCTCGGCGGTCGTCAACGGCGATATCAGCACTCGATCGATCGTGGTCATGGAGGGCGCACGCATCAACGGCTCGGTGAAGATGACGGAGCTCGTGCTCGTGAGCCGAGGCGATGATTCGCGGGAGTCGAAGGACGCGAAGTCGGGCCGGAAGGCGCAGCAGTAAGGCGGCATTACAAAGCCACAAAAAGACGGCGAATCAGGTATTTCCACAGGATTTGTTGGCGTTATTCATTTGTTTCTTGTATCTGTTTAAAACATTACTAAACAAGCATTTACGAAATATGCGCACCCGGAAATACCTGCGAAGTGGCTCGTTTATCCACATTGCCCTCGCCGGTCTCCTTGCCTGCGGTGCAAACAAGGAAGTTCCCTCCGCGACGGCCGAGTTCAAGGTGGCGCTTCTGACGCCTGGCCCGATCTCTGATCAGGCATGGAACGGCGCGGCGTATCGGGGTCTTGAGCGCATTCGCGACTCGCTGGGCGCGGAGATCAGTCATATCCAGACGCGCACCCCTGCCGAGTTCGAGGAGAACTTCCGGCAGTACGGGGCGAAGGGGTATCGGCTCGTCATCGGACATGGATTCGAGTTCCAAGACGCCGCACAGCGCGTCGGAAAGGAGTATCCGAACACCATCTATGTCACCACCGGCGGAACCGGAGTGGGCGCGAACATCGCTGCGCTCTCCTTCGCGTTCGACGAGCCGTCCTACCTCGCCGGTATCGCAGCGGCCTCGGTCACGAAGACCGGGGTCCTCGCGACCATCGGCGGGACAGAGCTGCCACCGGTCGAGGCGAGCTTTCGCGCCTTCGCGGACGGCGCCCGCAGTGTGCGACCGGACGTCACCGTGCTCAGCGCGTACTTGGGGAACTGGGATGACGCCGGCGCCGGAAAGGAGCAGGCGCTCGCCCACATCGCCCGACGCGCGGACGTCCTGTTCCAGAATGCGGACGCCGCGGGACTCGGCGTCTTCCAGGCGGTCCGCGAATCGCGCGGCACCTGGATCATCGGTTCGAATGCCGACCAGAACGCCATCGCGCCATCCGTCACCCTCGGCTCCGTGGTCATCGACATCCCGCACGCCTTCCTGCTCCTGGCGCGCGAGGTGAAGGACAGCACCTTCGTCCCGCGCGTCGTCCGGTTCGATACCTCGAGCGACGCGGTCCGCTGGGTCACCAACCCGGCCATAACGGCCATGTCGGCCGCGGTCCTCGCCGGCATCGACTCGGTGCGCGGACGGTTCGCTCGCCATGAGATGGTCCTTCCGCCGGTGCCGACGCCGTGACCGGCGTCGCGATCGAGACCATCCGCGCCTATCTCGACGAACTGCTCGACGTGGGCCGGATCGGCGACTATCCGCCGGCCTTGAACGGGCTGCAGGTCGACCATCGCGGCCCCGTCACGCGACTCGCAGCCGCGGTCGACGCTTCGCACCGCACGATCGTGGCCGCCGCCGCGGCCGGCGCCAACCTCCTGCTGGTCCATCACGGCCTGTTCTGGAATGGCTTGCAGCCCCTCACCGGTCCGCACCTGACCCGCGTGCGTGCCCTGCTCGATGCGGATCTGGCCCTCTACGCGGCACACCTCCCGCTCGACGCTCACGGAACCTTCGGCAACTCCCGACTCCTCGCCGGCACCCTCGGTCTCGAGATCACGGCCGGGTTCGCCCGGTACCAGAACATCGACTGCGGCGTGCGCGGCGAGGCGGACCTCGATACACGCGACCTCTTCGCACGCGTGCGCGACTGGGCCACCCCGTACGGGCACCACGCTGTCGCCTCCGCGATCCCCGACGGACATCGTACGCGCCGATGGGCCATCTGCTCCGGGGCGGGCGCGCAGGTGGAGACCTTGCGAGAGGCATACGCCGCGGGGATCGACACGCTCATCGTCGGCGAAGGACCACACTGGACCGCCGTTGACGCGCCCGAACGTGGCCTGGTGATCCTGTACGCCGGACACTATGCGACCGAGACCCTCGGCGTCCGCGCCCTGACCTCGCATCTCGCCGAGCAGTACGGTCTGCCGTGGAGCTTCGTGGACGCACCGACCGGGTTGTGACCGCGGCGGACGCCCTCACACTCACGGACGTGCACCGCACGTTCGGCCGAACGGTGGCTCTCGACGGTGCCTCGTGTCGGGTGCGCACGGGCACCGTCCATGCGCTGCTCGGCGAGAACGGCGCTGGCAAGACGACACTCATGCGGATCGCCTTCGGCCTGCTGTCGCCGGACGCCGGGGAGTTCCGTATCCGAGGCGAGCCGGTGCGACTCGACTCGAGCCGCGACGCGATCGCCCGAGGGCTCGGCATGGTCCATCAGCACTTCATGCTGGTACCCGCGATGTCCGTGACGGAGAACGTCGCGCTCGGGGGACGCGGACGTCTGGTGCGCGCACAGGTCGACGCGCGCGTCCGCGGGATCGGGACCGCCTCGGGCCTCGCGCTCGATCCCGCCGCGCAGGTCGCAGAGCTCCCGGTGGGCGCACAGCAACGGCTCGAGATCGTCAAGGCACTCGCACACGATGCGCGCATCCTGATCCTCGATGAACCGACGGCGGTGCTCGCTCCAGCCGAGGCCGCCGAGCTGCTGCGCTGGCTCCGCCGCTTCGCCGACGACGGTGGTACGGTGGTGCTCATCACGCACAAGCTGCGCGATGCCTTCGCGATCGCGGACGACATCACGGTCCTCCGGCGCGGAAGGACCACGCTCGCCGGGTCGCGCGCCGCGCTGTCGGAGGCGGACGTGATCAGTGCGCTCACCGGCGATGCCGCGGCCGCCTCGGCTCGCGCACCCGCCGCGCGCGGACCGCTCGTCGGTCCACCCGTCCTGGCGCTCGAGGGTGTGTCGTACGACGATGCCCGCGGCATCCGCCGCCTCAGCGACGTTTCGCTCTCCGTGGCCGGCGGAGAGGTCCTGGGCGTGCTCGGCGTGGAAGGCGCGGGTCAGCGGGAACTCCTCCGCGTGATGGCCGGCCGCCTCACCCCGACGGTCGGGCGGGTGACGCGCCCCGCGCAGGTGGGATTCATCCCGGAGGACCGGCTTGAGGATGCGATCATCCCGGCGCTGTCGCTCACGGAGAACCTGTTGCTGGCCGATGCGGGCCGCCTGCGTGGGCGGATCGATCACCGCGACGCGACGGCGCGCACCCGCGGGATCCTCACCCGATTCGACGTCCGTGCGGCGGGACCGAGCGCACCAGCCGGCTCGCTCTCCGGAGGGAACCAACAGAAGTTCGTGATCGGCCGCGAGCGCGCACAGGCGGCGCTCGCACTCATCGCCGAGAACCCGACGCGGGGACTCGACCTGCGGGCCGCCGCCCGGGTGCTGGATGAGATCGCCGCACCGGACGGTGACGCGCCTCCGGCGGTCGTGCTCCACTCCTCCGACCTCGACGAGGTGCTCGCGGTCGCCTCCCGTGTCGTGGTGTGCTACCAAGGCACGGTGCGCGAGGTCCCATGGCCCGACGATCCGGATGACCGCACACCGTTCACGCGCGCGATGACGGGAGCGGCATGACGGACGCGCTCCTCGCCCTGCTCGACGGCGCCTTCGGGTCGTCGTACGCCATCCTCTCGGCAACGCTGGTGCGCGCGACCCCACTGCTGCTGCTGGGACTCGCGGTCACCCTGGCCTTCCGGGCCGGCGTGCTGAACATCGGGGCCGAGGGTCAACTCATCGTCGGCGCGATCGCGGCGAGTGCGGTCGCGCTCGGCCTGGACGCACTGCCGCGTCCCGTGCTCGTCGCGGCGATGGCCGTCGCGGGTGCGGCGGCAGGCGCGAGCTGGGCCGGTATCGCGGCCGTGCTGCGACGACGGTTCGGCGTGCTGGAGGTGATCAGCACGATCATGCTGAACTTCATCGCGCTCGCGCTCGTGGGGTGGATGGTACGCGGACCGTTGCAGGAACCGACGCACGTGTATCCACAGTCCCCCACCTTCGCGTCGCAGGCGCATTGGCCCTTCCTCATCCCGGGACAGCGTCTCCATCTGGGATTCGCCCTCGGCATCGCACTCGCGCTCGGCGCGTGGGCGTGGCTCGCATTCACCGCGTCCGGACTCCGCGTGCGACTGGTGGGAGCGGGGGCGCGCGCGGCGGCGAGCGCCGGCGGCATCGATGTGGCACGCACGACCTTCGGCGTGTTCCTGCTCAGTGGGGCGCTGGCCGGCCTCGCCGGAGCCTCGGAGGTCGGTGGCGTCACCTTCGCCCTGTACGAGGGGCTCTCCCCTGGATACGGCTACACGGCGATCGCGGTGGCGCTCCTCGCGCGACTCGATCCGCGCTGGGTGATCGCGAGCGCCGTCCTCTTCGGCGCCCTCGAGGCCGGCGCGGCCGCGATGCAACGTGACGCCGGCGTGCCGAGCGTGGTGGTGCAGGTGTTCGTGGCGCTCACCGTGCTGGTCGTCCTGGCGGCGACGCAGCTCGGGGCGGAGTCCCGTGCCCGTGCGGCGGACGCGCGCGCTGAGGAAGCGTGATGGAAGCCATCCTCGTGCCGTTCCTCCAAGCGACGATCCGCACGGCGACGCCGCTGGCGTTCGCCGCGCTGGGTGAGCAGGTGGCCGAGCGCGCCGGGGTCATCTTCCTTGGGCTCGAGGGGGCGATCATCGCGGGGTGCCTGGGTGCGCTCGTCGCCAGCGGCCTCGCCGGTCCGGTGGCGGGATTCGCCGGCGGAATCGGCGCAGGGATGCTTTTGACCGCGGTCTTCGCCTTGTTCGTCGTGCGCCTCCGGACCGATCAGATCATCGCCGGCACCGCCGTGACCATGCTCGGGCTGGGCCTGACCGGGTCGCTCTATCGCGGCTTCTTCGGCACGGGCGGTGCGGCGCTCGGCACGCCGACCGTCGCGCCGATCGCCTTGCCCGGACTGTCGGAGATCCCGGTGATCGGCCCGACACTGTTCCACCAACCACTCCCGACCTACGGGCTATACCTGCTCGTGCCGGCGCTCGCCTGGTGGATCCGCCGAACGCACGCGGGGCTCGCGCTTCGCGCGACGGGGGAGCACGCCGAGGCGGCGGCGGCGGCCGGAATCGCTCCGGCACGCGTTCGCCTCGCGGCGCTCGCGTTCACCGGAGCCATGGGCGGGCTCTGCGGTGCGACACTCGTCCTCGCACAGGTCGGCACGTTCAGCGAGGGCATGAGCGCGGGACGCGGATTCATCGCCATCGCGATCGTGGTGCTCGGCCGTTGGTCCGTCTGGGGTACGGCGGGCGCCTCGCTGCTGTTCGGCGGCGCCTTCGCCTTGCAGTACCTCTTCCAGGCGGCGGGCCTCGCGCTGCCCTACCAGCTGTTCACCGCCTTTCCGTACGTCCTGACGCTGCTGTTGCTCGCACTGCAGCGCGGCCGCACCGCAGCACCGGCCGAGCTCGGGCGGTCCTAGGGACGGTCCCGGGGAACGTCGAGCGCGTTACAGATGGCGCGCGCGCCGGCCCATTGCGAGATCCACTGTCCGCTCCGACGCGAGACGACCGCGAGACGTACGCCAGCGTCCGTGTCCTCGATGAACGCGATCGCGATCCCGTCCGACGACACGAAAGCGCCCCCGAACTCGCGCGCGACCAGTTCTTCCTCTCGCCCGATCTCGCGCGACACCCAGCCTTCCACGAGGGGAGCACGGACTCCCGCCCGTGCTCCGGGTGCCGCCACGATCGTGACGCGCTCCTCGCGTGGTGCCGATTCGATCGGGATGCGCCGCACCGCGAGCGCGACGATGATCGTGTCGCCGTCCGCGGGCACCAGGCGCCAGGCGGACTGCACCGTGACGGGGAGTCCCGTGAACTCGGCGGACGACGTGTCGGCCGGCAACACGTCGACCATGCGCGCGATGCGCGCGGCGAGCAGCGCGGAATCCCGGGGCGACAGCGTCTCGAGCGCCGTCGCCGGCACCGACGGGACTGTCACGGAGTCCAACGACCAGACGAGTCCTTCGACGGGATCACCCGAGACGCACGATGACGCGAGGAACGCGGGAACGGCGTCCACCACGTCTGCGCTCGTGCGCGGAGACGTCAGGGGAGCGGCGGACGTCGAGGCCTCGGCCACCGGCGGGCGCTCGACCGAGTCACTGCGCCCACAGGCCCCCAGCACGCACAGCGCCAGACACCATGACCGCTGGGACCTCATCGGGCGTCCGGCAGATAGGGTCCGCCGAGGTCCCAGTGCCATGCCTCGCGCCGCACACCATCGCGCGGATCCTTCAGCGGATGGTACTGCAGGCGCTCGGCGGGCAGTCCGACGCGGGCGCCCCACGCGAGCAGGCGGGCCTTGTCGGTGGAGACGAGGTGCGCCAGGCGGCGGCCGAACCAGAGGTGGCGATGCAGCCAGAGGCCGCCGGTCATCGCGTGGATCATGCCCTCGCGACGATGCGCGAACTCCTCCCACTCGAGTTGCAATGCCGCGCGATCACGCGGTGGGGGAATGGGCGGGACGGGGGGACCGCCCCGGTCGATCACTGACAGGTGATGACACCCTCGACCGTCGCCGGCGCGAGCGGAGCGACCGATCCCTGGTACATGGCACAGGTGAGCGGATAGGAGAGCGGGTGCGTGGCCATCGCGGACCAGCCACCGCGCGTCGCGTTCACGATCGTGAGTTGCGAGCCGCGCGAACCCTTCCAGTTGAGCGCCGAGGTGTCGGTGGAGTAGGTCTGCCACGCATAGAAGTACGATTCCTGCGCCGTCGCGAGATTGTGCAGGTCACCCTTGAGGGCGGCGGCGTGCGCCTTGCCCTTGGTCGAATTGAACTTCGGCACCGCGATCGCGGCGATGATGCCGATGATCACAACGACGATGAGCAGTTCGATGAGGGTGAAACCGCGACGAGACGACATCAGACTCCACGACACCAGGTGGGGGGAGCGAACCGGGTACTGAACAGTGACGCGCATCACGCCAGAAGGTGACGGCGTCTCGAGGATAGGCGGTCCCTCGGTCCTAGACTAGGCAAGGGTGAGGCCCCGAACCCCCTGCCCGTGTAAGACATTGCGTCGCATCGTGTTGAACCGCAAGCACCCATACGCCGCTCCCCCTCGGTCCCGGGCACGCCTCCGCGACCATCGCATACTGCAAGGGCCCCGGACCGCCGACGCCCGAGTCAGGCCTTGGCGTCGAGCCAGTTCGCCCCGGTCCCGATGTCAACGACCAGGGGCACGTCGAGAGACACGGCCGTGGTCATCTCCCGCTCCACCAGCGAGCGCAACGCGGACTCCTCGTCCGGCGGGAACTCGAACACGAGCTCGTCATGGACCTGCAGGAGCATCTTCGCCTCGAGTGCCGAGGCCCGTAGGGCCGCATCGATGCGGATCATGGCGACTTTGATGAGGTCGGCCGCAGATCCCTGGATGGGCGAGTTCTGCGAGAGCCGCTCGCCGAACGCGCGCGTGTTGAAGTTGCGGTCGTGGATCTCGGGGATGTAGCGCCGTCGGCGGAAGATGGTCTCCACGTATCCACGCGTACGCGCCTGCTCGACGGCCGCGTCGAGGTAGCGCCGGACGCCGGCGAAACGCGTGAAGTAGGTCTCGATGAACGCCTTGGCCTCGCCGTGCTCGATCTTCAGTTGCCGCGAGAGTGCGTGCGCGCCCTGCCCGTAGATGGTCGCGAAGTTGATCGTCTTCGCGCGGGCTCGCATCTCGCTCGAGACGAGTTCGAGCGGCACTCCGAAGATCACGCTCGCGGTCTGCCGGTGGATGTCGCCCCCCGCGCGGAAGGCCTCGACGAAGGCCGGGTCGTGCGAGAGATGGGCGAGGAGCCGCAACTCGATCTGCGAGTAGTCCGCGGCCATGAAGCGCCACCCCGACCGCGGGATGAAGCCCCGTCGGATGTCCTTCCCCAGCTCGCGGCGGATCGGGATGTTCTGGAGGTTCGGGTCATGCGACGAGAGCCGACCAGTGGCGGCCACGGTCTGAGCGTACGACGTGTGGAGCCGTCCCGTGCGCGGGTTGACGAGCGTGGGCAGGGTGTCGAGGTACGTGTTCTCGAGCTTGGCGAGCTCCCGGTACTCCATCAGCAGGCCGGGCAGGGTATGGCCCTCGTCGGCCAGTTCCTGCAGAACACTGGCATCGGTGCTCGCGCCGGTGGCCGTCTTCTTCTTCACCGGGAGCCCGAGCTTCTCGAACAGGATCGTCCGGAGCTGCTGGTTGCTCGCGATATTGAACGTCTCGCCGGCCTCGGCATGGATCTGCGACTCCAGCTCCTTGCGTGCGGCCTCGAATCGGGCCTTGAGGGAATGGAACCAGGGCACGTCGATCGTCACGCCGGTCCACTCCATCTCCGCGAGAACGTCGATGAGCGGAAGCTCGACATCGCGGAGCAGCGGCCCGACCTCGTGCTCGGCGAGCTTGGGCTCGAGGAGCGCGCGCAGGCGCAACGCGAGATCGCTGTCGGCGCAGGAATAATCGCGGGCCGCGGGGATCGGGACCTCGTCGTAGGGGATCTCGTTCTTCCCCTTGCCGCAAAGCTCGTCGTACCCGGTCATGGCGAGACCGAGGAACTCGACGGCGAGTGCGTCGATCGCGTGCGAACGACGCCCGGGATCGATGACGTAACTCGCGAGCATCGAATCGAAGTCGAGCCCACGGAGCACGATCCCCGCACGACGCAGCACGAGCAGGTCGTACTTCGCGTTGTGCGCCGTCTTCCGCACCGCTGGGTCCTCGAGCAGGGCACGGAGCGGCGCCATCGCATCGGAGAGGAGCGGGGGGAGGTTGACCACCGGGTGCTCGCCCTCGGCGAGCATCCGGGCCGCGATGGAACTGTCGGCGCTCGGGCCCTTCTTCGGCTTCACCGGCGCATCCCCGAGGGCGAGTCCGCCCTGCGCCTCGCGCGGCAGGCGGTGCGCGAAGGGGAGGTACCATGCCTTGCCGGGGGCGGTCCCGATGGAGATCGCGACGAGGTTCGCGCGCATCGGCGTGATGATCGGCGGCGCATCGGCATCGAGTATGGTCTCGGTGTCGACGGCGATCATCCCCGCCGCCCGCGCCTCGGAGATGACCTCGGCGACGAGCGCGGGCGTGTCGGCTATGCGGTAGTCGAGCGGCACGGCGGCCGGCGTGTCCGGGACGCGCGCGCCGGCCGCGCGCGCCGGGCGCGCGGCCGCCATGTGCGCCTCGACGTCGGTCCCCCCGTCGGCCACCGACTCGTCGGGCGACGCCGTCCGCGAGGCCGTACCCTTGCCGCCATCGGCGTTGACCGCTGCGGTGCGGGCCGCGGAGTTGAACTCGAGTTCGACGAACAGGTCACGCAGCGCTGCCCAGTCGGGCTCGCGGAGCGTGAGCGCCTCCGGGTCGAGCGTGACGGCAAGATCATACTGCAGCGTGACGAGCTGCTTGCTGAGCTTCGCGTTCTCGACGTTCTGCGCGAGCGCGTTGCGCGTACGGGTCGGCTCGATCTCGTCGAGATGCGCGATCATCGCCTCGACCGTCCCGTACTTCTCGATCAGCGCGAGCGCGCCCTTGTCGCCGATGCCCTTCACCCCGGGAACGTTGTCCGCGGTGTCCCCGACGAGCGCGAGGTAGTCGACGACCCGCTCGGGGGGGACCCCGAGGCGCTCATGCGCATTCTCCAGCCCGTACCATTTCTCCGTCGTCCGCCCCGGCGGCCCGTGCCAGGGATTGAGCACCCACACCTTGGGGGCGACGAGCTGGAGGAGGTCCTTGTCGCCTGAGACGACGCACACCTCGAGGTCCCGCGCGGCCCCTTGGCGCGCGAGCGTCGCGATCACGTCATCGGCCTCGAAGCCGTCGAGCGCGAGCGTGGGGATCCGGTACGCGGCGAGCAGCTGGCGGACGCGTTCGAGCCCGGTGTCGAAGTCCTCCTGCTCCTCCGGTGGGAGTGCGACACGGTTGGCCTTGTAGGCCTCGAGCATCTCCTCGCGGCCCGACGAGCCCGCGTCGTTGATCCAGGCGAGATAGTCAGGCTTGTGCTTCTCGATGAGGCGCTTGAGGAAGTCGCTGACACCCTTCGCCATCCCGGTGTTCTCGCCGCGCGCGTTGCGCAGCGGCGCCCCGCCACCCAGGGCGTGGAAGGAGCGGAAGATCAGCGCGTAGCCGTCAATGAGGTAGAGCCGCGGGCGTCCGGGGATCGACATGCCCCAAAACTACGCGACGCCGAGTCCCCACGCCGCGAGCCCCGCGGCGAGCGCGACCCGTGCGTTGTCATCCAGGGCGAGGGCCGGGCGCTCGGCGATCATCGCCGCGGCGCCGATGCCGAGCGCCTGCAGCGGCGAGGCGGCCACGAGCCACAGCGGACCGACCGCGCTCGCGACTGCGCAGGCGATCGAGCCGACCGGCGTCTTCCCCTTCGCGGCCGAGCGCGCGGCGAGGGCCCGCCCGACGAGTGCCGCCGCCGCGTCCCCGAAGACGCCGGCCCAGAGTGCCGAGATCGCCGCGCGCTCCGGGAGCACGAGGGCGCTGAGCAGCATCGCCCCGAGGATCCAGGTCGCTCCCGTGAGCGCGTGGCGCTCGTGCGCGCGGAGCATCCAGCCGAACCACGCGCTGAACCAGCGTCCGATCGCGCCCGGCCGGCGGCGCAGGACCTCCAGCACGACGGCGATGCCGAGCCCCAACGCGAGGGCGAGGACGATGCCACGTCGATCCACGACCGCGAACGCCCAAGCGAGCGGGAAGGCGGCGGACGCGAGGTGGACGCCCTTCCGCCCGAGTTCGGCGCGCCACGAGAAGGCGCGCGCGTCGCTCACTTCAGGCGCCGCCGGAACTCGGACTCGAACCGCACCTCGCTCGCCTGCGTGAGACGCCAGCGTCCGGTGCCGGTCTGGTCGTAGAACACGAGCTGCATGTTCTGCGCACGGTAGTCCCAGAGCTGCTGGCGCCCACGCGAGAAGTCGGCCACCTGCGGTTCGATGATCTGGTCCGGTTCCCCCAGCGAGACATAGACGCGCCCCCGGTCCGACATCCAGCCGGGTGTCGCCTCCTCGCGGAAGCGGCCGTTGGCCCGTATGAGGCGCCCGAAATAGTCGCGAAGCCCCTCGTGCATCGGAGTCTCGGGCCGATCGTCGGTCTCGCGCACGAACTCGGCCCACGCGGCCGGACGCGTCTCCTCGGTGGCGTCCCGCAGCTTCTGGAGCCGATACGGCTGCGCGAACCAGCGCAAGTAGTTCACCATCTCGTCGTATGTCGCGACTGGCAGGTCGCCGCCGAACCCGACGAAGACGTAGGCGGAGGAGGAATCGGCGCCTCCGTCACGCACGAAGGTGAGCTGCGCCACACCGATGCCGATGCGCGAGACCGGGACCTCGACGACCCCCGCGCGCATCGCGCCGCGGGCGGCGACGCGCACCGTGTCGTTCCACATCACGCGTCCGCGCTCACTGCGGATCAGGAGGCGCACCGCCGCCGTCGTGTCCCCATACCCCTCGAGATAGACCGGGAGCACGCTGTCGCGTCCCGCGACGGCGATCGCCGCCGGATTGAGCAGCACCAACGGCACCGAGTCCCGCGATGAACGCGGGGTCACCTCGGCGATCGGCATGGGCGAGGAGAGCGAGCCCTCCCCGAGACGCGGGACCACGATCGCGATCTGCTCCTGCGCCGTGCGCTGGCTCCCCTCGTCGCGCACCGCGACCGTCAGCGTGTAGCGTCCGGGCGACACGTCGAGGATCTCCTGGTGGATGACGCTCTCGTCGGTGCGCGTCGTCTCACGATACGTGCCCACGAGCAACTGCTCCGACGCCTGCGAGCTGGCCACCGCGACCGCATCGCGCGAGAGCGTCACGGCGACGGTGTAGTTGGCGCGGAACCGGTTGTCGGCCTCGCGCGCGAAGGCGAGCGTCGCGTTGGCGAACGCCACGGCGACGACGACATGCGTGGAATCAGGAGAAGGCGTGGCGGCAAAGGCCGCGCGTCCGACGAGCGGGAAGGGAAGCCCGCGGGCCAGCATCCCCATCTGCCGGAAGAGGGGTGTGGCGTCGAAGCTGATCCCCTGCTGCGCGCGTGGCGCCCCCCCCTCCGCGGTCGGGCCGGGGCGGGTGCCAGGCGCGCCGCCGGGCGGGGACGTGCGCCCCCCACCACCGCAGGACGCGACGAGGAGGACTGCGAACAGAACGCGGGCGAGGCGGTGCGAGGGCATGGGCGCGAGGGTGGGGCGCGCCGAGGGGTGGCGCGGTGTCAAATCTACCCCGCGAACCGGCATCTGGTCATCGGCGGACTCGCTTGCCGGGACGACTGCGTTCGGATAGCTTCGCCGCGTGACTCGTGACCCCCTCGTCGGAACCACCATCGCCGGATTCACCCTCCTCGACCGCGTCGGCGAGGGAGGGACGGCCACCGTCTATCGCGCCCAGCACCCGACGCACGGGACGGTCGCGCTCAAAGTCCTCAAGGAGAAACTCCGCTCCGATCGCACCGCGGTCGCGCGGTTCACGCGCGAGGCCAGCTTCGGCACGCGGGTGACCGGCCCGAACGTGATCCGCACGATCGAGACGGGCGAGGATGCCGGGCTCCCCTACCTCGTGATCGAGTGGGCCGCAGGCGAGCTGATGGAGAGCTATGCCAAGCGGAACGCGCCGTTCCCGCCGGACGAGGTAGCCGCGATCATCAGTCAGATCGCGGGTGCCGTGTATGCCGCACACACGGCCGGCATCGTGCATCGCGACCTGAAGCCGGACAACGTGATGTACGATCACGACACGCGCACGGTGAAGCTCCTCGACTTCGGGATCGCGACATCCACCGACGTCACGCCGGACCAGCGACTCACCCGAGCCGGGTTCTTCGTCGGCACGCTGATGTACGTCGCCCCCGAGGCGCTGTCCGGCGAAGTGGTCTCGCCCGCAGCGGACCAGTACTCGTTGGCAACGATGGCCTACCAGTTCCTCACCGGCACGCTGCCCTACACGGCGAAGAGCCCGCGCGAGATGTT
Organism: Gemmatimonadaceae bacterium; assembly: GCA_044229035.1. Lineage (GTDB taxonomy): Bacteria > Gemmatimonadota > Gemmatimonadetes > Gemmatimonadales > Gemmatimonadaceae > Pseudogemmatithrix. Next base: position 21,809 of record JBGATT010000013.1, on the reverse strand, counting down.
CACGCAGCTCCTCTCGCAACCGCCGGTCGCGCTCAACAAGGCCAAGCCGGACATCGCCTACTCCACCGCCGTGGAGGAGGTCGTGATGAAGGGCCTCGCCAAGGCGCCGAAGGACCGCTACGAGTCGGTGATCGCATTCGCGGACGCCCTCCGCGTTGCGTTGCAGGACCCGTTCCCGACGAAGACCGCCCCGAACGAGGGGCCCGGGCTGTTCTCGAAGATGAAGGGCCTCTTCGGCCGCTAGGCCGCCCCGTCACCGGCGCCGCGTGGCGCCGGGTCGGCGGGAAGCCAGCAGGTGAAGGTCGCCCCCGCCCCGACCACGCTTTCCAGCGTGATATCGCCGTCGAGCAAGCGCGCGAGTCGCCGCGTGATCGAAAGTCCGAGCCCCGTCCCTCGACGTTCGGAATCGCCGCGCGAACCAGCCTGGACCTGCTCGAACTCCTCGAAGATCCGCTCCTGGTCCTTCGGCGCGATACCGATCCCGGTATCGACCACCTGGAGGGCGATCCAATTGCCGCCCGCTGCCAGGAGCGGCCGCTTGGCCGCCGTCGCCGTGGCCTCATGCACCGCCCCGTCCGGAACGTAGGTCGCGCGCACCGTGATACTCCCTGCCGGCGTATACTTCACCGCGTTCCCCAGCAGGTTCACGAGGATCTGCCGCAGGTGGGTCGGGTCGGTGCTCACACGCGGTAGCGTCGCCGGCACCTGGATCGCGAGGGCCAACCCCTTCTCGATGACCAGCGGCTCGACCTCGCTCGCGACGTCGATCACGAAGGCACGCAACGACAGCGGCTCTCGGTGGACGTCGAGTCGTCCGGCAGAGAGCTTCGCGAGATCGAGGACCTGGTCCACCAGCGCCTGGAGGTGTTCGGCCGACGCCTGGATCCGCTCCACGGGGCCGATCATGCGTGGGCCCAGCTCGCCATACGATCCGTCGCGCAGCAGGTCAACGAATCCCACAATCGCCGCGAGCGGTGTCCGGAGCTCGTGCGAGACGTTGGCGAGGAACTCCGACTTGGCACGGTTGGCCCGTGCGAGCTCGAACGACAGGTGCTCGAGCTCGGTGCTCCGCTCCTTCAGGCGGCGGCGCTGCCCCCGCTCATAGAGCAGGAACGCCACCAGACCCGCTGCGATCGCCACCCCGATCACCCCGACCAGCATCGCCACCTCATTGACCCGCTTCCCGGTGTCGCATAGAGTGCCCGGCATGGATCCGCGCACCCGCCTCCTCGATCTCCTCGCCCAGCGCAGCGCGCGCCGCGGCACCTTCACCCTCGCCTCGGGCAAGCAGTCCGACCTCTACATCGACTGCCGCCTCACGACGATGCATCCCGAAGGGCTCGCGCTCATAGGCCCGCTCGGCCTCCACGCCATCGGCGAACGCGGCTGGCACCCGGATGCGGTCGGTGGGCTGACGCTCGGCGCCGACCCCGTGAGCTACGCCATCGCCTACGCGAGCCAGCTCGCCGGCATGCCGACCCGCGCCTTCACGGTGCGGAAGGAAGCGAAAACGCACGGCACGGGCAAGCTCATCGAAGGCCCGTACACCGCCGGTGACCGCGTCGTCGTGATCGAGGATGTCATCACCACAGGCGGTTCGGCACTCAGGGCCGTCGACGCGGTCCGGGCAGCGGGGGGCATCGTCGTGGGGGTCCTCGCCGTGGTCGATCGCGAAGAGGGAGGCCGCGAGGCCATCGAGGCCGCCAGCGTCGAGGTCGAGACGCTCGCGCGTGCCGCGGAGATCGTCGCACGGATGTGAGCCTGGGGACCGCGACTCGCGGTCCCGTCGCTGGGGTCGTCTCGGGTGCCTCCCTCAGTGGTGCCGCTGATGGAAGGCCGGCCGTCGGTCTCGCAACGACGGCACGAGACGCCGCATCCCGGGCCGCAGGGCGAGCGGCTGGAGGGCGCGCAGCGCCTCGCGGTGAGGGCGGACCAGGTCCGCGAGGAGTCGTTCGAGGAGCGTCGCGGCCGTGAAGCGCGCGCGGAACTCCCCCGCCGTCATGCCGAGGAGCGTGCGCACGTGGCGGCCGAAGCTCTGCGGGGAGGAGTAGTCGAGCGCGTTGGCGACGCTCGCGATGGAGTGGCCGGCATCCTCGAAGAGACGCGCGGCGCGCAGCAGGCGCGCATAGGCGAGGTACCGCTTGGGCGCCGGCAGGCGCGCGCGGAAGAAGCGGCTCATGAGCGTGCTCGGGAGCAAGCCCATGCGGATTGCGAGCGCGCGCACTGTGGTGACACGCTCGCTCTCGACGAAGAGGGCCTCGAAGAACCGCTGTCCGTCGGGAGAGAGTTCGCCGAGCTCGCGACGGATCGCCTCGAGCGCGAGGCGATCGACCTCGTGCACCGCCTGCACGGCGAGCAGCTGGCGCAACCGCGTCCAGCCCTGTGGCTGCCGCACATCGACCAGTCGTGTGATCCCGGCGTTCCCCAGCTGGAGGAGCGCTTCGGCAGAGGTAGGGGCCGTCCCGAGGAGGGCGACGGTCGGGACCGAGGGGAACTCCCGCACCATCGTCGCCATCCGCCGGTCGGCCTCGCGACCGCAGCGCAACACCGAGACCAGCACTGCGCTCACCCGCCGTGTCTTGAGGTCCTCGAGCGCGTCGGCGATGCTCTCCTTGTGGATCGCGCGGTAGAGCCCGGCGCCTGCCGCATCGACGCGTGGGCGTTCATCGGGCTCGAGGATGGTCAGGACGGGAGCGGTGAGTGCGCGTGGTACGAAGGACATCGGTGGGAGCTCCGTTGGAGGTGGGGGTGGTGAACTCGGACCACGATGCGTGCGGCCGGTCACGGCGCCGTCATCCATTCCTCTCCCACGACGTCCGCGCGTCACCAGCCGCCGGCGCCCGATGATGCCAGCCGGCGCACTATATTCCGGGGAACTCGGTTCCGCCGGGCGATCGCGTCGCAGGTCCGCCTGCGCCGAGGAAAGTCCGGGCTCCTTGGACACGCTGCCAGGTAACGCCTGGGCACGCCGCAAGGCGTGACGGACAGTGCCACAGAGAACAGACCGCCTTCGCGCAAGCGGAGGTAAGGGTGAAACGGTGGGGTAAGAGCCCACCGCGCCACTGGCAACAGGGGCGGCACGGCAAACCCCAGCGGGAGCAAGGCCAAATAGGCGGCGAGCAGCAGTCCTCTGTGATCAAGACGCCGCGGGTTGGCTGCTAGAGCGTACGGGCGACCGTACGCCGAGAGAAATGATCGTCCGGCGCCGCAAGGCGTCGACAGAACCCGGCTTACAGGCGGGACCGATGCTGGGCAATACGCGCGGGACGGACGGTGACACGGCAGCTGGTCCGTGGCTCCGTCCGTCCTCGCACATCCCCCCGAGGCGACCAATGCGGCGAGTGTCCCGCTGGATCCTGTGCCTGGTCAGTGCGACTGCGTGCGCGGCGCCCGCGCCCTCCGCAGTGCCCCGTCCGGCGATCGTGCCGCCGACCACTGTACCGATAGATCCGTCGACACCGCCGTGGACCATCGAGCCGAGTGCGGGTCCGGTGACGCGGACCATCCGCCTGGCGACCGAGCTGCGATCGCGCGTCGACACCGTCGAGCAGCTCGACTCGATTCGAACCGTCGTCACTGCGGAGTGGTCGCGCGTCGTCGGGGACGGCACGGTCCGCCTCTCCGGGCTCCTGACGGAGTTTCGGCTCGGCGTCGACATCGCAGGGCTCGAGACCCCACGCGGGCTCTCGCTGCCCTTGCCATTCGCCGCGTTGGTCGGCACCGAGTCCGATGCCCCGCGGCTGATACGTCCTGATCCCGCCGGTTGCGGCCTCGAGTCCGCTGCCGCGCACGCATTGCGCGAGCTGTTCCTTACCTTGCCGAAGCGTCTCGAGCCAACCACGACGTGGCGAGATTCCGCCACGTACACGATCTGCCGGGACTCGGTGCCCCTGAGTGCCGTCTCGACTCGTCACTATCGCGTGGTGGGCGCAGCGCGCCTGGCAGGCGAACTCGTCATCCAGGTCGAGAGGCGCTCGCACCTCACGCTACGCGGGGCCGGGCGCCAGTTCGACGAACCGATCGACATCTCAGCCGAAGGCGAGGGCGTGGCAACACTGTTCGTACGGGTCGCCGGCGGCATGGTCTTCGAGGGTATGGGAGAGAGCACCCTCCGAATGACGATGCGCGGGCGCCGCCGCTCCCAGGAGCTGACACAGCACACGCGCATCGCGGTCTCGGCGCCTTAATCGGGCCCCACCACGCGCCTCAGTCGACCAAGCGTAGCGGCATGAGGAGGCAGAGGTACTTCGCCGGGTCCGTCCAACCCTCGGGCTCGATGGTCGATGCACGTTCCGGCGCCCGGAAGGTCATGCGGACCTCTTCCGTCGGCATCTGGCGCAGGATCTCGAGCAGGTACGCCGCATTGAATCCGATGTCGAGCTGGTCTCCCTCGTAGCGGATGGGCAGTTCGTCCTGGGCTTCGCCCAGGTCAGGCGTGCTGACCGAGAACTTCACCATGCCAGCGTTGAACGACAGCCGGATGCGGTGTGTCTGGTCCGATGCGACGACGCTCATGCGCTTGAGGGCGCTCATGAACGCGGCCTTGTCGAGGATGGCGTACTTGTCGTTGTCCTTCGGGATCACCTGCTCATAGCCGGGATACGGCCCTTCGATCAGGCGCGTGAAGACCGACGTGAAAGGCGAACGGAAGCCGAGATGGTTCTCCCCCTGCGCGACCTCGAGCTCCTCCTCGGCCGCGAAGAGGCGGCGAATCTGGTCGAGCGCCTTGGGCGGGATGATGAGATCCGCCTTCTGCGCAGCGGAAACACCGACCTCCATCTTGGCCAGACGATGGCCGTTGGTCGCGACCATGCGCATGTGATCCGCACGCAGCTCCCAGAGGACGCCATTGAGGATCGGGCGGCTTTCCTCGGTGCTCGCGGCAAAGGCCGTGTGCTGGATGAGGCGCTGCAGGTCACCCGACGGGATCCGGACGGCCTTCTCGAACTGGACCGCAGGGAAACTCGGGAACTCCGACTTGGGCAGTCCGAGCAGCTTGAACTTCGAGCGACCGCACTCGAGGGTGATCCGCTGGTCGCCGGTGGCCGAGATCCGCACGGGTGCCGGAGGCAGCTCGCGGGCGATCTCGCTCAGCTTGCGTGCCGGGATCGTGATGGCCCCGACCGCCTCGACGTCCGCGGTCACCTCGGTGCTCACCGCGATGTCGAGATCGGTCCCCGAGATGCGGATGCCCTTGTCGGTGGTCTGGACGAGGAGGTTGGCCAGGACGGGCAACGTCGTCTTCCCCGGGACGGCAGGGGTGACGGCGGCGAGTCCTTCCTGAAGCTTCTCGCGTGTGATGGTGAAGCGCATTCGGTTCCTGACCGAGTGACGGGACGTGTGGAACGCGGACGGAGCCTGCTGTTGCTAGTTACTGAATTACTCTAGTAGCAGCAGTAGTAGAAAGATGTGGACTGTGGACGAACGCCGGAAGACGTTGTGCCACAAGCTAGTCCCTCGCGCCGATCATGTGCGACCTCACGGGAGAGGCCGTGGAGCACCGTGGAGAACCCGCTCGCCGCTCCCGGGCGTGTGGTGAACGTGTGTATCAGGTGGAATGCCGGACGGTTTCCCGCACCTTCTCCACACGCCCCCGGAATTCGCTGCTGTCCTTCATCATGTCCACCACCCGCTCGAGCGAGTGGATGACCGTGGAGTGATCGCGTCCACCGAACGCCTGGCCGATCTCGACCAACTGGAGCCCGAGGACCTCGCGCGCGAGATACATGGCCACCTGCCGCGGGACCGTGAGATTCTTGGTCCGGGTCTTCGACTGCAGTCCCTCGACCGTGACGCCCCACTCGCCGGCGACCCGCTGCTGGATATTGGCCATCCGATCCTGACGCTCCGGGCGGATCTGGGCGGCATCATTCTGCCGCAACTTGTCACGCAACGCCTCGCGCGCGAGCTCGACCGTGATGACCCGGTGCTTCAGCGACGCGAAGGCGAGGAGCTTGATGATGGAGCCTTCGAGCTCGCGGACGTTGGACTGCACGTGATCCGCGATGAAGTGGAGCACGTCATCGGGGATGGTGTGCTCGAGATGGTCCATTGCCGCCTTGCGCCGCAGGATGGCGATGCGGTGCTCGAGGTCCGGCTGCCCGACGTCAGCGACCATGCCCCAGGCGAACCGGGAGGCGAGGCGCGCCTCGAGCTTGGGAATCTCGGAGGGCGGCCGGTCGGACGTGAGGACGATCTGGCGACCGGCCTCGTAGAGGGCGTTGAACGTGTGGAAGAACTCCTCCTGGGTGGAGTTCTTGCCCCCGATGAAATGGACGTCGTCCACGAGGAAGAGGTCCGTCTCCCGGTAACGGCGCCGGAAGTCGTGCATGGCACCCTTGCCGATGGACGTGATGACGTCGTTGGTGAACTGCTCGGTGGTGATGTAGGTGACGCGGGTCTGCGGGGCACGCTTGATGATGTCGTGCGCGATCGCCTGCATCAGGTGTGTCTTGCCAAGCCCGGTGGGGCCGTAGAAGAACAGCGGATTGTAGGTCTTGCCGGGTGCCTGCGATACGGCTGCGGCGGCTGCGGCGGCGAGGTCGTTGGACTTGCCGACGACGAAGGTGTCGAAAGTATATCGGTCGTTAAGGGCGCTCAGCGTGACGTTCTCGCGCGGACGCTCTGGCTCTATGACGCTCCTTTCCTGCCCCTTTACTGGCACGAAAAGGTCCATCTGAGAACGCTGAAGGCGGTCGGCGTGAACGCGGAGCTCGATCTTCACCGGGTGCCCGACGGCGACCGGTGCGAGCGACTCGAGAATGGCCGAGTGGCGACGCTCATTCCACTCGACCGAGAACTGATCGGGAGCGGTGAGTGTCAGGGATTCACCCGAATACTCCGCCGCGGTCAGCGGCGAGAGCCAGGTATCAACTATGTGATCCGAGAGCTGGGTCCGCGCCCGATCGAGCAGGCGGGACCAGACTTCGGAGGCGGTGAGCGACATGCGGGGCCGAGCGCGTGTGGATATCTGAAGGGGTGGCGAAGCTACCGCTCCGGTGTGGACAAGTCAACGTTCGTGTATGCGAACCAGCGCGCATGGCGCACCCCTTGGGTTGACCTAAGCCGCTCCCGCGAATACGTTTAGCGTTCTGTCCGCAAGTGATTTACCAAGCCTTTTGGAGTGCCAATGGGGAAGCCGACGTACCGCCCGCGCAACAAGCGTCGCATCAAGACGCATGGGTTCCGCGCGCGCATGGAGACCAAGTGGGGGCGCGAAGTCCTCAGCCGCCGCCGCAAGAAGGGGCGCAAGCGGCTCACCGTGAAGCTGCCGTCCAAGTACGCTGGCGCCTGAGTCCGCATTCCGCTTCCCGCCAGCCCGGCGGTTGACGCGGACGGCGGATCTCGACGCGGTGCGTCGTGAAGGGAAGCGATTCCGAACTCCGCGGTTGGAGGTTCGGTACATCGCTTCCCTTTCGCATCTTCCGCGGGTGGGGATCATCGTGCCGCGCCACAAGCAGACGGCGGTCGCGCGCAATCGCGTGAAGCGTCGCCTGCGCGAGCTGGTGCGCTGTGCCTTTCTGCCGGCTCTATCGGCTTCGAGGGCCTTCGGTTCGCTTGATGTCGTGGTGCGGGTGACGCCGGACGCCTACGACGCCGATCTCGCGACGCTGGCTGCCGATCTCCGGCGCGCTGCCGAGAAGCTGGGTGGGGTGGGGAGATGAAGCAGATCCTGATCCTGTTCGTACGGGCATATCAGGTGCTCCTCTCGCCGCTACTCCCGGCGGCATGCAGGTATCATCCGACTTGTTCGCACTACGCCATCGAGGCGCTCGAGAAGCATGGAGCGCTGCGTGGCGGGTGGCTCGCGGTGAAGCGCATCGCGCGCTGCCATCCCTTCCGCGCCGGGGGTTTCGACCCGGTGCCCGATCCCCCCTCTGCACCACCTCGAGATGGATAGGCGCTTCTTCCTCGCGTTGCTGCTCACGATGGGCGTCATCGTCGTGACGCCGCGACTGTTCCCGGGCCCGCGCCCCGTTGCGCCGCCGGTCATCACCGACTCCTCGACCGCCGCGCCGGCGCCAGGAACCGTGGCGGGCGCGCCCGCCGCGGGCGGCACCGCGGCGGTGCCGGTGATCGGCGCGGCCTCGAGCGTCTCGGCGGTCGCGAGCGGGACGCAGGCTCCCGAGCCCATCATCGCGCGCACGGTGCGGCTGGAGAACGCGCTCGCGCGGTATGCGTTCAGCACGCGCGGCGCGGCGTTCCTCGATGCCGAGCTCCCGCGCTATCCGCACCTGGGCGGGGACAGTGGCCAGGTCAGACTCGCGGATCGCCTGCAGCCGCTCGTGCGCTACCGGCTGATCGCCGGCGGCGACACGATCGCACTCGACCGGGCGGACTTCGCCGCGCTCGAGGACACGGCCGATGGCAAGGCGCGGGTGACCTTCACGACCCTGATCGGGACGGGCGTCGCGCGCATCGCCTACACGCTCGCGGACTCCAACTATGTCGCCGACGTCGACATCCAGGTCAGCGGCGTCCCGGCGCCAGCCTTCCTGCTGATCGACCTTCCCGCCGGGTTCGATACACAGGAACGCGACTCGACCGACGACCGCCGGCACCTCGCATACGCCATGCGCACGCCAGTGGGCGGCGCGGAGCGTATCGACTTCAGCAAGCCGGATCCCGGCGAACGGCTGCTGCGGCAGGGGCCATTCACCTGGACGGTCGCGAAGAGCAAGTACTTCCTCGTGGGCCTGCTCGCCAAGGACTCGTCGGCCTCGCCGCTCGCGGAGTTGCAGGTCACGGGTGCGATGCGCGTGAACAAGATCGCGGTCCGCGCCCAGGCGACGGCGATCGCGCCGCTCGGCCCGTCGGGCGTCCAGCTCCAGCTCTTCGCCGGCCCGCAGGAGTGGGAGCGCCTCGTCGCGATGGGACGCGAGTTCGAGCACGTGAATCCCTACGGCGGCTGGATCAGCGGTGTCGTGCAGCCGTTCGCGACGATCGTCATGCGCATCCTTCTCTGGCTCAAGCGCACGACGGCGCTCCAGTACGGCTGGATCCTCGTGATCTTCGGCGTCTCCATCCGCCTCCTCATGTGGCCGCTCAACAGCCGCATGATGCGCTCGCAGATGACGATGCAGCGCATCGCACCGCTGGTGCAGACCGCGCAGAACAAGCACAAGGGCGACCCGGTCAAGCAGCGCGAGGAGGTCATGAAGGTGTATGCCGAGGCCGGCATCAGTCCCTTCGCGCCGCTCGCGGGCTGCCTGCCGATGCTGATCCCGATGCCGGTGCTCTTCGCGCTCTTCTTCGTGTTCCAGAACACCATCGAGTTCCGCGGCGTGCCGTTCCTCTGGTTCCCCGACATCTCGGTGGCCGACCCGTACTACATCGCGCCGCTCCTCACGGGCGGATCGATGTTCCTGCTCTCCTGGCTCGGCATGCGCAACGTGCCGCCGAACCCGCAGGCGAAGATGATGGCGTGGATGATGCCCCTGATGATGACGATCTTCGGCATCAACTTCGCGGCCGGCCTCAACCTGTACTGGTTCGTGCAGAACTTCGCCGCGATGCCGCAGCAGTGGTTGATCGCGAACGAGCGCGGCAAGGCGACGACGACGACCGCGACGGTCGTCGCTGATGGGGGCACGCGCAAGCGGCGCTGACCTCCGCGGCGATACGATCGCCGCGGTCGCGACGGCGGCGGGGCGCGGCGCGCTCGCCGTCGTCCGCCTGAGCGGTCCCGACACGGCGGCCCTCGCCACGCGCCTCGGCGTACCCGCGGACCTACCGGCCCGAGAGGTGCGACGGGTGCGCCTCCATCGACCGGACGCGCCCGCGGACGCCATCGACGATGCGCTCGTGACGCGCTTCGCGGCCCCCCACTCGTTCACCGGCGAAGACGTCATCGAGTTCTCGGTGCATGGCGGCTCGTACGTGAGTGCGACGCTGCTCACGGCGCTCGTTGCGTGTGGGGCGCGGCCGGCGCTCCCGGGCGAGTTCACCGAGCGGGCGCTGCGCCATGGGAAGCTCGGTCTGCTCGAGGCCGAGGCGATCGCGGACATCATCGATGCCCGCTCCTCGGCGATGCACCGGGCCGCGATGCGACAGATGGATGGAGTCCTCACTCGCCGGCTCGACGCGCTGCGGGAAGCGCTCCTCGACACCGAGGCGCTCCTCGCCTACGACATCGACTTCCCCGAGGAGGACGACGGGCCCCAGCCGCGCGAACGGGTGACGGAAGCGGCCGACCGTGTCCGGGCGGAGCTGGATGCGCTGCTCGCCACGCGCCCGCAAGCGGAACTGGGACGCGACGGCGTGGTCGTGGTGCTCGCCGGCCCGCCGAACGCGGGGAAGTCCTCGCTGTTCAACGCGCTCGCCGGGGCACCGCGCGCGATCGTGAGCCCGCTGCCCGGCACGACCCGTGATGCGATCGAGGTGCTTGTCGATGACGACCCATTGCCGATGCGGTTCGTCGACACCGCAGGACTGCGCGCATCGCCCGACACGCTCGAGCAGCTCGGCGTCGAGGTCAGTCTCCAACGCCTGCGGTCGGCGCACGTGGTGCTGGTGTGCGCCGAGACCACGGCCGGGCTCGCCGCGTCGTGCGCCGAGGTCGCTGCGCATGCGACCGCACCCTGCATCGCCGTGCGGACGAAGCGGGACGCGGCGAGCGCCGAGGGAATGCAGCTGCCGTCGCTCGAGGGCGTGACGGCGTTGGACGTGAGTGCGCATACGGGCGCGGGCCTCGAGGCCCTACGCGCCGCGATCCGGCGAATCGCGCGCGGTCTCGCCGGGGATCCGGCGGAGGAGCACCCGATGATCACGCGCGCACGCCACGCGCACGCCCTCACGGCCGCGCGCGACGAGATGGTGGCATTCGCGGCGGCCTGGACGGCGGGACAACTCCCGGCACCGGTCGTCGCGACGCATGTCCGCGCCGCGGTGCATGCGCTCGACGAGCTGCTCGGTGGCCTCGATGCGGACGAGATCATCGGACGGGTGTTCCGGTCGTTCTGCGTGGGGAAGTAGGGCGAAGGCGTGGCGTCCGCCTTCGTCGTCCTGGTTGCTGCAGCCATCTCCCCGAATTGACGACGCGCGGCCGGCCCCGGAGCCGGTCGCGCGTGTCCACCGAGCGGAACGCCGTCGTGCTTATGCTGTGCGGGCGGCCGCGTCGGCGAGGTGCATCAGCTCCCGTGCATCGGCCCGAAGGGCCCAGGCGATCCCCTTCTCGGCGATCGCGTCCTCGACCATGCGTGCGCCGAGCCAGTAGCCGGATCGCTCGGGCAGGATATGACGTTGAACGGTGCGCGCTTCGTCGCTCATGCCGCCGGAGAGCCACCGAAGGCGCAGTCCGAGGCCAGCGCGGTCGAGGTCATCGGTGACGACGCGCGAGAGGACCGACTCGAGTTCCCGGATGCGCGCATACTGGCGGCGGAGGAAGCCGTAGTACTCCCAGGGCGCGTGTCCGGGGCTGAGGAGCTTGGAGGCTTGGACGGCGAGCCCTTCGTTGACGAGATGCTCGCGGAGCGAGGCATGCCGTCCGGTCTCCCAATAGGAGTAGAATCCGTTCGCGCCGGCGACGAGGCGCCGCATCTCGGCGCGGCTGGCCGGCGAGGTGTAGCGCACGCAGTGCGCGATCTCGTGGGCGAGCCACATGGGGATGAGCTCGGGGTCGAGCCCGAGGCCCCGCGTGCCGGGATTGGCGATGCTCGTGAAGTGCTCGAGACAGACGAAGGCGACGCCGCGGCCGTTGATGACGAGCTCGCCGGCGTTGGCCGCCCCGACGCCGACCATGAGGACGACGTCGATGGTGGAGTCGATCTCAAAGAGCTCCGTGCAGGCGGCTTCGGCCTGCTTGGCGAGGCCGACGACGTCGGTGCGCTCGAGCATCGCGCGGAGATCGGCGCGATCGGCGCGAACGGCTTCGCGCACGACCTCATGGAAGTGCGGACCGGTGGGCTCGATGACGTAGTTGTGCCAGTACGCGCCGAGGAGGGCGCGATGCGTCTCGAAGTACCGGTGATATGCTGCGACCGGATCGGCGCTCTCGAGAGCGCTGAAGAAGTCGGGCAGCAGGTTGATCAGCATTCGGTGGGGGCGAGGCGGCGTGCGATCAACGAGCGTGAGCGGATGTCGACGGGCGAACGATACAGACGGTCGTGATTCCAGACAAGAGGACGCGATTCCAAGCAAATCAGGGCCGCGCGGCGGTGCTGTGACCTGACACACATCGCCGCCTGGACCTGCTGGGTCGGCCCGAGGGGGTTGGCTCCGCTCACCGGGTGCCGAAGAGTCGGTCGCCGGCGTCGCCGAGGCCGGGGAGGATGTAGCCGTTCTCGTTCAACTCACGGTCGAGCGCGGCGGCGAAGATCGGAACGTCGGGGTGCGCCGCGTGGAGCTTGCGGACGCCCTCCGGTGCGGCGACGAGGCAGAGGAACTTGATGCGCACCGCACCGGCGCGCTTGAGCGAGGTCACGGCGCTCGCGGCGCTGCCGCCGGTGGCGAGCATGGGATCGAGCAGGAAGAAGTCGCGCTCGGCGCCGTCACCGGGGATCTTGAAGTAGTAGTCGACCGGCTTGAGCGTGTCGTGGTCGCGATAGAGGCCGATGTGTCCGACACGCGCCGACGGCACGAGCTTGAGGATGCCGTCGACCATGCCGAGGCCGGCGCGGAGGATGGGGACGAGCGTGAGCTTCTTCCCGGCGACCCGGCGCCCACTGGTGGTCTCGAGGGGCGTGTCGACCTCGACGGGTTCGAGGGCGAGGTCGGCGGTCGCCTCGTACGCCATGAGCATCGCGATCTCGTCGACGAGCTCCTTGAAGATCTTCTTGGGCGTCGCCTGGTCGCGCAGGATCGCGAGCTTGTGCTGCACGAGCGGGTGCGAGACGATGGTGAGGCCCGGGAGCGCAGGGGTGGTCAGCATGCGCGACAAGCTACTATCATTTCGGACATGAAAGAATATCAGGCGGTGATCCTGCGGCTCGCTCGGCACCAGCGCGAGGACGAGGATGCATTGACCGACCTGCTCAACGAGCGCAGCCGCGGCGGCTGGACCCCGCAGATGATGACACAGGACGGGGCGCGCCTCACGGTGGTCTTCGCGCGCGACGCCGAGTCGGAGCGCTGAGCGCCCCGACCGGGAGACGATCGATGCGACTCCAGTTCGTCGGTGCGGCGCGCGAGGTGACCGGCTCGGCCCATCTGGTGCACGTGCAGGGACGCACGATCCTCCTCGACTGCGGCCTCTTCCAGGGACGGCGCGCCGAGGTGGCGGAGAAGAATCGGCGCGTGCCGTACGCGGTCGACCGGATCGACGCCGTGGTCCTCTCCCATGCGCACATCGACCACGCCGGTCGGCTTCCCTTCCTCGTGAAGGCCGGATTCCGCGGCGAGATCCACGCGACCGGCGCCACGCGCGACCTCTGCGAGGTGATGCTCGCCGACTCGGCGCACATCCAGGAGAAGGACGCGGACTTCCTGCGTCGCCATCGCAAGACCGCCGCCGACCCGCTGTACGTGCTGCGTGACGTCTCCGCGACGTTGACGCAGATGCGCCCGCACCGCTACCGCGAGCGCTTCGAGGTGGTGCCGGGGGTGCACGCGACCTTCAGCGATGCGGGGCACATCCTCGGATCGGCGTCGATCACCCTCGAGTGGGAGGAGGACGGCACGCGCCGCCGCCTCGGGTTCAGCGGCGACATCGGACGGTCGGGGTTGCCGATCATCCGCGACCCGGAGCCGGTGACGGATGTCGACACGCTGCTCATGGAGTCGACGTACGGGAACCGCGACCACACGAGTGTCGCCGGGGCGCGGGACGAACTCGCGCGCGTAATCCGCGAGACGGTGGCCCGCGGGGGACGGGTGCTGATCCCGGCGTTCGCGGTCGGGCGCACGCAGGAGTTGCTGTACGACCTGCACCAGCTGACGCACGAGGGACGCATCCCGCGCGTGCCGGTGGTGATCGACAGTCCCCTCGCGCACGAGGCGACGGAGGTGTTCCGCGACAACACGCGGGACTTCGACCAGCGGGAGCCGATGGTGCGCGCGCACGGGGCGGACCTGGCGGCGCTCTTCGACTTCGACCAGTTGCGGTTCACGCCGGACGTCGAGGACTCGAAGGCGACGATGCGCGGGCACGGCCCGATGATCGTGATAGCGGCATCCGGCATGGTGGAGTCGGGTCGGATCCTCCATCACCTCGTCCACAGTGCGGGCGATCCGCGCACGACGATCCTGATCGTGGGTTACCAGGCCGAGCACACGCTCGGACGCCGGATCATGGAGCGTCAGCCGACGATCAAGGTGCTCGGCGACGAGATCCCCCTGCGCGCGCAGGTCGAGATCCTCTCCGGCTACAGCGCCCACGCCGACCGAACGGAGCTCCGCCAGTGGCTGGCCGCGGTGCGCGCGAGCTCGCCGCGCCTGCGGGACGTGCTGCTCGTGCATGGCGAACGCGAGGCGCAGGACGCGTTCGTGGCCGAGCTGGCGACTCACGGGATCCGCGCATCCGCCCCCGAGGCGGGCGACGTTGTCACGCGCTGACGCGAGCGAACGGATCACGCGCGCCGCGGTCACGCTCGGGGTGACGGAAGGCGTCGGGGCGATGAGCCTGCAGGCGATCGCGCGCAGGGCGGGCGTGAGCAAGTCGCTGTTGCTCTATCATTTCACGGGGAAGCCGCTGCTTCTCGGGGCGGTCGTGCGGACGCTCGGATCGGAGAGCGAGGCGCGGCTGCAGCAGGCGGCGGCCGCGCCGGACGCCTTGGAGGCGTGGCGCCTGCTCGTGCGGGACGAGGTGACGCGTGGCGAGCTCGCGCTCCTCGGCGCGCTCGCCCTCGAAGCGGAGGTCGACCCGGCGATGCTCCGCGACGTCCGTGCGGCACGCGAGCGTGCGGCGGCGACGCTCGCGAGCGCGGTGCTGACCGGCGTGCACCTCGCCCCGCGGGTGCCGGTCGCGCTGCTCGGGCGGCTGCTGTTGCGTCATCTCGATGGGGTGGTCTCGGCGACGACCCGCGTCGGGACCTCGTCGTCGGCCGACGCCGCTGCGGCACTCGATGCGGAGCTCGACGCCTTCGCGCTCGCTCTGCTCGCGCTCGGTCACTGACCGTACCGCCGTCGCTGGCGGCTCGGTAGCTTCCGCCGATGCTCGCGCCCCCATCCCGTTCCCGGGCCCGCCGCCTCGTCCTGGTGACGCTCGCGGCGCTCGCGGTGTGCTGGATGGTCTCGGCCGGGACGGTGCTCTGGTTCGCGTCGCGCGACCGGGCCCGCCCGACGGACGCGATCGTCGTCCTCGGGGCCGCGCAGTATCGGGGCCGCCCGTCGCCGGTGTTGCGGGCGCGGCTGGACCACGCGGTGGGGCTCTTCGCGCGCGGCATCGCCCCGCGCCTCGTGCTCACGGGCGGGATCGCCGAGGGCGATACCGCGAGCGAAGCGGCGGTCAGTCGCACCTATGTCATGCGCCAGGGCGTGCCGGATTCGGCGATCCTGCTCGAGAACGAGGGGCGCACGACACACCAGTCGATGCGGGCGGTCGCGCTGCTCCTGCACTCGCGGGAGATGGACCGCGCGGTGGTGGTCTCGGACGGGCTCCACCTGTTCCGCGCGTGGACGTCAGCGCGGCACCATGGACTGTCGGTACTGACCTCGCCCGCGCGCCCGGCGGAAGGGGCCCTGTCGCAGCTCCGTCGGCAACCCGGATACTTCCTCGCGGAGACGGTGAAGGCACCGCTCGCGCTCCTCATGGAATGGTGATGATGCGGATCCCGGTCGAGACCTCCACGCTCTCCAACGGCCTGCGCGTGATCCTGTCGCGCGACCACGCGACGCCCGTCGTCGCGGTCAACCTCTGGTACCATGTGGGGTCGGCGAACGAACGCGAGGGGCGCACGGGCTTCGCGCACCTCTTCGAGCACATGCTGTTCCAGGGGAGTGCGCAGGTCGAGGCGAACGAGCACTTCGAGCTCGTGCAACGGGCGGGCGGGACGCTCAACGGGTCGACCTGGCTCGATCGCACGAACTACTACGAGACACTCCCGTCGCACCATCTCGAACTCGCGCTCTGGCTCGAGGCCGACCGGATGGCCCGCCTGCTGCCGGCGATGACGCAGGAGAAGCTCGACACGCAGCGCGACGTGGTGAAGAACGAGCGGCGCTGGTCGGTGGACAACCAGCCGTACGGCACCTGGTGGGAACGGCTGCCGGCCCTCTGCTTCCCTCCCGCGCATCCGTTCCACCACTCGCTGATCGGGTCGATGGAGCATCTCACAGCGGCGAGCCTCGACGACGTGGCGGAGTTCTTCCGCACGTATTACACGCCGGACAACGCGGTGCTCACCATCTGCGGCGACTTCGACGAGGCGGAGGCGCGCGCGATGGTGGAGCGGCAGTTCGGTGCGATCCCGCGCGGCACCGGCCGGCCGGCGCTGCCGGACCTCACGCTCCCGCCGACGTTCGGCGAGTGGAAGCGCGAGGTGGTGGAGGATGCGGTGGTGGCGCCCCGTCTCTTCCTCGCGTTCCGGATCCCGCCGGCCGGGGAGGACGCGTGGTATGCCGCGAGCCTGCTGGGTGCGGTGCTTGGCACCGGCGAGGGAAGCCGACTCTCCCGCGCCCTGGTGCGGGAGCAGCAGCTCGCATCGGAGGCCACGGCGTTCACGTTCGATCTCGCCAAGGGAAGCGACCTGCTCGTGTGCGACGTGACCGCGAGGCCGGGAGTTGCGGCGGCGACGCTCGAAGCGGCGGTCGTCGCGGAGATCGAACGGCTGCTCCGCGATGGCGTAGCGCCGGAGGAGCGGGCGCGCGCGCTGGCGCTGTACGAGACGGCGTGGGTCTCGGGGATCCAGTCGGTCGGTGCGCGTGCCGACAAATTGTCGCAGTTCGCTACTTATAGAGGGGATGCAGCGCTCGTCAACGACGAACCGGCGCGTCATGCGGCGGTGGGGGTGGACGCGATGGCGGAGTTCGCCCGCGCGCGCCTGCAGCCGACGAACCGTGCCTCGCTCCTCTACGTGCCGCGAGTGGCGGCCGGGGTGGCGGCATGAGCGCGCCGGCCCGTCCGTCCCCCGGGACCGCGCGTCCGTACGAGTTCCCGGCCGTGCACCGCCATGCGCTCGCGAACGGGCTTCGCCTCGTCGTCGCGCCGATGCCGCGACTGCCGCTGGTGACCGTGCTCGCGCTGGTCGATGCCGGCGCGGCGACCGAGGTGACGGGGCGCGAGGGGATCGCGACCCTCACGGCGCGCTCGCTCGCCGAGGGCGCCGGCGCGCTCGACGGCGCGACGCTCACGGCGCGGTTCGAATCGCTCGGGACCGCGTTCGACGGGTCGGCGGACTGGGATTCGAGCCTCGCCCGCCTCACGGTGACGCGGTCGCGGCTCGACGAGGCCTTCGCGCTCTTCGCCGAGGTGCTGACGCAGCCGACCTTCCCGGAAGCCGACGTCGCGCGGCGTCGTGACGAGCGTCTCGCCGAACTCGCGCAGCAGCTGGCCGAGCCGCGCGGACTGGCGGACGAGCGGTTCAGCGGGTTCCTCCACGCGCGCGAGTGCCGCTATGCGCGCGATCTCGCGGGCACGGCGCACAGCGTGGCCGGCCTTGACGCGGCAGCGGTACGGGCGTTCCATGCCGCGCACTACGGGCCGCGCACGACGACCGTGGTGTTCGTGGGAGACATCACGCCCGAGACTGCCCAGCGCCTCGCCGAGCAGGCGTTCGGCGGGTGGACGGGAGGCCGCGCGCCCGCGCCGATGCCGGCGCCACACGCGGCGCGCGAGGGACGTCGGCTCGTGATCGTGGAGAAGGCGGAGGCACCGCAGTCGGAGCTGCGCGTGGGACATATCGGCGTGCCGCGCGCGCACCCGGACTATCTGCCGATCGTGGTGATGAACGGGATCCTCGGCGGACTCTTCTCGTCGCGGATCAACCTGAACCTCCGCGAGCGGCACGCGTTCACGTACGGCGCGTCGTCCGGCTACGATTGGCGACGCGGCGCGGGGCCGTTCGCGGTGAGCACCGCGGTGAAGAGCGAGGTGACCGATCGCGCCGTGGCGGAGATCCTCCGCGAGATCGACGCGATGCGCGCGGCGGCGCCGACCGCGAGCGAGGTGTCGCTCGCGACGGAGTATCTGGCCGGTGTATTCCCGATCCGGTACGAGACGACCGCCGCGGTGGCGGGGGCGCTGGCCGCCGCGACGATGTTCGGGTTGCCGGCGGAGTGGTTCTCGACGTATCGCGCGCGCATCCGCGCGGTCACGCCCGAGGACGTGCTCGCGGCCGCGCGAGCCCATCTCGATCCGGCGCGTGCGCTCGTGCTCGCGGTCGGGGATGCGGCGGTCATCGAGGGACCGCTCGCGGCGCTCGGGATCGCCCCGGTGGAGCGCCATGCGAGCGAGGATGACCCGGCGGAGGCGCCATGAGTGAGACGATCGGTCGTGTGGATGGGCGGCCCCTCTTCCAGCACAAGTTCCTCGACGGTCAGCTGGACCGCGTGCGGTATCCGGACGGCTCGATGGGCGAGCAGGTGCTCATCCATCATCCGGGGGCGTCGGCAGTGGTGCCGTTCCTGAGCGATCCGGGCGGCGACGACCCGCAGGTGCTGCTCATCCATCAATACCGGTATGCGACCGGCGGGAAGCTCTTCGAGATCCCGGCCGGCCGCCTCGAGGCGAACGAGGCACCGCTCACCTGCGCGCATCGCGAGCTGCTGGAGGAGACCGGTTGCACGGCGACGTCGATGGAGCCGCTGACGACGTTCTGGACGACGCCCGGCTTCACGAACGAGAAGATCCACATCTTCCTGGCGAGCGGACTGACCCGGGGCGAGACGGCGCACGAGGCGGACGAGTTCATCGAGGTGGTCACGGTACCGTTGAGCGAGGCGCTGCGGCGGATCGAGGCGGGAGAGATCACTGATGCGAAGACGATGATCGGTCTCCTGTTCGCGGCGGGGTTCCGGGCAGGACGATAGCGTCCCCATTTTCGGACGCCGTTCTCCGAATAACGGGACACCGTGTCAGATTAAGAGCTGATGAAGTCGTTGATTATCAACGACTTACAGCGCCCCATGGGATGGCATGTCCCCTGCTTCAGTTGTCATCGGGGAATGGCCACCGTACTCCACAGCCGTTGGAGGAGCACATGGGGACCGCCGCAGTGAAGTCGAACGCGAAGCGCATCCAGTTCCGGACGCTTAGTGACCTCAAGACGCTTGATGATGGCGTTTTGGTGTCTGAATATTTGGTCGGTCAGACGCGTGCGTTTGATGCACTCGTCGATCGATACCAGGGCCGGTTGCTCAACTTCATCTACCGCACCGTCGGTGACCGCGAGCGTGCCGAGGACCTCGTGCAGGAGGTCTTCATCCGCGTGCACCGCCATCTAGCCCGCTTCGACCGGTCGAAGAAGTTCTCGACGTGGATCTACACGATCGCGTCGAACCTCGCGAAGAACGAGCTGCGCAACCGCTCGCGGAATCCGATCGTGCTCTTCCAGACGATGACCTCGGGCTGGGAGGACGAGGAGCGCCCGCTGGAGTTCGAGGACACGCAGTCGCGTCCGGACGACCTCTTCCGCAAGCGCCACGTACGTACGCTCGTGGAGCAGACGGTGGCGCAGCTGCCGCAGCATCACCGCGAGGTGTTCGTGCTTCGTGAGCTCGAGGGGCGTTCCTACGAGGAGATCGCCGAGATCACGCACTGCAACCTCGGGACGGTGAAGTCGCGCCTGAACCGCGCTCGCAGCTCGTTCGCCGAGATCATCGAACCGGCCCTGCGGTAAGGGTCGCCGGCAGGGGGGTGGGACCTCCGACGGCACGCAGGCCGGAACGTGGAACGTCCCCCCGGGGTATCGGGGGGGCGTTTCGCATTCCCGGCCTCACCCCAGCACGGTCCCCCACCGATGCGCTGCTCCGAGTTCCGCTCCCAGCATCTCGCCTGGCTCGACGGCGCGGCGTGCCCCGCGCGCACCACCGCGATGCGCGCGCACGCCGATGCCTGTGCCGGGTGTGGCGAGTACGATCGCCTCGTCCGCGCCGGATTGTTGCTCGCGCGGCACCGGCGACCGATGCGTGCCTCGCCCGGCTTCCGCGCCACACTGGATGCGCGATTGGCGGCGGAGCCTCGGCCGCGTGCCTCGGCCGCTATATTCCGGCCGTATGGCACCCGTGACGATGAAGGCGTTCAAGTCGGCGCTCGAGAGCGGCCGCTTGGACCCGGTCTACCTGTTCCACGGCACGGATGACTTCCTGAAGGAGGAGAAGGTCCGCGCGTTGATCGCCGTGGCGACCGATCCCTCCACGCGGGACTTCAATCTCGAACAGTTGCGCGGGGCCGAATGCGACGTGGCGCGCCTGTCGGGCGCCCTCGAAGCCCTGCCGATGCTTGCCGACCGGCGCGTCGTGATCCTGCGAGATCCGGAGGCGCTGAAGAAGCCGGCGCTCGAGCGGCTCACGCGCCACGTGGAGAAGCCGGCCAGCGACACTTGTCTGGTGCTGGTGGTGCCGGGCGGCGCGAAGCCGCCGGCGGACCTCCTCAAGTCGTCGAGCGCGCTCGAGTTCCGCGCGCTGAGCGACGAAGAGCTGCAGCAGTGGCTCGCGCTCGAGGCGCCGAAGGCCTGCGGGACGACGATCCTGCCCGATGCGGCGACATTGCTCGCGAGCTATACCGGGAACGACCTCGCGCTCCTGAGCGGCGAACTGCAGAAGCTGGCCGCGTACACGGATGGCAAGCCCATCGGTCCCGACGCGGTGCAGGCGGTGACGGGCGTGCGGCCGGGCCACACGCTCGCCGATCTGCTCGATCTGGCCGCGATGCGCGAGACGACGCGCGCGATCGCGATCGTCGACGAGGTGTTCATGACGCCAAAGTTGAACGGCGTGCAGGTCGTGCTCGCGCTCACGGCACAGACGCTCGCGATCGGCTGGGGCGTGGCGGCGCGCGCGCGCGGACTCGCGGCGGGGCGACTGGAGGGTGAGTTCTTCACTCTGCTCAAGGAAGGCGGCGGCATCTACACCGGCCGCGCCTGGGGTGATGCCGTGAAGTGCTGGGCCCGTGCCGTCCCGAAGTGGAACGCGGCGGACATCGAGCACGCACTGCCGCACCTGCTGGCGGCCGATACGGCCCTCAAGGACACGAAGGTCTCGAGCGAGGCGCAGATCGTGACCTCGCTCCTGCTCGCGATCACGCCGCCGGCCGCGCGCCGGCGGGCTGCCTGAGGTAGGATCGATGCTCTCGACCGTCGCGCGTGCGCTGCTCGCGCTGCTCATCGTCGTCCGTGTGGCGCAGGCACAGGCGGCCGCGCCGAGCCGCGCCGACTCGTTGCAGGCCGCGTACCGCCGGGCGCAGCGACTCGTGACCGACGGCCAGGGGGCCGAAGGGCGTGCCCTGATGGACTCGCTCGTGAACGCGGCCGAGCCGGGGTCGAGCGCCGAGGCCGATGCACTGTTCTGGCGCGCGACGCTCGCCGAGTCGTGGGAATCGGCGCAACGCGACTATCTGCGCGTGATGCTGGAGCACGACCGGTCGCCGCGCGCGGGGGACGCGATGCTGCGGCTGGCGCAGGGCGAGTCGGCGCGCGGTGACCGGGAGGCGGCGATCCGCTACCTGGAGCGACTGACGCGCGAGGCACCCGACTCTCCCGCGCGGGGCGAGGCGGGCCTCTGGCAGGGCCGCCTGTTGATGGAGCGCGGCGACCGCGACGCCGGTTGCAACGTGTTGCGCAGCGGTCGGCCCTTGGTGCGCGCCGGCGCGCTCGAGCTCGAGAACCAGTACGAGTACCTGTTGCGCGCGTGTCCGGATCCAGCCGCGCCGCCGGCTCCGACAACCGTCGCGCCCGCGCCTGCCTCCACGCCCGCGAACCCGCAAGCCGCGAACGCCC
>JBGATT010000149.1:0-12561 GCA_044229035.1 Gemmatimonadaceae bacterium | reverse complement strand
ATGCCCTTGCGCATCGCGCGACGGAAGGAGACACGCGCCGAGAGCTGCTCGGCGATGCCCTGGGCGACCAGCTGAGCGTCGATCTCGGGGTTCTTGACCTCGAGGATGTACAGCTGGACCTGCTTGCCGGTGAGCTTCTCCAGCTCGCCGCGGATGCGGTCGGCCTCGGCGCCACGGCGACCGATGACGATGCCCGGACGCGCGGTGTGGATGTCGACACGGACGCGGTCACGGGTGCGCTCGATCTCCACGCGGGAGATGCCGGCGCGCTCCATGCCCTTCTCCATGAGCTTGCGGATCTCGACGTCTTCCTTGACGTAGTCGCGGTAACGCTGACCCGTCTTGGTCGAGTCTGCGAACCAACGGCTCTTGTGCTCGGTCGTGATGCCGAGGCGGAAGCCGTGCGGGTTGACCTTCTGTCCCATCAGCGGGTTCCCTTCCGGCTCCGCGCCGCAGCAATCTCCGGCTGCGACACAACGACAGTGATGTGGCTGGTGCGCTTGTTGATGCGCGACGCGCGGCCCTGCGCCCGGGGGCGGAACCGCTTCATGGTCGGACCCTCGTCGACGAAGGCGGCCGAGACGACCAGCGCGCGCTCGTCGAACGCGGCGGAGGCCTGGTCGGCCTTGACACGGGCGTTGGCCATGGCGCTCTGCAGCACCTTGCGCACCGGCTCCGATGCCGCCTGCGGGGCGAACATCAGCGTCGACACGGCCTCGGTGGCGGACTTGCCACGAATGAGGTCGACGACCCGGCGGGCCTTCATCGGGGTGACGCGCACGTGGCGAGCCACGGCATACGCCTCGACGGCGGGTTCCACGATCTGCTTCTCCTTGGTGGCCATCAGCGACGACGACCCTTCTTGTCGTCCTTGACGTGACCCTTGAAGGTCCGCGTCGCGGCGAACTCGCCGAGCTTGTGGCCGACCATCGACTCGGTCACAAAGACCGGGATGTGCTTGCGGCCGTCATGCACGGCGAAGGTGTGACCGAGCATGTCCGGGCTGATGACCGAACGGCGCGACCACGTCTTGATGACGTTCTTGGTGCCGGCTTCGTTCTGAGCGTCCACCTTCTTCTGAAGGTGATCGTCGATGAAGGGGCCCTTCTTGAGGCTACGAGGCATCTGTCAACGGCTCCTTGATCAACGCTTCTTACCGGACCGGCGGCGACGCACGATGAGCTTGTCGCTTTCCTTGTGGGCCTTGCGGGTGCGGCCCTCCTGCTGACCCCACGGGGACACCGGGTGGCGTCCACCGGAGGTCTTACCCTCACCACCACCGTGCGGGTGGTCGATCGGGTTCATGGCCACACCGCGGACGGTCGGGCGCTTGCCCTTCCAGCGCATGCGGCCGGCCTTGCCCCAGTTGATGTTGCTCTGCTCGGCGTTGCCCACCTCGCCGATCGTCGCGCGGCAGCGCACGTCGACGTTGCGGATCTCGCCCGAGGGCAGGCGCAGCTGGGCGTAGGGACCGTCCTTGGCCACGAGCTGGATGCTCGCGCCGGCGGAGCGGGCGATCTTCGCACCGCCGCCGGGACGCAGCTCCACCGCGTGGATGACGGTACCGACCGGGATGTTGCGCAGCGGCAGGTTGTTGCCCGGCTTGATGTCGGCCGAGGGACCCGTCTCGACGGTGTCGCCCTGGTTGAGCTTGTTCGGCGCCACGATGTAGCGCTTCTCGCCGTCGGCGTAGTGCAGCAGCGCGATGCGCGCGGTGCGGTTGGGGTCGTACTCGATGTGCGCGACCTTGGCCGGCACGCCGTCCTTGTCCGCACGACGGAAGTCGATGACGCGGTAGGCGCGCTTGTGGCCACCACCCTGGTGACGGGTGGTGATGCGGCCGGAGTTGTTGCGGCCGCCCTTCTTGGGAAGCGGGCGAACGAGCGACTTCTCCGGCTCCGACCGCGTGATCTCGACGAAGTCGGCCACGCTCGAGCCACGGCGGCCCGGAGTGGTCGGCTTGTACTTGCGGATACCCATCGGGTTTCTCTTCCTCGTCGGTTACGTCGGGTGGCCGGTCAGGAGACCGGACCGCCGAAGATGTCGATGCGGTCGCCGTCAGCGAGGCTGACGATGGCGCGCTTGGAGTCGGCACGCTTGCCGAATCCGTAGCGCGTCCGCGTCCGCTTGCCCTGGCGGTTGAGCGTGTTCACGCTCGTCACGCGCACGCCGAACACCTGCTCGACCGCGATCTTGATCTGGGTCTTGTTGGCGTCGGGAGCGACGATGAACGTGTACTTGTTCTCGTCGAGGAGCCCGTAGCTCTTCTCCGAGATCACCGGCGCGAGCAGGATGTCGCGCGGGTCGCTGATGCGGCTCATGCGGAGCCCTCCTCGATGGCCTCGGACTCGGTCGCGACGGCCTTGGCACCCTTGCCGGTCGTGGGACCGGTCACGAACGCGTCGTAGGCGCTCCTGGTGAAGACCACGTCGTCGCTCACGAGGACGTCGTACGTGTTGAGCTGGTCGGGCGCGATGATGTGCACGCTCGGCACGTTGCGCAGCGACAGCCAGGTGACGTCGTCCTCGCGGTCGACGACCACGAGCACGTGACGGCGCTCGCTGATCGCGGCCAGCGCGGTGACGGCGGCCTTGGTCGACGGGGTCTCCCCGGTGACCAGGCCCTCGACGACGTGCAGGCGGCCGTTGCGCGCCCGGTCGGAGAGGGCACCGCGCAGGGCGGCGGCCTTCATCTTCTTGGGGGTGCGCTGGGCGTAGTCGCGCGGCGTCGGGCCGTGGACCACGCCACCGCCGGCGAACTGCGGCGCACGGGTCGAGCCCTGACGGGCGCGGCCGGTGCCCTTCTGCTTCCACGGCTTCTGGTTGCCACCGACGACCCAGCGGCGGGTCTTCGTGGCGTGGGTGCCCTGGCGCTGGTTGGCGAGGAACGCCTTCACCGCCTGGTGCATCACCGGGACGTTCACGGTGCCGTCGAACGTGCTGCCCGGGAGCGCCACGCGATCGCGCGGGGTGCCGAGCGCCGTGTACGCGGCCGCGTCGAGGTTCATGGGTTCAGTCATCTGGGTCAGCCCTGCTTGCGGACGAGCACGATGCCGTTGGTCGGACCGGCGACGCTGCCGCGGATATAGATCAGGTTGCGCTCGGCGTCGATCTTCTCGACGCGGAGGTTCCCCTGCGTGTGACGCTCGGCGCCGTAGTGGCCGGGCATCTTCTTGCCCTTGATCACGCGCGACGGGTCGGTGCCGGGTCCGATGGAACCGGGACGCCGGTGCTTCGTGTTGCCGTGCGTGTTGGGGCCACCACCGAAGCCCCACCGCTTCACCACGCCCTGGAAGCCGCGGCCCTTCGTCGTCCCGGTGACCTTCACCATCTCGCCGACGGTGAAGATGTCGACCTTGATGACGTCCCCGATGTTGTACGTCGGGATCTCCGCGCCCTTCCCCGGCGCATCATCGAGGCGGAAGGAGCGCAGCACGGCGGGGGCGGCCTCGAGGCCGGCCTTCTTCGCGTGCCCGAGCTCCGCCTTGGTCGCGCGGCTGCCCTTGGGCGTCCGCTCCCCCTTCTTGTTCTCGCGGGCCGTGCGCTGCGCGCCGTAGCCCAGCTCCACCGCGGCGAAGCCCTCCTTCTCCGCGGCGACGACCTTCGTCACGGGATTGGGGGTGGCCTCCACCACGGTGCAGGGGATCTGCATCCCTGCCTCGTCGAAGATCTGGGTCATCCCCAGCTTCTTGCCAATGATTCCGATCATTTCACTCTCGCTTGGTTAGTCACGGCCCGGAGCCACCGTGTGTGGCGCCCGTTGAGGCCGGAGGACTCTCGAGCCGAGGATGAAGGCTCAAGGATGAATGATGAAAGTGACTGCGATCCCACGATGCTTCTCGCTTTCAGCCTTCATCCTTCCGCCTTCATCCGTGGCCCTATTCCACCTTGATCTCGACGTCGACCCCGGCCGGCAGGTCGAGCTTCGTGAGGGCGTCCACCGTGACCGCCTTCGAGTCGAGGATGTCGATCACCCGCTTGTGCGTCTTCAGCTCGAACTGCTCACGCGACTTCTTGTCGACGTGCGGCGAGCGGAGGACGGTCCAGCGCTGCGTCTTCGTGGGGAGCGGGATCGGGCCGGAGACCTGGGCCCCCGTCTTCTCCGCGGTCCGCACGATGTCCGCCGAGGCCTGGTCGATCACCGCGTGATCCGGGGGGCGCCGCGTGGGCGCCCCGCTCCCGGTTGTTGTTAGGCGAGGATCTTGGTCACGACGCCCGCACCGACGGTGCGGCCGCCCTCACGGATGGCGAAGCGGAGCTGCGCTTCCATCGCGATCGGGATGATGAGCTCGATCGTCATCTGGATGTTGTCGCCCGGCATCACCATCTCGGTGCCGGCCGGGAGCTCGATCGCGCCCGTCACGTCCGTGGTGCGGAAGTAGAACTGCGGGCGGTAGCCCTTGAAGAACGGCGTGTGGCGGCCGCCCTCTTCCTTCGTGAGGACGTAGACCTCGGCCTCGAACTTCGTGTGCGGCTTGATCGAGCCGGGCTTGGCGAGCACCATGCCGCGCTCGATGTCCTTCTTGTCGATGCCGCGGAGGAGGAGACCGACGTTGTCGCCGGCGAAGCCCTCGTCGAGGAGCTTGCGGAACATCTCGACGCCCGTGACGATCGTCTTCTTGTCCGAGTTGTAGCCGACGAACTCGAGTTCCTCGCCGACCTTGCACTTGCCGCGCTCGATGCGGCCGGTGGCGACGGTGCCGCGGCCGGTGATCGAGAAGACGTCCTCGACCGGGAGGAGGAAGGGCTTGTCGACCTCGCGGAGCGGCTCGGGGATGAAGGTGTCGAGGGCGTTGTAGAGCTCCTCGATCTTCGCGACCCACTCCGGCTTGCCGGCGATGGCGTTGGACGCCGAGCCGCGGATGACCGGGGCGTTGTCGCCGTCGTAGCCGTACTTCGAGAGGAGCTCGCGCACCTCGAGCTCGACGAGGTCGAGGAGCTCGGCGTCCTCGACGAGGTCGCACTTGTTGAGGAACACGACGATCTTCGGCACGTTCACCTGGCGGGCCAGGAGGATGTGCTCGCGGGTCTGCGGCATCGGGCCGTCGACGGCCGAGACGACGAGGATCGCGCCGTCCATCTGCGCGGCGCCCGTGATCATGTTCTTCACGTAGTCGGCATGCCCGGGGCAGTCGACGTGCGCGTAGTGGCGCGCGTTCGTCTCGTACTCCACGTGCGAGGTGGCGATGGTGAGGATCTTCGTGGCATCACGACGACCCTGCGACTCGGACGCCTTGGCGACCTCGTCGTAGGCGACGTACTTCGTGTTGCCGAACTTGTCCGCCGAGATCTTGGTCAGGGCGGCCGTGGTGGTGGTCTTGCCGTGGTCGACGTGACCGATCGTGCCCACGTTCACGTGCGGCTTGTTCCGCTCGAACTTTGCCTTGGCCATTGGAAAGCGTCCTGAGAAAGTTGGAAAGTTGTCCTGCGATCGGATCTGCGCTGTTTCGTCCTTCAGCCTTCAGCCTTCAGCCTACTTCTGCTTGGCGATGATCTCTTCGGCCTTCGCCTTCGGCACTTCTTCATAGTGCGAGAACTCCATCGAGTACACCGCGCGGCCCTGCGTCATGGAGCGGAGCTTGGTGGAGTACCCGAACATCTCGCTGAGCGGCACGGTGGCGCCGATGACCTGGGCCTCCCCGCGCTGCGTCATCCCGCCGATCTTGCCGCGGCGCGACGACAGGTCGCCGAGCACGTCGCCGAAGAACTGGTCGGGGCTGACGACCTCGACCTTCATCATCGGCTCGAGGATGATCGGGGTGGCGCCGCGGGCGGCTTCCTTGATCGCCATGGAGCCGGCGATCTTGAACGCCATCTCGCTCGAGTCGACGTCGTGGTACGAGCCGTAGACCAGCTCGACCTTCACGTCGACCATCGGGTAGCCGGCGAGCACGCCGTTCTCGAGCGCCTCGCGGATCCCTTCCTCGACCGGCTTGATGTACTCACGCGGGATGACGCCGCCGACGATCTTGTCCTCGAAGACGTAGCCCTGGCCCGGCTCGGCCGGCATCGCGTTGATGACGACGTGGCCGTACTGGCCCTTGCCGCCCGACTGGCGGATGAACTTCCCCTCGACCTTGTCGACGCGCTTCTTGATCGTCTCGCGGTAGGCCACCTGCGGACGGCCCACGTTCGCCTCGACCTTGAACTCGCGCATCATGCGGTCGACGATGATCTCGAGGTGCAGCTCGCCCATGCCCGAGATGATGGTCTGGCCGGTCTCGGCGTCGGTGTGCACGCGGAAGGTCGGATCCTCTTCCGCGAGCTTGTTGAGCGCGATGCCCATCTTGTCCTGGTCGGCCTTGGTCTTCGGCTCGACCGCGACGTCGATGACGGGCGTCGGGAACTTCATCGCCTCGAGGATGATCGGCTTCTCCTCGTCGGAGAGCGTGTCACCCGTGCGGGTGTCCTTGAGGCCGATCGCGGCGGCGATGTCGCCGGCGCGCACTTCCTCGATCTCCTCGCGCTTGTTGGCGTGCATCTGCAGCAGGCGGCCGATGCGCTCGCGCTTGTCCTTCGTCGAGTTGTAGACGTGCGACCCGGCCTTCAGGACGCCCGAGTAGACGCGGAAGAAGGTGAGGCGGCCGACGAACGGGTCGGTCGCGACCTTGAACGCGAGGGCGGCGAACGGCGCGTCGTCGGAGACGGCGCGGGTGTCGGGCGTCGCGTCATGGAGCGGCGCATGCCCTTCGATCGCCGGCACGTCGTGCGGCGACGGGAGGAAGTCGATGACCGCGTCGAGGAGCGCCTGGACGCCCTTGTTCTTGAACGAGGCGCCGCAGAGGATCGGCACGAACTTCATGGCGATCGTGGCCGAGCGGATGCACTGGCGGATCTCGTCGTTCGAGAGCTCCTCGCCGGCGAGGTACTTCTCGATGAGGATCTCGTCGTGCTCGACGACCATGTCGATCAGGGCGCGGCGCGCCTCCTCGACCTGCTCGTGGAACTCGGCCGGGACGTCGGTGACCGTGAAGGTCTTGCCGAGGGTCTCGTTGTCGAAGATGTACTGCTTGCGCTCGATGATGTCGATGTGGCCCGTGAAGAGCTCGCCCGAGCCGACGGGGAGCTGGATCGGGAGGGCCTGCTTGCTCAGGCGGTCGCGGATCATCTCGACGCAGCGCGTGAAGTTCGCGCCGACGCGGTCCATCTTGTTCGAGAAGATCATGCGCGGGACCTTGTAGCGGTCGGCCTGGCGCCAGACGGTCTCGGTCTGCGGCTCGACGCCGGCGACCGAGTCGAGCAGCGTCACCGCACCGTCGAGGACGCGGAGCGAGCGCTCCACTTCGACGGTGAAGTCGACGTGCCCGGGGGTGTCGATGATGTTGATGCGGTATTCCGGCCCTTCGCCCTTCTTGTCCGACTGGCCGTGGCGCATCCAGAAGCACGTCGTCGCGGCGGACGTGATGGTGATGCCGCGCTCCTGCTCCTGCTCCATCCAGTCCATCGTGGCCGCACCATCGTGGACCTCGCCGATCTTGTGCGACTTCCCCGTATAGTAGAGGACGCGCTCGGTCGTCGTGGTCTTGCCGGCATCGATGTGCGCCATGATGCCGATGTTGCGATAGTACTTCAGGTCGGTCGTACGGGCCATTGTCTCTATTCGCTCAGTTGAACGTCCGGGTCGGGCTCAAGCCAACAAAAACGCGGCTGGACCGGGCGTCCCCCCCAAACCAGCATCCGGGGGACCGGTATCCATCCGCACTCGCCGGGTACAGTCGCCACTGGAGCGCGACTGGGGACCCTCGGCGCATCGGGTGTCAGCTGGAAGCCGACTCCACCACCCGACGTCGAATTGTCCTGCGAACTTTTCGGGAACCTTGGCGCCGTGAGCGTGCAAGCACGTCATGGCGGGATCGGTCGGGCTGTCCACTCCCCCCGCGCGTCACTGGAACCGACGTTGGCGGGCCCATCTGTCCGGGTCGCAGTGCCCCGGGGAGGCCGAATGAACGGACTCCTTGCCGCGCCGAATGCCTTTTCAGGCGCTTCGACGTAGCCCGAGAAAAGTAGTGTGCTGGGGGGCTATGTCAATGGGGGACAATGCGCTCGCTAGATCTCCAGCCGGCGGTCGTACGGCACCGTCTCCCCGCGCTGCACCCAGTGCTTGAGGAGCCGGAGGTACATCGCCCAGCAATAGGCCGAGATCCGGTAGTGTTCGCCCGCTTCGGCCCACCCCTCGTGGGCGAAGCGGACCCACGTGAGGCCGCCGGGCTGCGCTTCGAGCTCGACCCGGACACGAGTCCCCCGCCAGTCGGGGTCTGCCTTGGTGAGCTCCCATTCGACCACCTGCCCCGGCTCGAAGCGGCGGACGACCCCCTGCCACTGGAACTTGGGCCCGAAGTCGAACCCCCAGACCGCCCCGACCGCCGGGTCGCCCTCAGCGGGGGTGCGGGTCCACCAGCGGGGGAGGCCGTCCGGGGTCGCGACGGCCTCGAAGACCTTGTCCGGGGTCGCGGCGACGGGGAAGTCGAAGAGGATGTCGGGCATGCTGGACTCCACTGGCATGGGTTCGGCGCCAGAACATACACCCGGGCGCGCCGTTCGCAGGTCCGGCTGGTGCGCGATGCCTCGCCCCCCTCGCTGACCCCGCCTCAGGTGGCTACTCGACGCGGTCCCGGTCGGGTCGGGCACGCACGCCGATGCGCCAACGCAGGAGGAAGAGGCAAAGGACGGGGAACGAGGCGAGCTGCGCGGTCCGGAGTGCCGCCTGCTCCGGCATCTCCCCGCGCAACACCGCGGGGAAGTGCAGTACGGCATCGAACGGCGGCGCGAGGAACTGGAGCGCGCTCTCCACCTGGTCGGAGAACCCGAACGCGGACTTGAGGAATGCGATGAGGAACGGCGTGATCAGCCAGCCGATGGCGACCCCGGCCGTCCCGGTGCGCGCGGCGGTGCTGGCGACCGCCACGGCGCACGCGACGACGACGGTCCAGAGCGGCATCGCGATCAGATGCGACCGGAACGCGGTCGCCGGGAGGTCCGGACTGCGCAGGATGCCGACCAGCGCGCCGACCAGGAGGATCGCACTCAGTGCGAGCGAGACCGCCGCCCCGACGCCGAGGATCGACCAGGCGCGGCGCACGTCCGATCCCGGCCGCTGCGCGAGCATCACCCACACCGAGGATCGCTGCGAGTACTCGAACGTCCGACCCATCACGGAGATCGCGACCATTGGCGGGCCATAGTATCCGACGAACCCGATGACGCTTTCGCCGCCGCTGGCCAGGACGGCCGCCGCGATCGCCGCGAGCACCACGGTGCCGCCGAGCACGCGCCAGTCGCGTGCGGCGCGGCAGACGAGCAACACCTCCCTGGCGGTCATTCGGCCTCCACGAGTCGCCGGTAGTCGGCCCTGAGCTCGGTGGCCGCCTTGCCGCGCGGATCCACTGACCCTCGCACCTTGCCACGCGCCATGAACAACACCGTGTCGGCGGTGAGCGCCATCTCGTCGAGGTGATGGCTGAGCATCAGCACCGCGGCCCCGCGCTCCGCGGCCGCGCGCACGACGAGGCGCAGGCGGTCGAGGGCCACGGGATCGAGTCCCGCCTCCGGCTCGTCGAGCACGAGGAACCGCGGGTCGGAGGCGAGCGCGAACCAGAGCTGGCAGACGCGCCACTGCCCCTTCGAGAGCGCGGCGATGGGGCGATCCATCAGCGGCGCGAGCTGGAGGATCTCGCCGACCTGCCGGACGGTCGCATCGTCGGGATCGCCCCGGAGCGAGAGCAACTGTCGCGGCGTCAGGCGGTCCCATCCGCGCGCACCATCCTCGCGGACGAAGCCGACGCCGTGCGCCTCGCGATACGCCACCGGCGGAAGGCCGGCGATGGTCGCGGTGCCGCCATCGAGCGACGAGAACCCGAGGAGCATCCGCGCCACGGTGGACTTCCCCGACCCGTTCGGCCCGGCGACCCCGACGACGCGACCGCGCTCCAGCGTGAGGTCCACCCCGTCAACGGCCCGGACGGCGCCGTACGTTCTCACGAGACCACGCGCGACGACGAACGCCTCGTTCACCTGGCACACTCGGCGTGGAAGTCCTGGCTCCGGTAGAACGACAGCACGAGCGGACGATCCGGCGCATCGCTCGGCGGCTCGTCGACGGCGACGATCCCGCCCTCCACCACGAACAGCTCGTGCAGGCCGGCGCGGGAGATCAGTGTTCGACGGAACGTGCGGCCACAGTAGAGGTCGAGGAACCGCGCCTGCTCCCCGCCCTGCGCGACGACGAGATAGCCGAACGCGAAGGGCAACGCCGCGAGTGCCGCCGGTCGCTGCCCCGGCGGTCGCGACGCACGGATCGCGTCCGGCGTGCGCGGATCGGTGCGCATCCGCTCGATCCCGGACCGCTCCGCCGGGCCGAGTTCGCGTCGCGGTGTGCCGAGCAACGTGTCGACCGTCGTCCCCGTGGGCGAGAGGGAGAGCACGCGCGCCGGGTCGGCCCCGACGAGCACCAGGCGGCCCCGCAGGGCGCGCGCGCTGACGGGATCGGCCATGAACGCGTCGGGGCGCGAGGGACCGGTGCGCTCGAGACCGAAGACCCGCGACACGCGCCCGGCGGAGTCGACCGCCGACACGAGGACGCTGTCGACCGGCGTGCCCTGCAGCACCACCAGCGCGTGCACGGCCACCCAGCGCCCGTCGGGCCATTCGCCGAGGGCGAGGGGCCGGTGGATCGGCCGGAATGCGTGGATGATGTACGCGAGTCGGTCGGCGTCCGCGCGCTCCATCACGCGCAGGGCGCCATCGACGCCGATCACCGACAGCCCTGCGGAGTGCGCGGCCATCGCGAACACGTCGCCCTGGCCGAACTGCCGTGGGCGGGAGACGCGGCGGAGTACGGGCGCGCTCGCCGGCGTGGTGGAGCCCGGGAGATCCATCTGCCAGATCTCGCTCGACGACCCGTCGAGGATCAGCAGCGCGCGGTCAGTGGCGATGACGTCCCGCACCGAGAGCAGGGTACCGTCGTCGGCGCGCAGCGGGCGTGTGACACGAGGGGGCACGGCCTCGACGACGGCGATCCTCTCGCCAGTGCCCTCGGCGCCCGGTGCGCCGGCGCGCCGCCCCTGCTGGTCCCCGCCGCACGCGGCGAGGACCAGCAGGGTGAGCGCGAATGCGTGATTCGCGAGCGTGCGCATCGGCTCAGATCGCGTTGAACACGACCGAGGGCGCGCAGAGGATGCCGTCCGCGGCATAGCGGGCGTAGCAGGCCGCCTCCTGGTACCACGGCAGGTCGTCCACGCACCGCTTGAACTCGTCGGCCGCGGCGTCGATGCACGCGATCA
Source organism: Gemmatimonadaceae bacterium (assembly GCA_044229035.1). Lineage (GTDB taxonomy): Bacteria > Gemmatimonadota > Gemmatimonadetes > Gemmatimonadales > Gemmatimonadaceae > Pseudogemmatithrix. The sequence continues at coordinate 1,283 of JBGATT010000149.1, read as the reverse complement.
CGTCGTTCGACCGGCTCTGCGCCTTGGCCTGGGTCACCGCGCTCAGCCCGAGCCCGATGACGAGCGCGAGGATGTACGGCGACCGCACCCACTTCCTTCCGTTCATGTCTACCTCCGTTGTGGTTGGTGAGGACCCTCGAGGAGTCGGCAGGATAGGGCGGGGATGCCGAGTGAGTCCCACGAGATCGTTGCCACCAGGTGCGCCGTATTGCGGCGCCCTCCCCATGGTGTGGCGGCACCGTCACCGGCGCGTCACCGGGCGGGGGGCGGCCGGAGATCTCCCCGCGCGTCGGACGCGCGTGGCGGGGACAGCAAAGCGGGGGGCGACGGGTCGGTCGCCCCCCGCTCGTTCGTCCTTCAGCCGTGCGCTACCAGCGATAGTGCGCGAACGCCTTGTTGGCCTCGGCCATCTTGTGCGTGTCCTCGCGCTTCTTGATCGCGTTGCCCTCGCCCTTGGCCGCGGCGAGCGTCTCGGCGGCGAGCTTCTCCGCCATCGACTTCTCGTTGCGGTCGCGCGAGTAGCTGATCAGCCAGCGCATGGCGAGCGCGGTGCGGCGCTCGGGGCGGACCTCGACGGGGACCTGGTAGGTCGCGCCGCCGACGCGGCGGGACTTCACCTCGACGACCGGCTTGAGGTTGGTGAGCGCCTGCTTGAAGACGTTCACGCCCGGCTGAGCGGCCTTGGCCTCGACGATGTCCATCGCGCCGTAGAAGATGCGCTCGGCGGTGGACTTCTTGCCCTGGTACATCAGGACGTTGATGAACTTGCTGACAGTCTGGCTGTCATAGCGCGCATCCGGGAGGATGGTGCGCTTCACGGCACTCTTGCGGCGGCTCACTTCTTCTTACCTCCAGCCGGGGCACCCGCCTTCGGCTTCTTGGTCCCGTACTTGGAGCGGCTGCGATTGCGCCCGGCCACGCCAGAGGCGTCGAGCTTGCCGCGTACGATATGGTAGCGAACGCCCGGAAGGTCCTTCACGCGGCCGCCGCGGATGAGCACGATCGAGTGCTCCTGCAGGTTGTGGCCTTCGCCCGGGATGTAGGCGGTGACTTCGAAGCCGTTGACGAGACGGATACGCGCGACCTTGCGGAGCGCGGAGTTCGGCTTCTTGGGGGTGGTGGTGTACACACGGGTGCACACGCCACGCTTGAACGGATTCTGCTTCAGAGCCGGCGCCTTGTCCTTCTTGAGGACCTCGCGGCGGCTCTGCCTGACGAGCTGATTGATCGTCGGCATCGTACCCTAGGTTGTTCGTCCATCTGCCACTACGTGGATCGCCCGG
>JBGATT010000148.1:0-8510 GCA_044229035.1 Gemmatimonadaceae bacterium | reverse complement strand
ATCCGCATCAGCTCCCGGGCTGGTGCAGCGCTTCGATCGGGCCGTCATACATGATGAGCCAGAGCCCCACGACGGTGAGCGTGGTCGCCGCCACCGCGGCGAGGGTCCGGCCGGGCGAGAACCGCCGCGCCTCCCACCGCACGACGTCCGCCGCCGCGACCGCGGTCGCACCGGTGTCCCTCCGCTCCCCGCGGATCGAGTCGCCCTCGAGGCGCGCCGAGAAGAGGTCGACACGCGCGCCGTCCCGGAGCACGAGGGAGACGGTGCGCGGGAACTCGCGCGGGGCCACGGCGCCCGGGGACGCCGACTGCGGCACGACGGTCGTGCACGCCGCCATCCGGAGCGCACAGGCGAAGAGGACGAGGACGGCGACGGCGCGGCGCGCTCGCGACATGACGGGGCTCCGTGAGGACGACATCCCGACTACCTCGCGTGCCCGGTGACCGTCACGTGGCGCCGGGCTCAGCGCCCCACGAGCGTGTCGACCGGCAGCGCGTCCCGCTCGCGGACCTGCGACTCCCATTGGCCGCAGAGGTGCGCGATGCCGTTGGCGTAGTAGCTGATCAACTCGCGCCCGCGCGGGAGGATCACGTAGGCGTCCCCTTCCTTGGATAGCACGCGACGCATCTGCAGCATGCGATACGCGCGCTCGAACGTCTCGGCGGCCTCGCGCGCCGGCTCCACCACCTCGGCACCGCGCGCGACGAGCGTGTCGCGCAGCTCCTCGATGCGCGCGAGGAGCCGCGCCTCGGGGATGTACTCGGCGTCGAAGGTCTGCAGCGCCGCGCAGGTGAGCGGCACCGCGGTGACGGGGATGATCGCGCCGATGCGGGCCATCATGCCGTCGGTGAAGCGCTGCACCGCCTCGAGGCGCTCGTGCCGCTCGCGCGCGAAGAGCGGCGTCCCCTCGCTCGCGACGCCCGCCAGCCAGGGCGCGACGGGAACCGGGTCGCCGACGACCACGGCAGCGCGGCCGTAGCGCTTCCACCGCCGCGTGGAGAGACGGCCGAAGTTGGACACCATGTAGTTGAGCACCTCGCGCAGCTGCGCGGTGCGCCCGGTGGTGGTGCCGCCGCTCGTCGCGCGGAGCTCGCGGAGCAGCGTGCGGTCCTCGAGGACGCGGTCGTAGTTGATCGCGACGGGCACGACGTACATGCGCTCGGCGAAGCCGGGTTCGGCGGCGGTGCCGATCATGTAGTCGAGGAGCCCGATCTTCGCAGGGCGGAGATGACCGTCGCGGGAGAGTCCGCCCTCGGGGAAGAGCCCCTGCGTGACGCCATTGCGCGTGATGAGCTGCACGTACCGCTCGAGCACGGTGTGGTAGAGCGGCTCGCGGTATCGCCGACGGATGAAGTACGACCCGAACGACTTGAAGAGGTACTCGAGCGGGAAGACGCGCGCCCACTCGCCGACGGCGTACGAGATCGCCACCTGACCGGCGAGGGCGTAGCTCGCGAGGACGTAGTCGGCGTTGGAGCGGTGGTTCATGAGATAGATCACGATGCTCTCGCGGGGGAGCCGCTCGAACGCCGCGGGATCGCGCACCTTCACGGTGGTCTTGTAGAAGAGCTCGAGCGACGCCTTGGACGCGGCGTAGCCGAACTGGTAGTACATGAGGAGGTTGAAGGCGGGGACGATCTCGTCGATGTACTCGCGCACGCGGGCCCAGGCGCGCGCGTCGGAGATACGGTGCTCGAGGGCGTGGGCGCGCGCGGCTGCGGCGACGGCGGGGTCGGCGAGGAGCGAATCGCGGATGTAGCGCTTGCCGGTGAGCTTGAAGCGGTCGACGCGGGCGCGGAAGCGGAGCATCGCGCGCAGGGCCGTCTTCCGGGTCCATCGCGACCAGATGCCGAGGGCGATAGGCACGACGGCGGCGAGCGCCGCGACGACGAGGATCCAGGTGGGGGGGCGATTCACCGCGGGAAACGTCCCGGCGCCCGGGGGCGGCGTCAAGGCGCGCGGGGATGACCGCGCGCGGGCAGGCCCTTAGACTCCGGCATGCCTCGCGTCCTGTTGCTGTCCCTGCTCTGCCTCGCGTCGGGTGTCGCGGCCCCCGCCCTCGCGGCACAGACGGCGCGACCGACCTGGTCTGCCCCCGCGCCGCCACTCGACGCGATCCTCGACACGGCGGCACTCCGCACGGCGCTCGCCGCGTTGCCGTCGAACGCCGCCGCGCCGCGGGCGATGCGGATGATGACCATCGCCTACGACTCGGCGGGCACGCCCCTGCCCCCGCGGCCGACGGTGCCGACACAGATGCCGGCGGCGATGCGCGACACGCTCGTCGCGCTGCTCACCGCGCTGGTGCGGCCGACGGCATCGCGCGGGGCGCCGTGGGACAGCGACATCCTGTTCGAGACCGGCGCCGCGGCGCGCGTGGAGCGGACGACACGCGTCATCCGGCCGGCGTCGGTGTCGGACGTCCCGCGGCTCAGGCGGCGGCTGCAGACGGTGACGGAGCGCATGATGAAGGAGGACGAGTCGCTCGTCGACACCGAGCGCGCGATGCGGTTGCGGGTCTCGCTCACCTCCGAGGGACTCGTGAGCGACGTGACGGTGACGGTCTCCTCCGGCCGCGCGGACATCGACGCCGAGGCGGTGAAGCTGGTGCGGCAGACGCTCTTCGTCCCGCTGCTGGTGGAAGGGGAGCCGACGGCGACCGAGGTGACCCTGCCGCTACGCTTCATCTTCGGCGAGTGAGAACGGTGCCGCTCGGCAGGGGCCGCGGCGCGCGGTAGATTCGGGCATGCGCATCGCCTTCGTGGAGGATGACGAGCAGCTGCGGACCTCGGTGGCGCGCGGGCTGCGCGAGGCCGGCAGCACGGTCGCGCTCGCGAGTCATGGTGGCGAGGCGCTCGCGCTCATTCGCGAGGGCGGGCATGACGTGGTGGTGCTCGACCTCAAGCTCCCGGTGCTGAGCGGCCTGGACGTGTGCCGCACGGTGCGCGACGAGGGGAACCGCGTGCCGATCCTGATGCTCACCGCGCTCGACGCGGTGGAGGACCGCATCGCCGGACTCGATGCCGGGGCGGACGACTATCTCACCAAGCCCTTCGACTTCGGCGAGCTGCTGGCGCGGCTGCGCGCGCTCACGCGGCGTCACGGCGAGGCGGCGACCCGTCTCGCGGTGGGGTCGCTCGTCATCGACACGGCAAGGCACCGCGCGACGCTGGGCGAGACGGAGCTCACGTTGACGGCGCGCGAGTTCGACTTCCTGTCGCATCTCGCGCGGCATGCGGGGCACGTGGTGAGCCGCGCGGACCTGATGGCGGTGGTGTGGGAGGACGCGCGCGCGCTGTACTCGAACATCATCGACGTCTATGCGGGACGCCTGCGCCGGAAGCTGGAGAGCGTGCCGGGCGGGCCCGTGCTGACGACGGTGCGCGGCGCAGGCTTCATCCTCGAGCCCGCGGACGCGCCCGCCGCCCCCGCGCCTCCCGCCCGATGAGGCGCTGGCCCGTCACGCTGCGCGGGCGGCTGACGCTCTGGTTCACGATCGTCCTCGGCGTCCCCTTCCTCGCGTTCGAGGTCGCGGGCTATCTCCTCTTCGCCGCCGCGTTGCGCTCGGGGACCGAACGGTTCGTCGACGACGCGCTCGCGGCCTTCAGCCGGGAGCTGCGCGCCGAACGGTTCGTGCGCGGCGATGCGCTGGAGACGATCCGGTCCACGGTGCGCGAGGTGCGGTTCAAGGACCTGCGGATCGAGGTGCGCGACAGCAGCGGCGCGGTCGTCGCAGCGAGCGAGGATGCGCCGCCCACGCCAGGGGCGCGGGTGCGCGAGCGGGACGAGGTCCTCGAAGGACAGCGATTCCGCGTGATCGGTGCCTACCCGCGCCGCGAGGAGGAGGCGGTGCTCGGACGCATCCGGACCGGCTTCATCCTCGCGGTGCCGTTCCTGCTCGGCCTCGCGGCGACCGGCGGGTTCCTGCTCGCGAAGCGCGGCCTGCGACCGGTGGCGGAGATGGGCGCGCGGGCGGCGGAGATCAGCGCGAGCACGCTGCACGAGCGGCTGCCGGTGACGGGCGGCGAGGAGCTCGTGGGGCTGGCGACGGTGGTGAACGCGCTGCTCGACCGCCTGCAAGCGGCTTTCGAGCAGCAGCGGCGGTTCATGGCCGACGCGTCGCACGAACTGCGCACGCCGACGGCGATCGTGCGCACCGAAGCGGAGGTCACGCTCGCCCGGCCGCATCGCGAGGAGCCGGAGTACCGCGCGGCGCTCGAGGTGGTGCACGATTCGTCGCGGCGCCTGACGCGCATCGTGGACGACCTCTTCCTCCTCGCACGGGCCGACGCGGGCCAACTGCAGGTGCGGCGCGCGCCGCTCTACCTGGAGGAGCTGGTGCACGAGACCACACGCGCGGTCACGCAGCTCGCTGCCGCCCGTGGCGTGGAGGTCGCGGTGCTCGCGCTCACACAGGCGCCGCTCGAGGGCGATCCCGACCTGCTGGGACGCGTGCTGCTCAACCTCCTCGACAACGCCATCCGCCACTCGCCCGGCGGGAGCCGGGTGGAAGTGGCGATGGAATCGCAGGCGGGGCGCTGCGTGGTGCGCGTGACGGACCATGGTGACGGGGTCCCGGCGGCCCTGCAGGAGCGGATCTTCGACCGCTTCGTGCGCGCCGACCCCCCGCAGGACCGTGGGTCCGGCGGAGGGTCGGGCGGCGCGGGGCTCGGTCTCGCCATCGCGCGCCGCATCACGGAACTGCACGGCGGGTCGCTCACGCTCGAGTCGTCCGCGCCGGGTCGTACCGTCTTCCGGCTGACGCTGCCGGTCGAGGACGGACTCCGCGTCTAGGTCCGACGACGATCACCGATCGTCGTCATCGTCCCGCCCCGCGGGCGAGGTCGCCTCAGGGGTCACGGCCGTCGCGCCCTCGAGCCCGGCCGGCTGCGCCACGCGCGCCGAAGGGGAATCGACGTACGCGCCGGCCGCGCCGTAGGTGTAGACGAGCCGCCCGCCCGAATGCCCCACGTTGTAGCCGGCGACGACGAGTGCGAGCGTCCCGACCGCGGCGAGATACCGCGACGCCGTCCCCACCTTGCCGCCGACGAGCCCGAGCCCGGCCACGCCGAGCACGCCGAGCGAGAGAATGAAGAAGGCCTGCGCCGCCTCCTCGTGCGTCTCGAAGGCCTGCTCCGGCACCACCGCCTCGACCTTCTCCTCCTGGTCCTCGCCGGTCTCCAGCGAGACGAAGGCGCTCAGGGAGAGCGCGGCGAGCATCGCGGCGGCGAGGCTCCAGGTCCTGAGGACCTTGGCGCCACGGTGGATCGCGATGAGCGCCCCGATCGCGAAGAGCGGCACGAGCAGGGTGAGCGCGATGGGCAGGTGCACCACCGCCGGATGCAGGGGCGTGGGGAGTAGATTGGAGAGCATGGGGTGATCCTCCGGCTGGGATGGCGGCCGCCGGGTCGTCCAGCGGCCTCGAGCGAAGAGTCGGCCCGCCGGAATGGCGGCACCATCCGACATTCGACGCGATCGGGGCCCGATGCACACACGCCGGAGGGCCTCCGGCGGATGACGGATACGGTCAGCGGAGGGGAGACGGGCATGGACGAGGGCCACGACGGGCTGGATTCGGCGCAGCTTCGGGTGCTGGTGATGGTCCTGCTCGGGATCGTCGCGGTCGCCGGCGCGGTGGACATCTGGCTCGACCGGCCCGAGCACTGGTTCACGCCGCACATCCTCGTCGAACTCGGCCTGATGACGGTCAGCGGCGGGACCGCGCTGTTCCTCGCGCGGGGTTGGCGGCGGGCCCAGGTCTCCCTCGCGGGCACGCGCCGATCGCTCGTCGAGCGCGAAGCGGAGCGCGACGCGTGGCGCGCGCGGGCGGAAGCGTCGCTCGAAGGGCTCGGCCGCGCGATCGACGAGCAGTGCACCGCGTGGGGCCTGACGCCGACCGAGCGCGAAGTGGCCCTCGCGCTGCTCAAGGGCCAGGGGCACAAGCAGATCGCCGCGGCGACGGGGCGGAGCGAGCGCACGGTGCGCCAGCACGCGGTGGCGGTCTACGAGAAGTCGGGGCTCGGGGGCCGGGCGGAACTGGCGGCCTTCTTCCTCGACGGACTGCGCTGAGCGGCGGGCTCAGCCGAGCCAGAGCCGCACGAGCGCCGGCACGGCGGCGAGCACGCCGAAGCGCACAGTGCGGCCCGCGAGACAGATGAGCACGAAGCGGCCGAAGGGGATGGCGACCATCCCGGCGGCGATGGCCGCCAGATGGAAGGGCGGCACGCTGGTGAGCGCGCTCACGGCGAGGAGCCCGGTGCCATAGCGCGGATGCTGCACCACAAGGGTGCGCGCGCCGTTCACGAAGCGCTGCGCGCGAGGATGCCGCGCACGATCGGCGACGCGGCCCAGCGCGTACCAGGGCAACTTGGCGGCGACATGCGCGAGGGTGAAGACGGCGAGCATCGCGAGGGCGAGTCCCGGCGGCCGCACCACGCCGATCCCGACCGCCGCGACCTCCGCCAGTCCGACGGGGAGGATGCCGACGGAGAAGCCGGTGGCGGCCGCGACGAGGATCGCGAGCAGGGGGGAGGAGGGATCGATCGACGGCACCGCGGGGAAAGGTCGTCATTCCGAGGCGCGGTCCGCTATGCTCCGGAAGGACCGGGAGGCCCACATGCCGCATCTCGAACGTCATCGCGTCGACCGCATCGGTTGGCTCCGCGCCGCGGTACTCGGCGCGAACGACGGGATCGTCTCCACCGCGAGCCTCGTCGTCGGGGTCGCCGCATCGGGGGCCGACCGCGCGGCGATCGGGGTGGCCGGCGTGGCGGGCCTCGTCGCCGGCGCGATGTCGATGGCCGCGGGCGAGTACGTGTCGGTGAGCTCGCAGGCGGACACCGAGCGGGCCGACACGGCACGCGAGACCCGTGAGCTCGCGACCGACGCGGCGCATGAGCTCGACGAACTCACCGGGATCTACGTCGGGCGCGGCCTCGAGCCCGCGCTCGCGCGACAGGTGGCCGAGCAACTCACGGCGAAGGACGCGCTCGGCGCGCACCTGCGGGACGAACTCGGACTCTCCGGCCACCAGCAGGCACGACCGCTGCAGGCATCGCTCGCATCGGCCGCCACCTTCGCCGTCGGCGCGCTGCTCCCGCTGGTGGTGGCGTGGGTGGCCCCTGCCCCGCTGCTCGCGTGGCTCGTCACGGGAAGCTCGTTGCTCTTCCTGATCGTGCTCGGCGGGATCGCCGCGCGGGCGGGCGGTGCACGCGCGATGGTCGGCGCGGTGCGCGTGGGATTCTGGGGCGCGTTCGCGATGGGGCTCACGTATCTGGTGGGACGGCTGTTCGGCGCGACGGTGTAGCGCGCGCCGAGCGCGGCACGGTGCAGGCTTGACCTCGGTGGTCCCGCTGGCCTAACTGCGAGGCAGGACCGAGCACCGGATTCCACCCCGAGGGCTGTGATGCGCGCAGGCTTGACCGGACTGACCAACACCTTCAACCGCTTCGTCGAGTCGGAGCGCTCGAGCGGGCTCCTGCTGCTCGGGTGCACCGCGCTGGCGATCGTGATCGCCAACGGCCAGTGGGGCCCGGCGTTCCATCACCTGCTCGAGTGGCAAGCGGCCGGGCTCTCGATCGAGCAGTGGATCAACGACGGCCTGATGTCGGTGTTCTTCCTGCTGATCGGGCTCGAGCTCGAGCGCGAGCTGTACAGCGGCGAACTCTCCGACCCGCGTCGCGCGCTGCTGCCGGCGGTCGCCGCGGTGGGCGGGATGGTCGCGCCGGCGCTCCTGCATCTGAGCGTCACGGGGGGCACGCCGCTCGCGGCCGGCGCGGGGATCCCCGTCGCGACGGACATCGCCTTCGCGCTCGGCGTGCTCACGCTGCTCGGCACCCGCGTGTCGCCCGCGCTGAAGGTGTTCGTCGTCGCGTTCGCCGTGATGGACGACCTCGGCGCGATCCTCGTGATCGCGATCTTCTATTCGCAGGGGCTCTCGGTCGGGTTCGTCGCGGGCGCGCTGGCGACGTTCGCCGCGCTCGTCGTGCTCAATCGCCGCTTCCGCGTGATGGCGCTCACGCCGTATCTGGTCGGCGGGGTCGTCATGTGGTGGTGCCTCCTCCGGTCGGGGGTGCATGCGACGCTCGCCGGGGTGATCCTCGCGTTCGCGATCCCCTACTCGGCGAAGGACGCCGACCACACGTCGCCGTCGCACCGACTCGAGCACCTGCTGCATCGGCCGGTGGCGTTCCTCATCGTGCCGGTCTTCGCGCTGGCGAACACCGGCGTGGTGCTCGGCGGCGACTGGATGCGCGGGTTGACCGACCCGAACAGCGTCGGGATCATGCTCGGGCTGGTGCTCGGGAAGCCGCTCGGCGTGAGCATCGTCGCCTTCGTCGCGGTCTCGGCCGGCCTCTGCCGCCTCCCCGCCGAGGTGTCGTGGCGCCACATCGTGGGGGCCGGGATGCTGGGCGGCATCGGCTTCACCATGTCGATCTTCATCACCAACCTCGCGTTCGCCGGTGAACCGGCGATCGCCAACGGATCGAAGCTCGCGATCCTCGTGGCCT
>JBGATT010000147.1:0-13416 GCA_044229035.1 Gemmatimonadaceae bacterium | reverse complement strand
CCGCCGCGGAGACGTTGGTGCTGCTCGCGGCCGACATCGACGACGCGACCGGCGAGCAGATCGCGGCGGCCGCGGACGCGCTGCGCGACGCGGGGGCGCTCGACGTGACCGTGCTCTCGACCCTCATGAAGAAGGGACGGCCCGGGACGCGCATCGAGGTGCTCGCGGTGCCGGGAGCGGCCGAGGGATTGGAGCGGCTCCTGTTCACCGCGAGCACCACCATCGGCGTGCGGCGGCACGTCGTCACGCGTCGCGCGTTGCCGCGCACGTTCCGCGACGTGACGGTCCAGGGCGAGACCATCCGGGTGAAGGTCGTGACCCTCCCCGACGGCTCGACCCGGTCGAAGCCCGAGTTCGACGATGTGCAGCGCGTCGCCGCGGCGACCGGACGCACCGTCGTGGAGATCACCGACGCGGCGTGGCGTGCGGCCGGCGCCTGAGGCGCGCCCCCTCCTGATCGCGGGCCGCTTCATCGCGGTCCTCGTGCTCGCGCGGATCCTGCTCCCGCTCGTCCTGCTCGCGCCGCCGTGGGAGTTCCACCGCGACGAACTGCTCTACTTCGCGATGGGCGACCACCTCGAACTGCGCATGCAGTTCCCGCCCTTCATCGCGGCCGTGGCGCGCCTCTCCTCGGCGCTCCTCGGCGACACCGTCTGGGCTGCCCGCGTGCCGGCGGCTCTGGCCGGGGGGGCGCTCACCCTCGTGGTCCTGCTGCTCGTGCGTCGTCTCGGCGGCGGGCGGTATGCGGCGCTCACGGCCTGGCTCGCGCTCATCGCCGCGCCCGTCTTCGTCCGACCGAGCGTCCTCTTCCAGCCGGTGATCTTCGATCAGCTGTGGACCGCCATCGCGATCTCGGCACTCGTCCTGGCCGCGCGCGATGCCAGGCCGGAGCGATGGGTGTGGGTCGGGGTGGCGCTCGGGCTCGGCCTCCTCACCAAGGCATCGGCGGTGATGTACGGCGCGGTGATCCTCGGCGTGACCGTCGTGCATCCGCGGCTTCGATCCCAACTCGGCACGCGCTGGCCCTGGATCGCCGCCGCGTTGGCGCTCTTCCTCGGATCGCCCTCGGTGCTCGGGCAGGTCCGCCATGGCTGGCCGTTCCTCGCGCAGCTCCGGGTGCTGGAGGCGGGACAGCTCCAGCACACGTCGGCGCTGGGCACGGTCGGCGGACAGCTGCTCCTCCTCGGGGCCGCGAGCGTGCTCGCCCTCGCCGCGCTCGGGGCGGCGGCGCGCAGTGCGGTCAGCGGACGCGACGAGGGAAGTGCCGAGCTGCAGACCGAAGGGCTCGGCGTCGCCGCGCAGGTGGCGGCGCTGTTCGCCATCGGGTTGCTCGCCACGGTGCTCTGGCGGGGAGGGAAGGACTACTACGCGGCGCCGGGACACCCCGTGCTGCTCGCCATCGGAGCGGTCTGGCTCACCGAGCGCCTCGGCCGCGTCGGCCGCGCGGGCCTCCTGCTCGGCCTCGGCGCGGGAGCGATCGTGCTGCTGCCCTTGGGCATCCCGTTGCTGCGGCCGGAGGCCATGGTGCGGTACAGCGCGTGGATCGGGGCGGGGACCCGGACGAATCAGGGCGGCACCCTCGCCCTGCCGCAGGACTACGCGGACATGCTCGGCTGGCATCGGCAGGCGGAGGCGGTCGCCGAGGTCTATCGCGGCCTCACGCCGGGCGACCAACTCGTGACCACCATCGCCGGCGGCAACTACGGCCAGACCGGCGCGCTCGCGATGTACCGGCACCGCTACCACTTGCCCTATCCCGTCAGCTCGGCCGGAGACTTCCATGCGTGGGGTCCGGGGGAGCGCCGCGGCGACGTGCTCATCGTGGCGGCCTCTCCCGATGCGCTCCCCGATCTCGAGCGGCTGTACGCGGAGGTGGAGGTCGTGCGGCGACTCACGGACGAGCGACGGGTGTCCGAGGAGCAGGAAGTGCACATCTTCCTCTGCCGTCGTCCGCGCGCGCCGATCGCGGAGGTGTGGCCGTCCATCGGTCCGGAATGGGATTGAGAGTCGCGCGAACGAGACGGCGCAAGTGTCTGTCCTGCATTGTGTTCGGCTCGCCCGTCTGATACATTGAATGAGCCGCGCGTCGCGGCCTTTTTTGTCTCCTGACTGGCCCTCGCATGGTCCGCGTCCTTCGCGTCCAACCTGACAGCATCGCCGCCGAGCTCGGGATCTTCCTCACCGCGGACGACGCGTTCGAGCTCGAAGCGAAGCTCCCCGACGGGGAGCACGTGATCTACGAGATCGAGCGCGAGGGCGGGGACCCGATGGGGGTCGAGCTCGAGCCGCCGAATGTCCGGCGCTGCGCCAACCGCTGCGAGTTCTGCTTCATCGAGGGCTTGCCGAAGGGTCTCCGCAAGCCGCTGTACGTCCGCGACGACGATTACCGGCTCTCGTTCGCCTACGGCAACTTCGCGACGCTCTCGAACCTGAAGGACAAGGACTTCGCGCGCATCCTCGAGTACCGGCTGTCGCCGCTCTACGTCTCGGTGCACGCGACGCCCTGGGAGGCGCGGAAGAAGCTCCTCAACAACCCGCGCGTCCCGAACATCGTCGAGCAGCTCACGCGGCTCACGGACGGCGGGATCCAGTTCCATGGCCAGATGGTCGTGGTGCCGGGACTGAACGACGGCGACGTGCTCGAGCAGTCGCTCGCCGACCTGTACGCCTTCGGCGATGCGTGCCTCAGCGTCGCGCTCGTCCCGGTGGGCCTCACGCAGTTCTCGCACATCTACACGGGCGAGTCGATGGACGCCGCGAACGCCAACCGGATCCTCGAGGCGGCCGAACGCTGGGCGGCCAAGGCCGAGGCCGAACGCGGCGAACCGTGGGTCTACGGGTCGGACGAGCTGTACCTGCTGGCCGGTCGCGAGCTCCCCGCGGCCGCGCATTACCGCGATTTCGCCCAGATCGAGAACGGCGTCGGTGCCGTGACCTCGCTCCGCGATCGCGTCCGTTCCGGCGTTGCGCGTCTCCCGCGACTCGATGGCAAGCGCATCGGCGTCGTGACGGGTTCAGCGATGGCGGCCCTCATGCCCGAGCTGATCCATCAGCTGACCGCCGCGACCGGCGCGCACTTCGAACTCATCCCCACCGTGAACTCCCTCTTCGGCCCGACGGTCACGACCGCCGGCCTCCTCGTGGGCGCCGACATCACGTCGGCCCTCGCGCACCGCACCGACCTCGACCTCGCGCTCATCCCCGCCGAGACGATCAACGACGCCGGGCTCTTCCTCGACGACCAGGCCTTCGTGGCCGTGCGCGAGGCGCTGCCCATGCCGGTCTACCCGTCCTACGACTTCATCGACGTCCTCGAGCACGAGGGGAGCCCCGCGCTCGCCGGGAGCGTGGGCAATGGCTGATATCCCGGTCGTCGCGCTCGTCGGCCGCCCCAACGTGGGCAAGTCGGCGCTCTTCAATCGCATCATCGGCGACGACACCGCCATCGTGAGCGAGGAGGCGGGCACCACGCGTGACCGGCACTTCGCCCTCGCCGAGTGGCAGGGACGTCCGTTCTGGCTGGTGGACACCGGCGGCCTGGTCGAGGACTCCGACCTGCCGATGGACGTCGCGATCAAGCGTCAGGTGAAGGAGGCGATCGCCGAGGCCGACCTGATGCTCCTCATCGTCGACGCCAAGGCGGGCGTGCATCCGAGCGACTCGCGGATCATCGACCTGCTTCGCAGCGCACGGAAGCCCTGGGTGCTCGTCGCCAACAAGGTCGACGATCCGCAGAAGTCCGATTACTTCGAGTTCTTCAACCTCGGGGCAGGGGACGTCGTCCCCGTCTCGGCCGCCAACGGCAAGAACTCCGGCGACCTGCTCGACATCGTGGTGAAGCAGCTCCCGAACACCGACGGCGACGGGCGGGTCGAGGCCCTCCGCGTCGCGGTGGTCGGGCGCCCCAACGTCGGCAAGTCGTCGTTCATCAACAAGCTCCTCGGCGAGGAGCGGCTCGTCGTGTCGGACATCGCGGGCACCACGCGCGACTCGATCGACACGCCGTTCACCTACCACGGCAAGCAGTTCATCTTCGTCGACACGGCCGGCCTGCGCCGCCAGAGCAAGGTGGACGACGGCGTCGAGTTCTACTCGTCGCTCCGCACGCGCCGCGCGATCGACCGCGCCGACATCTGCATCCTGATGATCGACGCCACCGAGGGCCTGCACAACCAGGACCTGAAGATCGCGACGCTCGCGTGGGAGGCGGGGCGCGGCCTCATCGTCGTCGTGAACAAGTGGGACCTGAAGGAGAAGGACGACAAGACTTCCGCGAAGTTCGTGAAGGACGCCGGCGAGAAGGTCCCGTACCTCAAGTGGGTGCCCTTCCTCTTCACGTCCGCCATCACCGGACAGCGCGTCAACAAGGTCCTCGAGCTCATCGTCGAGGTCGAGGCGGAGCGCGACAAGCGCATCTCCACCAGCGACGTGAACGACGCGCTGCAGGAACTCCTCGCGCGGCGCCAGCCGCCGCAGGCCGCCGGGCACGAGATCAAGCTCAACTACGCCACGCAGGTCGAGACCGCGCCGCCGCAGATCCTCGTCTTCGGCAACAACCCCGACCTCGTCGCGGAGCACTACATCCGGTACCTGCACAACGGCTTCCGCGAGAAGTGGGGCTTCATCGGAAACCCGCTCAACATCGTCATGCGGCGCAAGGGCGGGCGCGACTGATGCACCCGGCGATCGCGGTCGGCATCGCGTACCTCGCGGGCTCGATCCCGTTCGCCTACCTGGCCGGGCGCGCCCTCAAGGGCGTCGACCTGCGCACGATCGGGTCGGGCAACCTCGGCGCCACCAACGTCTATCGGAACCTCGGCGGCGAGGCCGCCGCCGTCGTGCTGCTGCTCGACGCGCTCAAGGGGGCGCTGCCCGTCGCGCTCCTGCCCGCGCGGCTCGACCCGGCGTACGCGGGCGATCCGACCACCGCGCTCTGGTGGGGGCTCGCCTTCGGCATCGCCGCCATCGCCGGCCACGCGAAGCCCATCTTCCTCCTCTGGAAGGGCGGCGGGAAGGGCGTCGCGACCGCGGCCGGCGTCTTCGCGGCGCTCGCCCCGGCCGCGCTCGGCATCGCGCTCGTCGCGTTCATCGCGGTGGTGTGGCGGTCGCGGATCGTCTCGCTCGCGTCCATCAGCGCCGCCCTGCTGCTCCCGCTCGCCGTCGCGTTCACCATCGGCGCCACCTCGCCCGTCTTCGCGGTCGCGTGCGCCATCGGGCTCTTCGTCGTCTGGTCCCATCGCTCCAACATCCAGCGGCTCCGCGCGGGGACCGAACCGCGCATCACGCGGGCACCCAAGGAGGGCACGCGATGAAGTGCACCGTCGTCGGCGCGGGCGCGTGGGGCACCGCGCTCGCCAACCTGCTCGCCGAGAACGGCCACCAGACCACGCTCTGGGCGTTCGAACCCGACGTCTCCGAGTCCGTCAGCGCGCACCGCGAGAACCGCCGCTTCCTGCCCGGCATCCCGCTGCACCCCGAGTTGCGCGCGACCTCGGCGCTCGACTCCGCCTGTGAGGGCGCCGAGCTGGTGCTCTTCGCGCCGCCGAGCCACGTGCTCCGGCAGGTGGCCGCCCAGGCCGCGCGCTGGATCCCGGAGTCCGCACGCCTCGTCGTCGCCACCAAGGGCATCGAGCGTGACCGGCTCGCGCTCATGACCGACGTGGTGGGCGAGGAGATCCCGGGTCGCGCGATCGTCGCGCTCTCCGGTCCCAGCTTCGCGATCGAGGTCGCGCAGCACCTGCCCACGGCGATCGTCGCCGCGTCGGCCGATGCCGCGGCCGCGCTCCACACCCAGCAGGCGCTCAGCACCTCGGCCTTCCGCGTCTACACGCAGACCGACGTCATCGGCGTCGAGCTCGGGGGCGCCCTCAAGAACGTGATGGCGGTCGCGACGGGCATCGTGGACGGCCTGCAGCTGGGGTTCAACGCCCGCGCCGCCCTCATCACGCGCGGGCTCGCCGAGATGACACGGCTCGGCGTCAGGCTCGGCGCCGAGCCGGCGACCTTCGCCGGGCTCGCCGGCGTCGGCGACCTCGTGCTCACCTGCACCGGGTCGCTCTCGCGCAACCGTTCGGTCGGCATCGAGATCGGTCGCGGCGCCACGCTCTCGGAGGTGTTGCAGGGGCGCGAGACCGTCGCCGAGGGCGTCACGACCACCGAGAGCGCGAAGGCACTCGCCGCGCGCGAGGGCATCGAGATGCCCATCGTGAATGCCGTGCACCGCGTGCTCTTCGAGAAGCAGCCGGCCCGCTGGGCGCTCGTCGAGCTCATGACGCGCGACCTGAAGGGAGAGCACGAGTGACGACGCCCAAGGGCGAGCCGGTCCGCGAGTTCTTCTCCATCGGCGACGTCTGCGAGCTCACCGAGCTCAAGCCGCACGTGTTGCGGTACTGGGAGAGCCAGTTCCGCGTCCTCAGCCCGGCCAAGAACCGGTCCGGCAATCGCGTCTACACCCGGCGCGAGGTCGAGTTCGTGCACCTCATCAAGCACCTCCTCTACACGGAGAAGTACACGATCGAGGGCGCGAAGCAGAAGATCGACGAGCATCGGAAGGGCGGGGGCGTGAAGCCCGCCGCGCGGATCGGGCTCGACGCCGAGACCGTGCAGCTGCTCGAGCAGGACCTCAAGGGGATCCTCGCGATCCTCGAAGCACGCGACTGACCGCGGTGCCTTCCTCCTTCATCCTTCAGCCTTGATCCTGGAATGCGCCTCCTGCTCAGCAACGACGACGGCATCCTCGCCCGCGGCCTCGAGACCCTCGAGAAGGCCGCGACCCCGCTCGGCGACGTCTGGGTCGTCGCACCCGATCGCGAGCAGAGCGCGACCAGCCACTCGCTCACCTTGCACCATCCGCTGCGCCCCGTGCAGCTCGGGCCGCAGCGCTGGCAGATCGACGGCACGCCCACCGACTGCGTGATGGTCGCCATCGAGGCGCTGCTCCCGCATCGCCCCGACTTCGTGCTGAGCGGCATCAATCATGGCCCCAACATGGGCGAGGACGTGCTCTACTCGGGCACCGTGGCCGCTGCGATGGAAGGGCTCGCCCTCGGCGTGCCGAGCATCGCCGTGTCGTTCGCCGGGCGGATCCTGCGCTCCGACGATCACCTGCTCGAGGATCACATCCCCACGCTCACGCGGCTGCTCGAGCACCTCACGAGCCTCAACGCGTTCCCCGCCGACACCCTGCTCAACGTCAACATCCCGGCGGTGCCGGCGAACGAGGTGAAGGGCGTCAAGCTCACGCGTCTCGGGCGCCGCGTCTTCTCCGACTCGCTCACCAAGATGAAGGACCCGTGGGGACGCGAGATCGTCTGGATCGGCGGCGGCTCCGTCGCCTGGAGCGGCAGTGACGACTCCGACTTCCGCGCCGTGCGCGACGGCTACGTGTCGGTCACGCCGCTGCACCTCGACCTCACCGCCAAGGACCGGCTCGACGACGCGGAGCGCTGGTGGCGTCCCCTCTGATCCGGCAGTTCGGCGGGGCGCGCAGGCGCCTCATCGAGGAGCTGCAGGCGAAGGGGATCCGCGACCTCGCGGTGCTGAAGGCCTTCGACGAGGTGCCGCGCCACCTCTTCGTGCCCACCGGCGTGCAGCATCGCGCGTACGAGGATGCGCCGCTCCCCATCGGCCACGCACAGACCATCTCGCAGCCCTGGGTGCATGCCAAGTACCTCGAGCTGCTGCAGCTCACCGGCGAGGAGCGGGTGCTCGAGATCGGGACCGGCTCCGGGTTCCAGACGGCGCTCCTGACCAAGCTCGCCGGGCAGGTCTTCACCATCGAGCGCATCCCGGCGCTCGCCGAGGAGGCGCGCGTCGCGCTCAAGGCGTGCGGCATCGAGCACGTCGTCCAGCGCGTCGGCGACGGCACCCTCGGCTG
Source organism: Gemmatimonadaceae bacterium (assembly GCA_044229035.1). Lineage (GTDB taxonomy): Bacteria > Gemmatimonadota > Gemmatimonadetes > Gemmatimonadales > Gemmatimonadaceae > Pseudogemmatithrix. The sequence goes on along the minus strand of JBGATT010000147.1, from coordinate 5,540 downwards.
GAAGGAGTTCGCGCCGTTCGACGCGATCCTCGTCGGGGCCGCGTCGCCCGACGTGCCGGCGCCGCTCCTCGAGCAGTTGGCGGTCGGCGGCCAGCTGCTGGTCCCCGTCGGCGGCCGCGAGGAGCAGGTCCTCGTCCGCGTGCGACGGACCGAGACGGGGTTCGAGCGGACCCGGCTCGACGCGATGCGATTCGTGCCCCTCATCGGCGCCCACGGCTTCGAGAACTGACCATATGATGCGACCGGACCCCGCGCTCGCCGCCGCGCTCCAGGCGGCCATCCTCGAGGTGCCCGACTTCCCGAAGCCCGGCGTCGGGTTCAAGGACATCACCCCGGTCCTGCACGACCCCGCGCTCTTCCGGCGCGTCACCGACGCGATCGCCGCGCAGTGGCGGCCGGCCGGCATCACCCACGTGCTGGCCATCGAGAGCCGGGGCTTCCTGTTCGGCGCGCCGGTCGCCCAGGCGCTCGGCGCGGCGCTCGTGCCGCTCCGGAAACCGGGGAAGCTCCCGCGCGAGCGTGTGTCGGAACGCTACGCGCTCGAGTACGGGACCGACGCCCTCGAACTGCATGCCGACGCGGTCGGCGCCGGGGCGCGCGCGCTGATCGTCGACGACGTGCTCGCGACGGGTGGGACCGCGGCGGCCGCGGTGCGTCTCGCCGAGCGGTGCGGGGCGGAGGTCGCCGGGGTCGCGGTCGTGATCGACCTCAGCTTCCTCCCGTGGCGCCAGGCGCTCGAAGGACGTATCGTGCAGGCATTGGTCCGGTACTGATCGCTGCCGGAACGTTCCGCGGGAGGCACGAGTAATATCGTGCATACCCCTACCGAGGTCCGGGCAATGTCCTTTCGCACGCCCGCACGAACCGCAGGATTGTTGTTCCTTCTCGTCGCCGCGCCGCTCGCGGCGCAGCAGGGGGCCGGTGACGGCTTCCTCTTCCGGCCCCCGCCGGGATCGCTCACGCTCTTCGGCGGCTTCGCCGCCCCGTTCGCCAGCGGCGGTGTGCACGAGCTGGCCACTCGGGAGCTCACGCTCGATCGCGGTGACTTCGGTGTCGGATCGTGGGGCGGGGAACTCGCGATCGGGATCCGGCCGCGCTACGACCTCGTGCTCGCCGCCGAGCGCTCCCGGAGCGTGACGCCCTCCGAGTACCGCGACTGGGTCGACAATCTCGACCAGCCCATCCGGCAGACGACCCGCTTCGACCGCGTGCCGCTCAGCGCCTCGGTGCGCTACTACCTGCGGGACCGTGGACGCCAGATCGGCTCGGTGGCGTGGATCCCCGCGCAGTTCGTGCCCTTCATCCAGGCCGGCGCCGGCGTGACGCGCTATCGCTTCGAGCAGCAGGGTGACTTCATCGACCAGCAGACGCTGAACGTCTTCACCGATCGCCTCACCTCCTCCGGCTGGGCGCGCACGCTCGCGGTCGGGGCGGGGGCGCAGTGGAACCTCAATCAGCGCTACCTCGTCACCGCGCAGGCGCGTTACCTCAATGCGTCCGGTGACGGCGATGCCCCGAACGGCGAGTTCGCCGGTTACCGGGTGGACCTCTCGGGGGTCAGCACCATGATCGGCTTCACCGTTCGCTTCTGACGAGGCCATGACCATGCGAATCCATGTTCTGATCGCCGCCGGGCTGCTGAGCGTCTCGCTCGCCGCACCGGCGTCCGCGCAGGAGCGTCCCGCCGGACTCGCCTTCGCCGGCTGCTGGGCGCCGGCCGACGGCCTCTCCGCGCGCAACCGCATCTGCCTCACGCCCACCGCATCGGCGATCGTCGAGTTCACGTCGATCACTGCGGACGGCAACGCGACCGTCTCCATGCTCAGCCTCGACGGCAAGCGCATCGAGGTGCGTGGCGAGACTTGCACCGGTTGGGAGGAGGGGCGTCTGACCTCGGACGGCGAGCGCCTGCTCGTCAACGCCGAGATCACCTGCGGGACCGACCCCAAGCAGCTCCGCACCACGGCCTTCACCATCGCGCCGAGCGGCCATCTGCTCCAGATGACGGGCTCTGGCCTCTCGCAGGTGGCGACCACCCAGTTGCGGATCTTCGCGCCGGTGGAGTCCTACGCCGACATCCCGCCCGCGACGCGTGAACTGCTCATGCCGTATCTCGTGGACGCCGAGCGCACGCGACTCGACGTGCGGGCGCACACCGTCTCGGCCAGCGACCTCGTCGAGTTCGAGCGCCTCGGCGTCGCGACGCCGATCATCGACCTCATCGTCGCTGCGTCGTACCCGAAGAGCTTTGTCATCGACGGGGCGAGCGGCGGGGTCACCGGTACGGTCGACCAGGGGCAGTCCGCCCGGCAGGCCGCCTTCGCGGCCAACCCGTTCGGCTACATGAACGGGTACCCGATGCTCTCCATGTACGACTGGCAGATGATGTACGAGTGCTCGCGCATCGGCATCGGCTGCCCGCTCGGCTACAACATGTATGGGTACGGGTACGGTAGCCGTTACGGCTGGGGCGGCGTCGGCGGCTGGGGCGGCTGGGGTGGATACGGCGTTCCGGGATACGGGATCCCGGTGGTCGTCCGGCCGGTGAGCCCGCCGTCCGAGACGGCCGGTACCTCCGGCGGCCGTGCCGTGCGCGGGCGGGGCTACACGCAGTCCGGCAACGGCAGCACCGGCGGCGGGACCGCGACGCCGCGGACGACCGTCGGGACCACGAGCAGCACCTCCACGGTGCAGGGGTCGGGTGGCTCGAGCGGTTCGAGCGGTTCGGCCGGCGCGTCGAGCGGTGCCGCGGCACCGAGGACGGCCAAGCCGCGCAGGCGATGGGCCCCCTCATTACTTTCCGGTGCTTCGCCCCCGTAGCTCAGGTGGATAGAGCGACGGTTTCCTAAACCGCAGGTCGGCAGTTCGAGTCTGCCCGGGGGCACTGCTGGGACTTCGCGCGCGGCTTCTCTTCTATAGGAGGCCGCGTGCGACTACCTTTCACGGCTGCCGCGCGGCGCAGGGCCTGCCGCGGCCATCACCACCGACGAACACCCCATGACGAACACCGGAGAGGCGGCGCGCCCCACGCCGACCATCGAAGCCGAGTCCCTCGGCGAGCTGTGGATCATCCACCAGAAGAAGATCCTCGTCGGCGCGATCGTGCTCGCCGCCAGCGCGGGTGGCTTCTGGCTGTACGAGCGCTCCGGGCAGATCAAGGAAGAGAAGGGCGGCCTGGCGTACGCCGCCGCCGAGGCGTCCTTCATGGGCGGCAACCAGGCGATCGCCATCCCGGAGCTCGAGAAGGTCGTGAGCCGGTACCAGGGCACGACCGCCGGGACCCAGGCCGCGATGCTCATCGCCCAGTCGCTCATGGATCAGGGCAAGGGACCGGAGGCCGTCACGGTCCTCGAGTCCGCGCTCCGGTCGGCGCCCAAGTCGCTGACGGCCGGGGTCCAGAGCCTGATCGGCGCGGCCTACGAGTCGCAGGGCAAGCCGACCGAGGCGGCCGCGGCCTACGCGCGGGCGGCTGCCGCGTCGGCCTTCGTCCAGGACCGCGACATGCACCTGATCGAGCAGGCCCGGAATCTGGTCGCGGCGAACGACCTGGCGGGCGCCGAGAAGATCTACGCCGAGATGGCGCGTCGCGAGGACTCGCCCTTCGCCGGCGAGGCTCGGGTCCGCCTCGGCGAAGTTATCGGCAAGAAGTAGAGCACCTCACGTAACACTTGAGGTCCGGGGCCCGGCAGAAATGCCGGGCCCTTCGCGTTTTCGGGGGATAAGTGCGCCGTTGGTGGCGCGGTCCCTGGACAGGCTCAGGCCATCCCTGCCATATCCGCGGCTTTCAGAACGCCATGGCTAATATGTATTATGTAACCTAAGCCGCTGGATAAGCTGTGGATATCAGAGCTCCCGCAGCTTGCCCTCGAAAACGATCCGCCCCTCGCCCGCCAAAGAAGGCGTTTCCCCGCCCGGTCCGGGCCGCAGCGTGACCGTCAGGGTCCGGCCCGAACGCGTCCGGAGCCGGGTCACGCCACCGGCCTCACCCCAGGATCCCAGCAGGACCGCGCTCGCCACCGCGCCGGTCCCGCACGCCAGGGTCTCCGCCTCCACCCCGCGTTCGTACGTCCGGATCCGCCAGCTGCCGTCCGAGTCGGGCGACACCCAGTTCACGTTGGCGCCGGCGCGCAGGCTGTCATGGTACCGAAGCTCCGGTCCGCGGACCGAGAGCTCCGCGAGGTCCGAGGAGGTCGTCCGGACCACCAGGTGCGGGACCCCGACCTCCACGAATCCCATCCGGATCTCCCCGTGAAGACGGCTGATCCCGGCGTCCGGTCGCGCGTTCTGGGGCGGCTGGAGGTCGATCTCCGGCTGTCCTTCCCGGATCCGCCCCCGGATCGTGCCGGCGTCCGTGGCGAAGGTCAGACCCTGCGGGCTGGCGACCTCGAGTTCCACCGCAAGGCGCGTCGCGCAGAGCGAGGCGTTGCCGCACAACTCGCCGAAGCTCCCGTCCCGGTTGAGGTACGTGAGTCTAAAGTCATGCGCGTGCGCGTCTTGGATGATGGCAACTCCATCAGCACCTACGCCCGTATGGGGGGTGCAGACGGCCCGCACGAAGTCCGGATCGGAGGCCCGCTTGGCCAGCAGGTCGTCCCCGCGGGCGTCCAGGAACACGAAATCGTTCCCCGACCCCGACATCTTCCAGAACTTCATAGCCGCCCCGTCAGCGCCCAGAACCGCAGCCGCCAGACCATGAGGATGGCCTCCCGGACGATATGGCCGCTCATCTTGCTCTCCCCTTCGGTCCGGTCCGCGAAGACGATGGGGATCTCCACCGGCTTGAACCCCTTTCGCATCGCCCGGAACGACATCTCGATCTGGAACGCATAGCCGTTCGACCGGACGTCGCCCAGGTCGATCGCCGCCAGGACGCGCCGGTGAAAGCACTTGAAGCCCCCCGTCGCGTCCCACAGCTGCATCCCCGTCACCCAGCGGGCGTAGATGTTCGCCCCGTAGCTCAGCATGAGCCGGGTGATCGGCCAGTTCACGACCGTCACCTTGGCGTTCAGGTACCGCGAGCCCAGCACGAAGTCGGCGGTCTCGGCGGCGGTCAGGAACTGCGGGAGGTGGGCCGGGTCATGGCTGAAGTCGGCGTCCATCTCGAAGATGAGCTCGTAGTCCCGGGCCAGCGCCCACCGGAATCCGTCCAGGTAGGCGGTACCCAGCCCCAACTTCCCTGCCCTGCGCAACAGGTGCACCCGCGGATTCGAGGCCGCGATCCCCGCGATCAGGTCGCCGGTGCCGTCCGGGGAGTTGTCGTCGACGAAGAGCATCTCGAGCCGCGGATCCTGCGCGAGGACGCACTCGACCAGGGTCGGGACGTTCGCCTTCTCATTGTAGGTGGGGGTCACGACGAGGGCGCGGACCCCCTCCTTGGGCTGCGGGATGGCACTCACGGGGCGTTCCGTCGGGCGTCGGTCGTAAGGGCGGCCGGAGCGGCGAGCTCGCGGGCCTTGAGGAATTCCACCGGCACCCCGGCCGCCTCGCAGGCGTCCAGGATGGCCAGGAGGTTGGTGCGGACGCTCGGCAGGTCGTACAGC
>JBGATT010000146.1:0-8548 GCA_044229035.1 Gemmatimonadaceae bacterium | reverse complement strand
GCTCGACGCCGTCAACCGCGTCGCGCGGACCGCGCGCAACGAGGCCGAGTTCCGGTTCCTCGAATCACGACTCGGCGAGACCCGCCTCGCGCTCGACAAGGCCGAGGACGAGCTCGAACGGTTCCTCGCGCACAACCGCGCGTTCAATTCGCCGAGCGTCGAGCTCGAGCAGCAGCGGATCTCCCGCACCATGGAGCTCGCGCGGGCGACGTACATCAGCGTCGCCAACGCCTACGACGAGGCGCGGCTGGAGATGTTCCGCGACACGCCGACGCTCTCGGTGATCGGCGCGCCGCGACCGCCGCTCGGGCCGGATCCGCGCGGGCTCGTCACGCGCAGCATCTTCGCCGGCGCCGCGTTCACGGCCCTCGCCGTCCTCCTGCTCTTCCTGCACGAGTGGGCCGTCGCGCTCTGGCCCGGACGCGCGCCGTTCGCCTCGCTCGCCAGCGGCGTCGTCAGGCGCGCTTGAGCGCGCGGCGCACCGCGCCGATCACCCGCGTCACGTCCGCGTCGCTCATCCCGCTGTAGAGCGGCAGGCTCACCGCCTGCCGGTACGCGAGGTCCGCGTGCGGGAACATCTCCGGCGTCAGGCCGTACGTGTCGCGCCAGTACGGATGCCGATGCAGCGGGATGAAGTGCACGCTGCAGCCGATCCCTTCGGCGTAGAGCGTCTCGATGAAGCGATCGCGCGAGATGCCGGCGTCCTCGTGGAGCCGGATCACGTAGAGGTGCCAGGCATGCTGGTCGCCGGAGGCCGGCTCCGGGGGAAGGATCACCGGGAGGTCGCGGAAGGCGTCCGAGTACCGCGCCGTGACCTCCGCCCGACGGGCCGCCATCGCCTGCACGCGCGCCAGTTGCACGAGGCCGATCGCGGCGGCCACATCCGTCATGTTGTACTTGAACCCGGGGGCGATGACCTCGTACTGCCAGGCCGGCGTCTTCGAGGTGTACCGCGCGAACGCGTCGCGGCTGATCCCGTGCAGACGCATCACCGAGCAGCGGTCGGCCACGTCCGGCCGGCCGGTGAGGATCATCCCGCCCTCGCCGGTCGAGAGCGTCTTGTTCGCATAGAAGCTGAAGACGGTCGCGTCCGTGTCGAACGCACCGACCATCGTGCCGCCGAACGAGGTCGGCAGCGCGTGCGCGGCATCATCGACCACCTTCACGCCGCGGCGGCGCGCCATCGCGAGGATCGCCGGCATGTCGCACGCGAGTCCCGCGAAGTGCACGGGCATCACCGCCCGCGTCCGCTCCGTGATCGCCGACTCGAGGAGCGCGGCGGTCGTGTTGAACGTCGCCGGGTCGATGTCCACGAATGCCGGGTCGGCGCCCAGATAGCGGACCACCTCCGCCGATGCCGTGAAGGTGTAGACCGGCACCACCACCTCGTCCCCCGCCGACACCCCGACCGCCTCGAGCGCCAGATGCAACCCGGAGGTCGCGGAGTTCACGGCGAGCGCGCGCGCACCGGGATGCACGGCCGCGGCGAACCGGGTCTCGAACTCCTTCGCGTTCGGGCCTGTCGTCAGCCAGCCCGAGCGGAGGCACTCGACGACGGCGGCGATCTCCGGTTCCCCGATGTCGGGGCGCGCGAAGGGCAGGAATGGCGCCTCTGGGGCGGGAGCGGCGGCGGCCACGGGCTGAGCGGTCATGGGAGGGGAGCGTCGGTGGAACGGCCGGAGCCGCGTCGAAGGGCGCGCAGGGGCGGGATCAGTTCGAACACCGTCAGGAACATGACGCGCAGGTCGAGGCCGAGCGAGTACTCGGCGATGTAACGTCGGTCGATCGCCAATCGATCCTTCCAAGGGATGCTCGTGCGGCCGAGGACCTGCGCCAGACCGGTGATGCCCGGTCGCACCTGCATCCGCACCTCGTCGCCGGGTGCGTACTTCTCCAGTGCCCAGACCGGATCGGGACGTGGCCCGACGATGCTCATGTCGCCGACGAGCACGTTCCAGAGCTGCGGGAGTTCGTCGAACCCGAGGCGCAGGATGCGTCCCACGCGGGTGACGCGAGGGTCGGAGGCCTCCACCAGCATCGAGCCGTCGGGATTGAATCGGGGCGGACTGCCCGCGCGCATCGACCGGAACTTCACCACGCGGAAGCGTCGGCCGCCGAGCCCGAGGCGCTCATCGATGTAGAACACCGTGCCGGGGCTCTCCGCCTTCACCGCGATCGCGATCAGTGCGAACAGCGGACTCAGCAGGACGAGGCCCGCACCGGCACCGACGACATCGACGGTCCGCTTGATCAGGCGCTGGAACGGCGTCATGTCGGTCGCTCCGCACGTGTCCGATGTAGGTTCGCGACCGTCTGCGCCGGGCGGAGCCCGAGCGACGCATACAGGCGCGCCGCGGGGATGTTGTTCACCTGCGTCCCGACGGTGCAGCGCGCGACCCCCTGCGCGCCGAGCCAGCGGAGCGCCGCGACCACGACGGCGCTCGCGACGCCCATGCCGCGGTGCTCGGCCGCGACGGCGACGAGCGGCAGCACGCCGACACGCGCCGGCGCGGGCAGCGATGCGTCGAGCAGCTTCGCCGACGTGAAGCCCGCGAGTGCACCCGCGACCTCGGCGACGACCACGTGGTCGGCGAGCCCCGCGAGCACCGAGTTGCGCGCCCACTCGGCGTAGAGCGACCGGACCTTGTCGGGGGCCAACGCCGGATCGGCGTGGAGATGCGACGGGACCAGCGCCATCGACGACGCACAGAGCTCCGCGAGGCCATCCGCATCCGTCCGGCGTGCCTCGCGGATCGTGACGCGCGGATCGACGCGCGGCGAGTCGGTGGGCGCGGCACCGGCCCAGGTCGTCTGGGCGTCGAACAGCCGGAACCCGACGTCCTCGAGTGCGCGAATGAGCAGGTCGTCGTCGAGCGCGACGCGCGCGAACGTGATCGACGCGGATGCGGATGCGGCCGTGAGGGTGTCGACCAGGTGTTCGGCGGCCGCGCGCCGCCGGGCGAGGGCGACCTGGCGGTCGATGAGGAGGTCATCCATCCGCGCGATGGGGAGCGCGAAGTGCGCCGAGTCCCACTCGGCCGGACCGACGCGACCCGTCGCCAACACGTCGGGACCATCGACGACCGCGTAGCCGTGTTCGGCGTTCTGCAGCGCCCGACGACCGCGTGCGGCACCGGCGACCGCCGTCGGCGCGTCGTCCCCCGCGATCCAACCGTGCCCCGCCCTACGCAGGAGCGCGTCGAGGCTGCGCTCGAGCGACGCATCCAGCGGGGTGCGCAGCGAACGGAGGGTGGTCACGCGGTGATGAGGTGAGGGTGGGTCGGAGCGATGAGGAATTCTAAGCGCCGCGCGCGCCCCGGACCACGGCGCGATCCAGCGATGCGCCTCACGGGCGGCGAACGCGCACGCCGTCGGCGGCGCGCTCCCGACCCGCCTCCGACACCCGGTTCCCCGCGACCTCGGCCGAGCCGTCCGCATCGCCGATGTCGATCCCGATCGTCCCGCCATCGAGCACCCGGTTGTCCCGCACCTTCGCCCCGCGGACCGACGCGAGCACCATGCCGCGGTCCCCCGCGCCACGCCCGCGGACCTCGTTCGAGTCGAGCACGATCCGCGCGAGCGTCGTCGCGTCGTGACTCGTGATGCCGACGGGGCTCCCCGAGATCGTGTTCCCTGCGAGGACGACGTCGTCCACCGGCCCGCGGAGCGTGATCCCCGCGCGCGCCGCACCCGCGAGCGTGTTCCGTGCGACGCGCACCCCGGCGCGCCTGGCCCCGGAGACCGACACGACGACCCCCGACCCTCCGACATCCGTGATCCGGTTGCCGACGACGGTCGTCGAGCCCGTGTCGTTCAGGCTCACGCCGCCGGTGGGCAACGTGCCATCCCGCTGCCTGGTGGCCACGCGATGGATCTCGTTGCGCTCGACGATCGCGCGCGTGACGCGCACGAGATAGATGCCCGAGCCCTCCGTCCCCTCCACGCGGTTGTCGGATACGGCGACATCGTGGCACGAGTCCGGGAAGCCGTTCGTCGCATAGACCACGATGCCGTAGCCACCGTTGTTCCCGGATCCGGTCCGCGCACCGGCCACGGCATTCCCCGCGATGCGCAGATGATGCGCATCGAAGCAGCAGATGCCGAACTCGACATCGCGCGAGGCGCACCGGTTGTCGAGGATGTCGATGCGCGAGCTGACGCCCTGCCCGAGCCCGTTGACCTGGATATCGGCATGCGCGGGGGCGCCGCGCTGTCCCTGCCCCGCGAAGCGATTCCCGCGGAGCTCGATCCCGTGACTCGCCGTCACGAGCACGCCGCCCGCCGCCGGATCGTCGCCCACGTCGGACCTTCCGACGAGACAGTCACGCACGACGACATCACGGGCGCGTTCTAGCACGATGCGCCATCGCGCGGCGCCGAGCACCACGAGCGAGGCGATCCGGGCGCCCTGCGTGTCGCCCACCACGAGGCCGTAGCCCGCGAGGTCGCCCCAGTCGAGACGGGTCCGGTCACCGATCCCGAGGAGCGTCACGCCCGACGGCACCTGCAACGTGCGCCGCAGGCGGTAGTGGCCGGCGCCCGCGCGGACGGTGTCGCCCGGTCGCGAGGCGGCGAACGCGGAGAGGAACGCGGACGAATCGTCGGCCCGCCCGTCGCCGCGCGCACCGAAGGCACGGACGTCGCGGACCGTCGCGCGGCGCCCGGACTCGACGAGGTCGACACGCGTCCGACCCAGTGACGCGGCGGCGGCCAGCGCGCCGACGAACTCGCGGCGACGCGTGCTAGCGCCCTCGGCCGAGCGTCAGCCGCACAGCACGCTCCCACCATTCACGTTCACGATCTCGCCCACGACATGCCGCGCCCCCGGCATGCACAGCGCCACCGCCGTCCACGCCACGTCCATCGCGCTCGCGACCCGTCCGTTCGGGATCGCCGCCTCGATCCGCGCCTTCCCGCCGTCCGCGAACGGCAGCACGCACATCTCGGTGTCCACCCACCCCGGCGCGACCGCGTTCACGGTGATCCCGCGCTTGGCGAGCTCCACCGCCTGCCCCTTCACGAACGAGATCATCGCGCCCTTGCTCGCCCCGTAGTCGGCGTGCATCGACTCGCCGCGCTGGCCCGCCGTGCTCGAGATGTGCACGATCCGCCCCCCGTCGCCGAGCACCCGCGCCGCCGCCCGCGAGACGAAGAACATCGCGTCCACGTTCTCGCGCATCGTGCGGTGCCAGCGCGCGTCGGTCATCTCGTGCACCGGCACCTCCTCCGGAGGCCAGATCCCCGCGCTGTGGATCACGAGGTCGAGCCCGCCGAGCCCCGCGACCGCCGCGGCGATGAGGGAATCGGCACCAGCCGCCTCGCCGAGGTCCGCCGCGTGCGCGAGCACCGTCGGCCCCTTTCCCGAGAGCCGCGCCACGATCGCGTCGGCGTCCGCGCGCCGCGACCGGTACCCGACGCAGACCGACGCGCCCAGGTCCACGAGCAGCTCGGCCGCCGCCGCGCCGATCCCGCGCGTCCCGCCCGTGACGACGGCCCGCTTTCCCTTGAGCGAGAAGAGCGCGCTCATCCGGCCACCTCCGCGTCGATCACGTCGCAGATCGCATGCTGGATCGCCAAGTGGATCTCCTGCGCCCGGTCGGTGCGCTGGGTCGGGACGATGAGACAGAGGTCGGCCATCCCCTTCACCTTCCCGCCATCCTTCGCCGTGAGCGCGATGCTCCGCATCCCCAGCCCCTTCGCCGTCTCGATCGCCCGAAGGCAGTTGGGCGAGTTGCCGCTCGTGGTGTGCACCATCAGGAGGTCCCCCGCGCGGCCGAGGGCCTCGAGCTGGCGGCTGAAGATCTCGTCGAACGAGAAGTCGTTCCCCGCCGCCGTGAGGATCGACGTGTCGGTCGTGAGCGCGATCGACCGGAGGGGACGGCGCGTCCGCTGGTAGCGGACGACGTACTCCGTCGACATGTGCTGCGCATCGGCGGCGCTGCCGCCGTTGCCGCAGAAGAAGATCGTGCCGCCCGCGAGCGCGACCTCGCGCGTGATGGCGGTGGCCTGGCGGATGCCGTCGGCGAGCTGGTCGGCCGCGCGGGTCGCGGTCTCCGAGAGTTCGCGCAGGTGCGCGACCGGATCGATCGTCATGCGAGCACCACGTGCGCCAGCCGCTCCATCGTGGCCTTCGCATGCGCGCCGAGCGAGGCCGGATCGTCGGCCGCGGCCTCGAACGCCCAGGTCACGCACGCGTCGGCGGCGAGGAGGTCGAGTGCGCGGTCCCGCGCCGGCCCCTCGCCCTCGCGCAGCACCTCCCGCAGCAGCACCTCAGCCGCCTCCACGAGCGCCTCGGCGACCGGGGCCTTCGACCACGCCGGGTGCGCGTCGAGGACCTCGCGCACCCGCGCCACGAGTCGCTCCGGCGCTTCCGGCTTGGCCGCGGCGATCCAGGCGGCCGCGCTCACGAGGCGGCCCCGAGCATCGCGCGGATCACCTCACCGGCGACCGCCGGCATCGTGCCCACCTGCTCGCCCGTCACGCCCGCCTGCGCCATGTGATCCTTGCCGCCGCCGCGGATGCCGGTCTTCGCGGCGAGCGCCTTCACGACGCCACCGGCCGTGATCCCCTTCGCGCGCAGGTCGTCGGTGACCACCACCACGAGCCCGCCCTTGTCCTCGCCGAAGTCGGCGACGAGCGCGCCGACGCCGCTCCCGAGCTTCTCGCGCACCACATCGCCGAGCGCCTGGAGGTCCTTCATCGCCTCGGCCTTCACCACCTTCGAGAGGAAGGCGATGCCATTCACCGTCACCGCGCCCGCGGTCAGGTCGCCGCCCTGCGCGCCGCCGCCCTTGATCGCCTCGTCGAGCTTCTTCTCCAGGGCGCGCTTCTCGCCGAGGAGCGCGTCGAGACGCTTCGCGATCAGCTCCGGCGCGGCCGCGTTCACCTTCAGGCGGTCCGCGATCTCGCCGAGCGCCTTCTCCTTCCCGCGCAGTAACTCGTACGCGCCGCGGCCGGTCACCGCCTCGATGCGCCGCACCCCCGCCGCGACCCCGCTCTCCGACACGATGCGCAGCAGCGCGATCTGCCCGGTGTTCCGCACGTGCGTCCCGCCGCAGAGCTCCACCGACAGCCCGGGGATCTCCACCACGCGCACCACGTCGCCGTACTTCTCGCCGAAGAGCGCCATCGCCCCGGAGGCGATCGCCTCCTGGTACGGCTTCTCCCGCGTGGTGACGTCCACGTTCGCCCAGATCCCGTCGTTCACCAGCTGCTCGATCCGGTCGAGCGCCTCGGCCTTGATCGGTCCATGATGCGTGAAGTCGAAGCGGAGGCGGTCCGGTGCCACGAGCGATCCCGCCTGATGGACATGCTCGCCGAGCACCTGGCGCAGCGCGGCGTGCAGCAGGTGCGTCGCCGTGTGATTGCGCTCCGTGTCGTGGCGGCGGTCCGACGGGACGCGCGCCTTCACCATCTCGAACCTCGGCGCTCCGCTCACCGTGCCGATCGCGGCGACGCGCCCGTCCAGCTTGCGCACCTCCTGCACCGCGACCCGCCACCCGGTGCCGACGATCTCGCCCTGGTCGCTCACCTGGCCGCCCGACTCGGCGTAGAACGGCGACTCGCGCAGCATCACCGCCACCTGGCCATCCTCGAGGGTCTTCACCGCGGTCACCAGCGATTCGACCTCGATCGTCTCGTAGCCGACGAACGCCGCCGCCGGCGCGACGCCCTTCGCCGTCTGCCAGGCCGCGAGGTCCCGGAGCTCGTCCGCCGCGACCGTGAGCTTCCGCGCCTTGCGGTCGTCCTGCGACTGCTTGCGCTGCGCGTCGAGCGCCGCATCGAAGCCCGCCATGTCCACCGTGTAGCCGCGCTCGGCCGCCATCAGCTCGGTGAGGTCGATCGGGAAGCCGAAGGTGTCGTAGAGCTTGAACGCGTCCTCGCCCGAGATCGTCCCCTGCTTGCCCGCCGGGGTGAGTTCCTCGAAGCGGGTGAGCCCGCCCTCGATGGTCGCGAGGAAGCGCTCCTCCTCCGCCTTGGTCGTGTCGAGGATGTGCTGGCGGCGCTGCTCGAGCTCGGGGAACTGGCCCTGCATCCCCGCGATGACCTGCTCGACCACGTGCACGAGCGTCGGCTGCCGGCGCCCGAGAAGCCAGGCATGCCGCACCGCGCGGCGCAGGATGCGCCGGAGGACGTAGCCGCGCCCCTCGTTGCTCGGGAAGACACCGTCGGCGAGGAGGAAGCTGACCGCGCGGGCGTGGTCGGCGAGCACGCGATAGCTCGCCGAGTCGGCGTTGGCGTACGCGTACGGCTTGCCGACGATCCGCGCGACCGTCTCGAGCAGCGGCGCGAAGAGGTCCGTGTGGTAGTTGTTCGAGACGCCCTGCAGCACCGCCGCGATGCGCTCGAGTCCCGCCCCCGTGTCGACCGACGGCTTCGGCAGCGGCACGAGGGTGCCGTCCGTCTGCCGGTCGAACTGCATGAAGACGAGGTTCCAGATCTCGAGGAAGCGGCCCGCCTCGGCGCCCTCGACGAACGCGTCCTGCGAATACTCGGTGCGCGTCGTGTCGGTCCACTCGCCGGTCGCGCCCTTCGGGAACTGGAAGTC
>JBGATT010000012.1:0-38346 GCA_044229035.1 Gemmatimonadaceae bacterium | reverse complement strand
GCTGCTCGTCGCCGCCGTCGGCCTCGCCCTGTGGGTGCGTCTCGACGCGCTGGCGCCGAGTGTCGCCGTGTACGCCCTCCCCCGCTGACCGTCACCGCCCATGCGCCCCGCCCTCGCCCTGCTCCTCGCCATGTCCATCAGCGCCGCGATCCCCGCCGACGCGCAGCCGAACGCCGACTGGGCGAACCTGAAGCACTACGCGGCCGAGAACGCGGCCCTCCCCGCGCCGGCACCGGGCGAGGCGCGCGTCGTCTTCTACGGCAACTCCATCACCGAAGGGTGGGCGCCCCACTTCGCCACGATGTTCCCCGGCAAGCCGTACATCGGCCGCGGGATCAGCGGGCAGACGACGCCACAGATGCTCATCCGCTTCCGCCAGGATGTCATCGCGTTGCGGCCGAAGGTGGTGGTCATCCTCGCCGGCACGAACGACATCGCGGGCAACACGGGCCCCTCCACCAACGAGATGATCGCCGACAACCTGCGCGGCATGACGGAGATCGCGCGCGCGAACGGCATCCGCGTGGTGCTCTCGTCGGTGCTGCCGGTGTTCGACTATCCGTGGAAGCCCGGGCTCGAACCGGCGCCGCGGATCATCGCGCTCAACGCGTGGATGCGGCGGTACGCCGAGGAGATCGGGGAGACCTATCTCGACTACCACACGGCGATGGCCGACGCGCGCGGCGGCTTGCCGCCGTCGCTCGCCGACGACGGCGTGCATCCCAACCTCGCCGGCTATCGCCTGATGGCGCCGCTCGCCGAGGCGGCGATCGCGCGCGCGCTCGGCCGGCCGTGAGGTCCGCGCGGGGCGGCGTACCGCCCCGCGCTCTCGCTCAGCGGATGTGCTCCCAGGCCAGCGACGCGATCTCCCCGAGCGCCTGCCCCGCGACGATGGTCGGGTCGCCCGACGCGACCGAGAGGTTGTTCACGTAGATCGCGAACGCGATGCGCTTGCCGCTGCGTGACGTGAAGTAGCCGGCGAGTCCCTTGCCGGTCACGAGCGTGCGACGGTTGAGGGGATCGTACGTGGAGTAGGTGCCCGTCTTCGCGAACACCTTCCCTGCCCCCGGCGATCCCACCTGGATGGCCGCGAGCGTCCCGTCCTGCCCGAGGACCGGCAGCGCTGCGCGGAAGGCCTCCGCCCAAGGCTTGCCGGCGATGACCGCGAGGTAGCGCGTCATGAAGCGCGGCGAGAACCACGCGTTGCCCCCCGCACCGTCCCCCTGCACGGCGCCGCCGAGGTCGAGCGACTCGCGCTGCAGCCAATCGTGCGCGAGATCGAAGCCGTTGCGCCCGGCGCGGCGGGCGTCCGGCCGCGACCCGAGCAGCAACGGGAAGTTGCTCGCATGCAGGTTCTGGCTCGTCTTGAGCAGCACCACCGCCTCGGCGGTGAGCGGGAGCGAGACGTGCTCGGCGACGACCATCGAATCGACGTACGCCGCCGCGAGTGACGACACGTCCACGCTGCGCTGCCTGAGGCGCGGCAACACCCGCACGCCGGCGTCGGCGAGCACCTCGCTCAGCACGATCTCGCCGAACCGACGCGGTGACGGGACCGCCCACCGGAGGTTCGAGGGCGTGGCACGCGGCACCATGCCCGACAGCACGAGGATGCGATGGTCGGCATCGCTGCTGTCCTCCATGCTCCGCGTGACGGCGGGTGCGCCGGAGTCCACCGTCGTGAAGGTCGCCTGCACCGTGAGCAGACTCGTGCGGGGGGAGACCTGGACCGTCGCGGCATCGCCGGCGCGCGCGCCCGGCGTGACGACGATGTCGATCACGTTGTCGTTGACGACCATCGGCGACATCACGATCCGGGTCCCCAGTTCGCGCTCGCCCTCCGCGAAGAGCGAGGCATCGACGATCACCTGGCCGGTGACGGCGCGGATCCCGCGAGCGGCGACCTGTCGCGCGAGGTCGCGGAGCGTGGTGAGCGGGTCGGTGGCGAGCGGCGGCCCGCCGTAGGAGTGATCCCGGTCGATGAAGGCGTACGTCCCGTCGTCGCGGCGCCGACCGGAGAGATTGGGATCGCCGCTCGCGACGAGCACGAGATCGCCCTGCACCACGCCGTCGCGGATGGGGCCGGTGCGGTAGACGCGCGTGGTGAAGCGGTGATCGGGCCCAAGCACCTCGAGCGCGGTGCCCATGGTGAGCAGCTTGGTGGTGGACCCGGGCACGAAGAGCCGGTCGCCGTTGACGCTGGCGAGCACCTTCTTCGCGTCGAGGTCGTAGAACTCCATCCCCCAGCTCGCATGGGCGAACTCGGGGCGTTCCATCACGGCGCGGATGCGTGCGTCCGGGGCGGGTTGCGCGTGGAGGGCGCGCGGCGCCAGACCGGTGACAGAGACCGCGAGGAGGAAGGCGACGGCGGCGCGGGGGGTGCGCATCACGGACTCCAGATGCAGGACAGGGAGGACTGACGAGCCGAGAATATGCCCCGCCCCGGACCCGGTCGCCACGCGTGGCGCGCCGCCCCGCTCGGTCGTCTTGTTGGTTGGGCCCCCACCCATCTCATGCGCACTCCCACCCCGCCCTCCTCGCCCAACGAGCGCCCGCTGATCGACCGCCTCCGCGCGGCGACCGCGGGACGCTACACCATCGGCGCCGAACTCGGCGCGGGCGGCATGGCCACGGTCTTCCGCGCCACCGAGATCGCCCTCGAACGCGAGGTGGCGATCAAGGTGATGTCGATGGAGGTGGCGTCGACGCCGGGCGCGGTGGAGCGCTTCCGTCGCGAGGCGCGCGTGGCCGCTGCGCTCAGCCACCCGCACATCGTCCCCATCTACGCGATCGGCGAGGATCCCAAGCTCGCGTTCTTCGCGATGAAGTACATCGAAGGCCGCGGGCTCGACTCGATCCTCAAGAAGGATCCGATGCAGTCGGTCGAGATGGTCGTGAAGACCATCGCGACGGTCGGCCGCGCGCTCGCGCACGCCCACGAGAAGGGCGTCGTGCACCGTGACGTGAAGCCGGCGAACATCATGGTGGGCAACGACGGCTGGCTCTACGTCACCGACTTCGGCATCGCCAAGCGCGACGATGCGCAGGGCCTCACGCAGGTCGGGACGGTGATCGGCACGCCGGCGTACATGTCGCCGGAGCAGTTCAACGGCCAGACGACCACCGGTGCCGCGGACCAGTACTCGCTCGGCGTCGTCGCGTACGAGATGCTCGCGGGGCGCGCGCCGTTCAACGGGCCCTCGCTCGGCGAGATCATGCGCGGGCACCTGCTCGAACCCCCGCCGGCGCTGCGCACGTTGCGCATCGACATCCCCGCCCCGGTGGTCGAGGTGGTGAACCGGATGCTCGCGAAGGACCCGGCGGACCGCTTCGCGACGCTCAACGACGCGGCCGCGGCCCTCGAGGGCGCTGGCGCCGGCGCCAAGGGCATGGCCCCGCGCCGCACCGTCCCGACGTCGCAGGCGGCGGCCGAGCTCCGCGCGACGACGAGTCCCACGACGCCGATGCCGCGCAACTCGACGAGCGGCCCGATCACGGGCGCGAACTCGGGCGCGAACTCGGGCCCGAACTCGGGTGCCGCGCGGCGCCCGGTGACCGCGACGCACGCGCGACCGGAGCCGGTCCGGCAGGGCGGCGGCGGGACCGCGATCGCGGTCTTCGCCCTCCTCGCCGCGGCGCTCGGCGGCGGCTGGTACGTCTTCCGCGAGGACATCAGCGCGGCGATGCGACCGGCGCCCGTCGCGAGCATCGCCCCCGAACTGCCGAGCACCCCGTTGCCGGAGCTGACCGCGGATACGGGGGCGATCGCGGCGGTGGCCGAATCGACGGCCGTCGCCGGGGCGGACTCGACGCCGAACGCCGGCGACCCCGCTGACGCGATCGCCGACCTCGCCGCGCGCCTCGCGTCCGCGCCGGTGATGGACGTGAATGCGCCGGCGGACTCGGTCGTCGTGCGCGTCGGCAGTCAGACCATGCAGACGGTGCTCTTCGTGAACGACCAGCAGGTCGGGATCCTCGGCGGGATGGGCCTCGTGAGTGTCACGGTCCCCCCCGGCCCGGTGAAGGTCCAGGTCCGCAAGGTCAACTGTCGCGACTGGGACACGACCTTCACGCCGGTCACGGGCCGGCGCTACTCCTTCATGGAACGCTCGCCCACGTGCTGACGTGAAGCCTTTCGAACGCCTCGGCGACGCCACGACGCCCGACGGCACGCGGATCGAGTTCTTCCGCCACGACGGCTCCTACCTCATCCGCGCCGACGGCGTGGAGCTGATGTCGTCGCGCCGTCACCTGTCGGAGGACCGGCTCGCCGAGGTCGCCTGCGACGGGTTGCGGGAGCGGCCGAAGGTGCGGGTGCTCATCGGCGGCCTGGGCCTGGGCTTCACGCTTCGTGCTGCCCTCAAGGCCCTCGGTCCGGACGCGGAGGTCGTGGTCGCGGAGCTGATGGCGGAGGTGATCGCGTGGAACGCGAACCCCGACTACCAGCTCTCGGCCGCGGCCATGGCCGACCCGCGTGTGCGGATCGTGCACGACGACGTGTTCCAGGTGCTCGAGCGTGAGCCGAACGGGTTCGACGCGATCATGCTCGACACCGACAACGGCCCAGAAGGGATGATCATGTCGGAGAACGACCGGCTGTACGCGGCTCGGGGGATCATGCTGACCATCCGGGCGCTGCGGCGACCCGGCGTGGTCGCCTACTGGAGCGTGGGCGAGGACCACCGCTTCGTGGACCTGCTGCACCGGGCCAAGCTGAAGGTGGAGACGCTGAAGGTGCGGGCGCACGACACGCGCGGGCCGCTGCACATTCTGTACGTCGCCCGCCCCTCGGACGCGCGTTAGGTCATTGCCCTGAGGGTCCGACGGCAGTAAGCTCTGCCGTCGCTCCGGTCGCCGCCCCCCGCGGCGGCCGCAGCCCACCCCCGGAGCCCCCGTGCAGCACGTCCCCGCGACGACCCTGACGGCCGTCGACTACCTCGTGATGGCGCTCTACTTCGGCGTCGTCCTCGGCATCGGCTTCGCCCTGCGACGCCGCACGAACACGGCGAGCGAGTTCCTGCAGTCCGGCCGCTCGCTGCCGCCCTGGGTGACCGGGCTCGCCTTCCTCTCGGCGAATCTCGGCGCGCAGGAGGTGATCGGGATGGGCGCGTCGGGGGCCAAGTACGGCATCGCGACCAGCCACTTCTACTGGATCGGCGCCATCCCGGCGATGGTGTTCGTCGCGCTGTTCATGATGCCGTTCTACTACGGCTCGCGCGCGCGCTCGGTCCCCGAGTACCTCAAGCTCCGCTTCGACGAGAAGACGCGGACGCTCAACGCCGTGAGCTTCGCGGCGATGACGATCTTCTCCTCGGGCATCTCGATGTACGCGATGGGCAAGCTCTTCAACCTGCTGCTCGGGTGGAGCTTCGACGTCAGCGTGCTGGTCTCGGCGGTGATCGTGCTGGCATACGTCTTCGCCGGCGGGCTCACGAGCGCCATCTATAATGAAGTGCTGCAGTTCTTCATGATCGTCTTCGGCTTCGCGCCGCTGGTCTTCCTGGGGCTTCGCGAGGTGGGGGGCTGGGCCGGGCTGACGGCGCGGCTGACCGAGGCCGCCGCGACGCGCGGGCTCGCGCCCGGCGCGTACACCCATGCCTGGCAGGGGATGAGCAGCGCCGCGACCAATCCCGTGGGCGTCGAATGGTTCGGGCTGGTGATGGGCCTCGGCTTCGTGCTCAGCTTCGGCTACTGGTGCACCGACTTCCTCGTGGTGCAGCGCGCGATGGCGGCGGACTCGATGACCGCCGCGCGCCGCACGCCGCTCATCGCCGCGGTGCCGAAGATGCTCTTCCCGTTCCTCGTCATCCTCCCCGGCATGATCGCGCTCGCGCTCACGGCCGCCGGCGGCGACGCGGGCGCGGGGATCATCCCGGCGAAGCTGACCGAGGCGGGTGCGCCGATGATCGATGCCGCCGGTCGCGCGGTGCTCGACTACGACCTCGCGACGCCGATGCTGCTCATCAAGCTCTTCCCCGAGGGGATGCTCGGGCTCGGCCTCACCGCCCTGCTCGCGAGCTTCATGTCGGGCATGGCGGGCAACGTGACCGCGTTCAACACCGTGTGGACCTACGACATCTACCAGAGCCACATCGCGAAGCACGCGAGCGACGACCACTATCTCTGGATGGGGCGCGCGGCGACGGTCGGCGGCGTGCTGCTCTCGGTCGCGGCGGCGTACGTGGCCGGCGCGTTCAACAACATCATGGAGCTGCTGCAGCTCGTCTTCGCGTTCGTGAACGCGCCGCTCTTCGCGACCTTCGCGCTCGGGATGTTCTGGAAGCGGTCCACGGGCCACGGGGCGTTCTGGGGCCTCGTCTCGGGCATGGGCGGCGCGGCGCTGCATCACGGCCTCACGCTCGCCGTGGGCGCGGTGCCCGGCGTGAAGGGCGGCTTCTTCGGGCTCGTGCACACGTACCCGAGCGAGATGGCGCAGACCTTCTGGACGGCGATCATCGCGTTCACCGCCTGCACCGTGGTGACCATCGTGATCAGCCTGATGACGAAGCCCCGCCCCGACGAGGAGCTCAAGGGTCTCGTCTACGCGCTCACGCCCAAGCCGTCCGAGGGTCACCTCGCCTGGTACCAGCGGCCGGCGGTCTTCGCCGGTGCCGTGCTGGGCATGACGCTCGTGCTCAACCTCCTCTTCGCCTGAGGCACGCCGACCATGAGTGAAGGAATCGGTGGGATGGACCTCCGCGTGCCGATCGGCGGGCTGTTCGTGGCGCTCGGCGTCGTGCTCGCGGGTTTCGGTCTCATGACCGCCTCCGACGCGGAGATGTACGAGAAGTCGGGCGGCCTCAACATCAATCTCTGGTGGGGCGCGGCGATGCTCGTGACCGGCGCCCTCTTCCTGCTCTTCGCGCGGCGCGATGCCGCGCGCGCGAAGGGCTAGTCGCCCTCCCCTCCATGCCGGAGCAGTGAGATGCGCGTGATCGCCCGGGTCCTCGGCCTGTGCGGACTCTGCGGGGTGCTGGCCGCTCCCGTTCCCGCCCAGCGCGCCGGCACGCCCGCCGTCCGGGTGGACCGAGAGGGCGTGATGCGCTGGACGGCGACCGGGAAGGAGGTCGCGCTCTTCGGCGTGAACTACGCGGCGCCGTTCGCCTACGACTACCAGTCGATCCGCGCGCTCGGCCTGGATCCCAAGCGCGCGATGGACGCGGACGTCTCGCACCTCGCCCGGCTCGGCGTGGACGCCTACCGGATCCACGTGTGGGACCGCGAGGTCACGGACACGCTCGGGAACCTGCTCGAGAACGAGCATCTCGACCTCTTCGACTATCTGCTCTCGCGGCTCGAGGCGCGGGGCATCAAGGTGATCCTCACGCCCATCGCCTGGTGGGGCCCCGGGTATCCCGCCCCTGACCATCCGTCGCCTGGGTTCGCGAACCGGTTCAGCAAGCCGCAGATGCTCGTCGACTCGGTCGCGCGGCGCGCCTCGGTGCGCTACGTCGCCCAGTTCGTGCAGCACCGGAACCCCTACACGGGGAAGCGCTACGGCGACGATCCGAACATCATCGCGATGGAGATCTTCAACGAGCCGTGGCACGACCTCGCGCCCCCGCGCGAGACCACGCGCTACATCAACGAGATGGTCGCATCGATGCGCGGCGCGGGGCTCCGCACGCCGATCTTCTACAACATCAGCGAGCACTGGACACCGGAGCACGGGGCGGCCGTCTGCGCGGCGGACATCCAGGGGGTGAGCGCGCAGTGGTACCCCACGGGGCTCGTGCGCGGCGAGGCGCTGCCGGGGAACCCGCTCCCCAACGTCGACCGCTATCCATTGCCGTGGAAGGAGACGCCGGGCTGCGCGAGCAAGGCGCACATGGTCTACGAGTTCGACGGCGCCGACGTGACGGTGCCGGTGATGTATCCGGCGATGGCGCGCGCCTTCCGCGGCGCGGGATTCCAATGGGCGACGCAGTTCGCGTACGACCCGATGGCGGTCGCGTACTCCAACACGGAGTACCAGACGCACTTCCTCAACCTCATCTACACGCCGGCGAAGGCGATCAGCTTCCTCATCGCCGGCGAGGTGTTCCGGCAGACGGCGCGCGGGTTCGATGCGGGGACGTATCCGGCGAGCGAGCGGTGGGGGAAGTTCCGCGTGTCGTATGCTGAACGGCTCAGCGAGTACGTCTCGGACACCATGTTCGCGTACACCGGCTTCACCGAGACCCTGCCCCCTGACCCGCGGGCCCTTCGGCACATCGCCGGCGTGGGCACGTCGATGGTCGTGGGGTACTCGGGCAGCGGCGCCTACTTCCTCGATCGCCTCGCCGAGGGCGTCTGGCGTCTCGAGGTCTATCCCGATGTCGTCGCGGTCGAGGACCCGCACTCGCGCGGCAACCTGCAGCGTGCCGTGAGCCGGATCCACTGGCGCGAGGAGCAGTTCTCCCTGCTGCTACCGGATCTCGGCGCCGAGTTCACGATCGCCGGGATCGGCGCGGGGAACGCCGTGCGCGGCGTCGCCAAGGCCGGTCGCATCGACGTGCGCCCCGGCGTCTACCTCCTCGCGCGTGCGGGCGTCGACGCCTCCGGCTTCCGCGACACGACGCGGTTCGGGGGACGGAGGCTCGACGAGTTCCACGCTCCGCCGTCCAGCGAGGGGACGCCGCTCGTCCGGCATGAGCCGCCGCCGAGCATCGCGCGGAACGCGCCCCTCAACGTCTCGTTCGACGTCGTTCGGCCGACCGCGCCCGACTCGGTGCTGCTCTTCGTCCGGCAGCGCGGCTGGCGGGACTACACGCGGGTCTCGCGCCTGATCGGAGGACTCGTCGACGATCCGTTCACGTACCACGGCACCCTGCGCGTCGCCGACCTCACCGGCGTCGTCGAGTACGTGGTCACGACCTTCGACGAGGCCGGCGCCGTCACGTATCCGGGCGCGATCACGGGACGACCGGACCGTTGGGATTTCGCATCGAGCCAGCAATGGGCCGCACCGGTGGTGGAGCACGCTGCGCCGGTCGTCCTCTTCGATGGTGACCGGGACCGTTCGCGCATCGTGGAACCGGGCTACATCCCCGGCGTGCGGTGGCGCTCCGAGAGCGTCGCGAGCTCGCTGCCGGAGCGCAACGCATGGCGCGCCGTCGTCGACACCTTCGGTCCGGCGTCGCCGCATGTCGCCTTCCGCACCATGCTGCGTCGCGCGTCCCGCGCCCGTCTCTCGCCGGCGATGGGGGCCACCGGGCCGTTCGGCGACGCCCTTCGGGTCCGCTGGCGCAGCACGGGGCCCGCCCCCGCGCGCATCGAGGTCGCGCTCATCCTGAGCGATGGCTCGGCCTGGGGGAGCACCGTCGAAGCGCCGACCGCCTGGGGCGAGACCGAGATCGCGCTCGCCGACCTTTCGCGTGTTCCCCTCGTGCTCCTGCCGCGTCCCTATCCGACCTTCCTGCCGTACGACCTCCGCGTCGGCGGCACGCCGTCGTTCGCGCTCGAACGCGTCGAGGGCATCCAGTGGGGGATCCCGCGGCCGGCCGGAGCGGCCGCCGATCCGCGCGCGGGACTCGAGGTCGAATGGGTCCAGCTCGTCCAGCGACCGCAACGGTAGGAGAACATGGAACGCCGCCACTTCGTCGCCAGTCTCGCCGCGGGGAGCGGTGCGCTCGCCGTCGGGCATGACGCGCTGCTCCACGCCGTCGCCGCGCCCCCGCGGGGCACCGAGTCGCTCGACCGCGGCTGGCGTTTCCTGCGCCTCGACGCAGCCGACGGATCGGCCGATCGCGCACGCCCCGACTTCGACGATGCCGGGTGGGAGGAGGTCTCCCTTCCGCACACGGCGAGGATCGAGTCGCTCGTCACGGGCGTCCCCGGCTCGCCGACCGCCCAGTGGCAGGGCCACTGCTGGTACCGGCGCACCATCACGCTCGACGCGGCCGCGGCCGGGCAGCGGGTGTGGATCCGCTTCGGCGCGGCGATGAACGTCGCCGACGTCTGGCTCGATGGCCGCCCGCTCGGATGGAACCTCGGCGGGTGGACGCCGTTCGTCTTCGACCTCAGCGACCGGCTCACGCCGGGCGTCCCGTCCGTGCTCGCCGTGCGACTCGACAACCGCGATGATGCCGCGACCGGCCCCAAGCCGCTCGCCGATCTCGACTTCAACATGTACGGCGGACTCTACCGCGCGGTCGAGCTCGTCGTGAAGGACCCGCTCCACATCACCGACCCCATCCTCGCGGATCGCCCCGGCGCGGGCGGCGTACTCGTGCGGACAACGGCCGCGAGCCGGGAGCGTGCCACGCTGGAGGTGAAGGTCCATGTGATGAACACGGCGCCCGGTCCGCGCGCACTCGCCATCCGCGTGCGGCTCGAGGACGCTGCTGGCCGTATCGTCGCGCACACCGCGACGAACCCCAGTCCGCTGCTCGCCAGCCAGGATCAGGACGCGTTCCTCAACTTGACCGTCGAGCGCCCGGCGCTCTGGCACCCGCACGCGCCCCATCTGCACACGCTGCACACCGAACTCGTCGCCAACGGGCGCGTCATCGACAGCGAGCGCACCCGCATCGGCATCCGCCGGTTCGAGGTGAGCGCGGCCGGGCTGCGCATCAACGGCGAGCCGACCTTCCTTCGCGGCACCAATCGCCATCAGGACTACCCGTACATCGGGTACGCCCTCAGCGACGACGCGCAGCACCGCGACGCGCGGCTCATCAAGGAGGCGGGGTTCGACTACATCCGGCTCTCGCACTACCTGCACGCCCCGGCGTTCATGGACGCCTGCGACGAGCTCGGGCTCTGCGTGATGAACGCGATCCCCGGCTGGCAGTACTTCAACCGGGACGACCCCGCCTTCACGACCCTGCAGTACGAGAACGTGCGGCGGATGATCCGCCGCGACCGGAACCATGCCTGCGTCCTGCTGTGGGAGACCTCGCTCAACGAGACGATGATGCCGCCCGAGTTCATCGCGCGGACGCAGGCGATCGGACACGAGGAGCTGCCCGGCGACCAGATGATCACCTGCGGCTGGAGCCCGGGCTACGACGTCTTCATCCAGGCCCGCCAGCATGGCGGCTGCGTGGAGGTGAAGGACCGGGCGTGCGTGGTGAGCGAGTACGGCGACTGGGAGTACTACGCGCAGAACGCGGGCCTCAGCCAGACCGCTTGGCGGGACCTCGCCCCGGACGACGCCAACAGCCGGCAGTTGCGCTGGCACGGCGAGAAGCGGCTCCTGCAGCAGGCGACCAACTTCCAGGAGGCGCACAACGACAACCGGAAGACCATCGCCTTCGCCGACGGCCTGTGGGTGATGTTCGACTACAACCGGGGCTACGCGCCGGACATCGAGTCGAGCGGCTGCGCGGATCTCTTCCGGGTGCCGAAGTTCTCGTACCACTTCTTCCGCTCGCAGCGCGACGCGGATGAGCGCATCCGGACCGTGACGACGGGGCCGATGGTGTTCATCGCATCCCACTGGACGCCAGCGTCGTCGCTCGCGGTGCGCGTCTTCAGCAACGCCGAGGAGGTGGAGCTGCGGCTGAACGGCCGTGCGATCGCCCGGCAGCGACCGGACCGCGACCGGATCTCGACGCACCTCGCCCACCCGCCGTTCACCTTCACGCTCTCCGCATTCGAGGCCGGGCGGCTCGACGCGACCGCGTTCATCGGCGGACGCGCGGTCGCGACCCACTCGGTCCGCACGCCCGACGAGCCGTCGCGACTGGTGCTGCGGCTCGACGAGCAGGGGCGCCCGTTCGCGGGGCGAGGCAAGGACGTCGTGTTCGCGCATGCCGCGCTCGTCGACGCGGCGGACACGCTGGCGGTGCAGGCGTGGGAGAACGTCGCCTTCGGCACCTCCGGGACGATCGGCCTCGTCGGCGCGAACCCGTACTCGACCGAGGCCGGCGTCGCCAGCATCCTGCTCACCGCCGATCGCGCACGACCGCGCGGCGTGCTGGCCGCGCTCGCCCTCGTGCCGCGCGCCGGCTCCCTGCGGCTGCTCGGTGCCGCGCAGGTGATCGGTATGGCCACGCCCGCCCACACGCTGCACGTCACCACCGATGGGACCGCGCCGACCGCGCGGGCGCCGAGGTATCGCGCCCCCGTCGCCCAGACCGACCGCCTCCGCGCGGCGCTCTGCATCGGCGACCGCGTCATCGCCACGCTCGACGCCTCCACGCCCCGGTTCCGCGTGGCCGGCAGCACCGCTCCGCCTCCCGCCTCCCGATGACCCCGAACGTCCTTCCCGCCCCCGCCCGGGCGGTCCTCACCGCGTTCCGCTCGCGGTATGGCGCATCCCCCGAGCTCGTCGTGCGCGCGCCCGGGCGCGTGAACCTCATCGGTGAGCACACCGACTACAACGACGGCTTCGTCCTCCCGCTCGCGATCGACCGTGCCGTCTGGATCGCGCTCGCGCCGACGGATGAACGCGCGATCGAGATCACCGCGCTCGACAAGCAGGAGACGGGCCGGATCGATCTCGACCACTTCGCCAAGGACGGTCCGTCCTGGCTCGAGTACGTGCGCGGCGCCGCGTGGGCCCTCACGCAACCGGGTGAGCCGCTGCGCGGGTGGCGCGGCGTGATGGCGGGCGACGTCCCCCTCGGCGCCGGGCTCTCGTCCAGTGCCGCCGTCGAGCTCGCCACCCTGCGCGCCTGCGCCGCCGCGTCCGGCCGCGAATGGGATCCGCGCCTCATGGCGACGCACGGCCAGCGCGCCGAGAACGCGTGGGTGGGCGTGAACTGCGGGATCATGGACCAGATGATCTCCGCCGCGGGGGAGGCCGGCCATGCGCTGCTGATCGACTGTCGCTCGCTCGCGCTCAAGCCGGTGCCGCTTCCTGCGGAGGCGGTCGTGGTGGTGATGGACACGAGCACGCGCCGCGGCCTGATGGATTCGGCGTACAACGAGCGCCGCGCGCAGTGCGAGGCGGCCGCCCGGCACTTCAAGGTCGATGCGCTCCGCGACGTGACGCTCGCCCGCTTCGAGGCCGAGGCGGGCGCGCTCGACGCGGTGACGCGGCGGCGTGCGCGGCACGTGGTGAGCGAGAACGCCCGCACCGTGCGCGCCGCCGACGCGCTGCGCGCCGGCGATGCCGCGACGGTGGGGCGCCTGATGGACCTCTCGCACGAGAGCCTGCGCGATGACTTCGCGGTCTCGAGCCCCGCGCTCGACGCGATCGTCGAGATCGCGCAGGCGCAGGACGGCTGCTTCGGCGCGCGGATGACGGGCGCCGGCTTCGGCGGCTGCGCGGTCGCGCTCGTCGCCGCCTCGCGGGCCGAGGCGTTCGTCCGGGCGGTGCAGGCCGACTACCGCGCGGCGACGGGACTCGACGCCGCGCTCTACGTCACCACCGCGCAGCCGGGCGCGTCGGTGATGAGCGGCACGGATGCCGCGGCGCTCGCGTGACCGGGCCGAGCCTCCTCGCCGACGTCCACCGTCGCTACGATCCCCTCGGCGACCGCTGGGTGCTCGTCTCGCCGCACCGCGGCCAGCGGCCCTGGCAGGGGAAGGTCGAGCGACTGCCGGCGACCGGTCGTCCGGCGCACGACCCCACCTGCTACCTCTGCCCGGGCAATGCACGCGCCGCGGGCGCGACCAATCCGGCGTACGACGGCACCTTCGTGTTCGACAACGACTTCGCCGCACTCCGGCCCGACACGCCGGCCGCGGCGCTCGACGTCAACGGGCTGCTACGGGCCGAGTCGGAGTCCGGCATCTGCCGCGTGATCTGCTTCTCGCCGCGGCATGACCTCACGCTCGCCGAGATGGACGCGCCGGCGATCCGACGGGTGGTCGATACCTGGGTGCACGAGACCGAAACCTTGGGCGCGCTGCCCGGCATCACCCACGTGCAGGTCTTCGAGAACAAGGGCGAGATCATGGGGTGCAGCAATCCGCACCCCCATGGGCAGGTCTGGGCGCAGGCCACGCTCCCGGAGGAGGCGCAGCGCGAGGCGCGCACCCAGACAGCGCACTTCGCACGGCATGGGCGCACCCTGCTCGGCGACTACCTCGCGCTCGAGGAGGAACGCGGCGAGCGCGTGGTCTGCCGCAACGACCACTTCACCGTCGTCGTGCCGTTCTGGGCGGTCTGGCCGTTCGAGACGCTCGTCATCGCGCGCCGGCCCGTCGCGTCGCTCCCCGCCCTCACCGTCTCCGAGCGCGACGGGCTCGCCGACATCCTCCGCCAGCTCACGGCGCGCTACGACGGACTCTTCGACGTCTCGTTCCCCTACTCCGCCGGTGTGCACCAGGCCCCGACCGACGGCGAGGCGCACCCCGAGCATCACCTGCACCTGCACTTCTATCCCCCGCTGCTGCGCTCGGCCACGGTGCGGAAGTTCATGGTCGGCTACGAGATGCTGGGCATGCCGCAGCGGGACCTGACCGCGGAGTGGAGCGCGGAGCGGCTCAGGGCAGTCGGCTCCGGCCCCAGAACGCCGCCGGCGTCCGCGTGAGCGAATCGAGCCCGGTGCGCGCGATGGCCAGATCCGCCTCGCGCTGCGCCAGCTCGAGCACCTGCGTCTCGTTCACCGTGAGCACCTGCCGGTCGCGCATGAGCACGCGGCCGTTCACGAGCACCGTGCTCACGTCGTTGCCGTTGGCGAAGTAGGCGAGCCGGTAGAGCGGCATGTTCATGGGCACGAGGTGCGGGCGGAACCAGTCGACGAGGATCACGTCGGCCTTCTTGCCCGGCTCGAGGGAGCCGATCTCCTTCTCCAGACCGAGCGCGCGCGCCGCATCGATGGTCACCATCTCGAGCACCTTCCCAGCCGGGAGGACCTTCGCATCGCGGAAGAAGGCCCGATGGTACCGCATCGCCTGGAACATGTGCCGGAACATGTCGTAGCTGCGGTCGGGCGCGACGCCGTCGGAGCCGAGCATCACCGTGGCGCCGGCGTCGAGGAGCTCGACGAGGCGGAACTGCTCGCGCATCGCCGCGTTCGCGCTCGGGTTGTGCACCACCTTCGTGCCCGTGCGCGCGACGATCGCGATCTCCTCGTCGGTCATCCCCGTGGCGTGCGAGAGGATCGCGTCGGGACCGAGGATGTCGAAGACGTCGTTGGCGAACTTCACCGAGCCCTTGGAGTGCCCGTCCTGCGTGAAGAGCAGGCCGTACTTCTTCGAGAGCGCGCGCGTGGCGCGCGCCTGCGCCGTGAGTTCCGCGAGCGCCGCCGGCGTGAGCGGGGTCGTCTCGGGATGGTGCGTGGGGAACATCATCGCGATGTGCAGGCGGCCGTCGCCCGCGCCGTTCCAGCGCTTGATGAGCGTCTCCGACACCTCTAGCTGCCGCTCGAAGGGCACCGGCACGTCGAGGGCGGAGTCGCCGCGCCACTGGGTGTACGTCTTCGGGAAGGGCGGCCGTCGCGGACCGACGGCGAGAAAGTAGCGCAGGCCGACCGTGTCGAGTGCCGCCATGTACGCATCGCCGTACGCGGGATCGTCGGTGCGCATGATCATGTCGCCGCCACCGAAGAAGCTGAGCGAGGTCGTCACGCCGAACCGCACCTTCTCCACGCCGGTCAGCAGCGCCTCGGCGCGCCAGAAGTCCACGGTCGAGCCGCGCGCGTAGATCGTCTCGGTCGCCGGGTACCACTCGTCGGTGTCCATCCCGAGGGACTTCACGAGGCCGTGGCCCGCATGACCGTGCCCGTCGATGAGCCCGGGCATGACGATCTTCCGGTGCGCGTCGATCGTCTGCGCGGGCGCGTACTTCGCCTGCAGCTCGGCGGTCGGCCCGACCGCGATGATGCGGTCGCCGCTGATCGCGACGGCACCGTCCTCCAGCACGCGGCGCGCGGAGTCCATCGTGATGACGGTGCCGCCGGTGATGAGGATGTCGACGGGCTGTCCCGTGGGCGCGCCGCCGCATCCGGCGACGAGGGCGACGAGGAACGGGAGCGATCGGCCGAGGCGCATGTGGGAGATCCGGTCGGGAGGTCGGGGCTGGGATGCGGCGGGAATGTAGCGCGCCGTGTCGCCGGTGGGCGGTATCTTTCCGGCCATGCCGATCTCCCGCTTCCCCGCCCCCGGGCGCCTGGGCGCCACGCTCGCCCTCGCCGGCGCGCTGCTCGGCGCCGCGGCGCCCGCCGCGCGTGCCCAGACGTTCCGACTCTCCTACCCGGCCTCGGTGCACGCCGGCCCGATCACCGGCCGCGCCTATCTGTTCATCGCGCGCACGAACGAGAGCGAGCCCCGCCGCCAGTCCGGCGCCTCGCGCACCAGCGAGCCGTTCTTCGGCGTGGACGTGGAGGCGCTCGCCCCGGGGCAGGCGGTCACCTTCGACAAGTCGGTGCTCGGATTCCCGGTCGCGTCCCTCGACCGGCTCCCCCCGGGCGAGTACTACGTGCAGGGCCTGCTCGTGCCGTACACGCAGTTCAAGCGGACTGACGGCCACACCATCTGGGCACACATGGACGCGGGCGAGGGACAGCGCTTCAACAACGCCCCCGGCTCGCTGGTGAGCGAGGTGATGAAGGTGCGGATAGACCCCGCGCGCCCGATGAACGGCTGGATCTCGCTCACGAAGGTCCTGCCGCCCGTCACCCGCCCCGCCGACACCGAGTGGGTGCAGCGCTTCCGGATCCGCTCGCGCCTCGCGAGCACCTTCTGGGGCCACGACATGGAGCTCGGCGCGGTCGTCCTGCTCCCGAAGGGCTACGCACAGAACACGAGCAAGCGGTATCCGGTCGTCTACACGATCGGCCACTACAGCGACCGCGCGCCGTTCGGCTTCACCTTCGACGGCTGCGACCGTCCCGAGACGCCCGAGGCGCGCGCGGCGCGGCTCGCGCGCTCGGCCCGTGAGCCCGGCTGCGAGTTCCAGCAGGCCTGGACCGCGGGGCAGGTCCCCGAGTTCATCGCGGTCTTCATCCAGCACACGACGCCGTTCTACGACGACAGCTACGCGCTCAACTCGGCGAACAACGGGCCGTACGGCGACGCGATCACGCAGGAGCTGATCCCGGAGATCGACCGCCGCTATCGCACGATCGGCGCGGCGTACGCGCGCACGCTCACCGGCGGCTCCACCGGCGGCTGGGACGTTCTGGGCCTCCAGCTCCACTACCCCGACGTCTTCGGCGGCGCCTGGTCGCTCTATCCCGACCAGCTCGATTTCCGGAACTACCAGTTCGGCGACATCTACGCGGACACCAACGCGTTCGTCCGTGACGCAGGCTCGTGGCTGCCGCGCGAGATCCCGTCGAGCCGCTCGGTCGAAGGGCTCACGGACCTGACCGTGCGCGAGGAGAACCAGGCCGAGCTCGTGATCGCGTCGCGCGGGCGCTCGGGCGGCCAGTGGGACGGATGGCAGGCGGCGTGGGCGCCGGTCGGCCCCGATGGCTACCCGGCGCAACTCTGGGACAAGCGCACGGGACGCATCGACCGTGCGGTCGCCGAGGCGATGCGCGAGCGCGGGTACGACCTGCGCGCGTTCGTCGAGCGCAACTGGAGCCGCATCGGACCGAGTCTCGTGGGGAAGATCCACGTCGCCGTCGGCGACATGGACAACTACTTCCTCAACCTGGGCGTCTATCGCTTCGAGCAGTTCCTCGAGAGCACGAAGGAGCCGGGCAAGGGCCCCTACTTCGCGGGGACGTTCGAGTACGGACGGCCGCTCAAGCCGCATGGCTGGCAGCCGTGGACCAACCAGGAGCTGCTGCGCATCATGAAGCGGCAGATCGACGCCAACGCGACGAGGCCCTGAGTGCGACGACGCAGTCTTTCCCGGGCCGCGATGGCGGCCGGCCTCCTCCTGCTGGCCGCGTGCGCGTCCGGTGCCGTCGGTGCGGCTCGCGGTGCCGCTCCGCATGCCGATCAGGGTCGCGACGCGGTCCCGCGCATCGCCGTGATGTCCGCCTTCGATGCCGAGTGGGTCGCCCTGCGGGCCGCGACGACCATCACCGACCGGCGCGTCGTGAACGGGCGCACGGTCTACCTCGGTACGCTCGCGGGGCATGATGTGGCGCTGATGCTCAGCGGCTTCAGCATGGTCAATGCCGCAATGACGACGCAGGCGGTCCTTGACCGTTTCACCATCACGTCGATCGTCTTCTCCGGCATCGCCGGGGGCGTGAACCCGGGCCTGAACGTGGGCGACGTGACGGTGCCGGCGCAGTGGGGCAACTACCAGGAGATGGTCTTCGCGCGCGAGACGCCGAACGGCTTCGCGCCCAACCGCGTCACCACGCCGTTCCCGAACTTCGGGATGATGTTCCCGCAGGGCACGTCGGTCACCGTACGGAACGCGCCGGCCGACTCCCTCGAGCGTCGCTTCTGGTTCGGCGCGGACTCGGCCGCGCTCGCCGTCGCGGCGACGGTCGCGAGCCGCGCCCCGCTGAAGCGGTGCACGGCGAGCGGGGCCTGTCTCGCGCACGACCCGCGCATCGTCGTCGGCGGGAACGGCGTGAGCGGCCCGACCTTCGTTGACAACGCGGCCTTCCGCGAGTGGGCGTGGACGGCCTTCCGTGCCGACGCGCTCGACATGGAGACGGCCGCGGTCGCGGTCGTCGCGCACGAGAACCGCGTCCCGTACATCGCGTTCCGTTCCCTCTCGGACCTCGCGGGCGGGGGCCCCGGCGGCAACGAGGTCCGGGTCTTCGGCCAGCTCGCCGCGGAGAACTCCGCGGCGGTCGTGGTCGAGTTCCTCAAGGCGCTCCCCCGCGCGACGGGCACGCGGTGAACCGGTTCTTCGACTTCGCCGCGCACGGCACCACGCTCCGCACCGAGGTCCGCGCCGGCATCGCGACCTTCCTGACGATGGCCTACATCATCGTCGTGA
This sequence comes from Gemmatimonadaceae bacterium, assembly GCA_044229035.1. Classification (GTDB taxonomy): domain Bacteria; phylum Gemmatimonadota; class Gemmatimonadetes; order Gemmatimonadales; family Gemmatimonadaceae; genus Pseudogemmatithrix. The sequence continues at coordinate 19,613 of JBGATT010000012.1, read as the reverse complement.
ACCCCGCGATCCTCGAGGCCGCGGGCCTGCCGCGCGAGGCGTCGATCACCGCGACGATCCTCTCGGCGGCGTTCGGCACGCTCATCATGGGCGTGTACGCCAAGCGCCCGTTCGCCATCGCGCCGTACATGGGCGAGAACGCCTTCATCGTCTTCACCGTCGTGAAGGGCATGGGCTTCCCGTGGCAGACCGCGCTCGGCGCGATCTTCCTCGCCGGTGTCCTCTTCACGCTGCTCACGGTGCTGCGCGTGCGGAGCTGGCTCGCGAACGCCCTGCCCACCTCGCTCAAGCACAGCTTCGCGATCGGCATCGGCCTGTTCCTCACCTTCATCGGACTCAACCAGATCGGCGTCGTCGTGCCGGGCGTGCCCGGGGCCCCGGTCGCGCTCGGGGCGCTCTCCAGGCCGACCACCCTGCTCGCGCTCGCCGGCTTCGTCCTCACCGCATGGCTCCTCGCGCGGCGCCAGACGGGCGCGCTCATCATCGGCATCCTCGCGACGACGGGGCTCTCGGTGCTCGTGGGCGTCACCCCGCTCCCGGGGTCGGTGATGAGCCTGCCGCCGAGCCTCGCCCCCGTGTTCGGGCAGCTCGACATCGCGGGCGCGCTCACGCTGGGGGCGCTGCCGGTGGTGGTGATCGTGTTCGTGATGGCGTTCGTCGACACCATCGGCACGCTCATCGGACTCTCGGCGCGCGCCGGGTTGCTCGATGCGCGGGGGAACCTCCCCGACATCGAGAAGCCGATGCTCGCCGACGCGCTGGTGAACATGGCGGCGCCGGTGCTCGGGACCACGACCTGCGGTGCCTTCGTGGAGTCGGCGGTCGGCATCGAGGAGGGCGGACGCACCGGGATGACCGCGGTGGTGGTCGCGTCGCTCTTCCTCCTCGCGCTGTTCTTCGCACCGTTGCTGACCGCGGTTCCGATCCACGCCACGGGCGTGGCGCTCGTCGCGATCGGCCTGATGATGGTCGGTCCGATCGCGACGCTCGAGCGCGACGACCAGACGGAGTGGATCCCCGCCCTGCTCACGATCGTGCTCATGAGCTTCACTTTCAACATCGGCGTGGGGATGACCGCGGGGCTGCTGCTCCATCCGCTGCTCAAGGTGCTCACCGGCCGCGGACGCGAGGTGCCGGCGGCGATGTGGGTGCTCGCGGGGATGTCGCTGGTCTTCTACCTCGTCTATCCCTACCACTGACGCCGGCGCGGCTCAGGCGTCCGGTCGCGCCACCCAGCCGCGATACGCGGCCTTGAGCCGGTCCTGGAAGTGGTGCACCCCGAGCTCCGCATCGACGGAGAATCGTCCGCGGTCGTACGCGCGCGAGCCAAGGCCGCGCTGCACGTGCACGCAGATGTCCATGTCCTCGCGCTGGATGCGGTCGGAGTAGTCGAGGTCGTCGGCGATCGCGCGCTCCGCCGCCGCCCCGGCCGCGTCGGCGTAGAAGAACCCGAACTCCACGCGGCACCGGTCGGGGCCGAGCGGCACGACGAGGTTCGTCTGCACCCGGCCCGGCAGGATGTTGAGCATGTAGTTGGGGAAGATGCAGTAGTAGTACGCGCAGTCCCCCGGCCGGATGTCGTACGGCGCGTCGCCGGCGGTGAGGGCCGTCCACTGGAGCGAGAAGTGCTCGTGCCCTTCGGTGCGGTACTGCCGGAAGTCGTACAGCTTCATCAACTCGGGATGCACGTACGGGACGTGGTACCCTTCGAGGAAGTTGTCGACGTACACCTTCCAGTTGCAGGCGACCTCGTAGTCGATCCGCTTGACGAAGGTCATTGCGTCGAGCCGCACCGGCGCGATCCGCTCGGCGATGCCCGCCATCACGCGCTCGAGCGGGGCCGCATCGACATCGAGGTTCACGAAGACCTGCCCCTGCCAGGTCTCCACGCGGATGGGCACGAGCCCGTAGTCCTTCTTGTCGAAGAGGTCCACGCGGTCCCAGCGCGGCACGCCGCGCAGCGAGCCGTCGAGCAGGTAGGTCCAGCCGTGGTACTGGCAGGTCAGCGCCTTCACGCACCCGGCGGCCGCGGTCGCGAGCGGCCCGCCGCGATGCCGGCAGACGTTGTAGAACGCGCGGAGCACGCCCTCGCGATCGCGCAGCACGATCACGGGGCTGTCGGCGACGGTGGCCGTGAAGAAGTCCCCCGGCTCGCGCAGTCGGCCCAGGTGCCCGACACCCTGCCAGGTGCGCGCGAAGATGGCGTCGCGGTCGAGGTCGTGGAACGCCGGATCGGTGTACCAGGCGGACGGGATCGTCCACGAACGCTCGATCGGCGTGCTCTCCAGGTCGGCCGAGTGGAGCGTGGGATAGGTCGCGGGTCTCATGTCGGGCTCCCGTCCTGCACCGCAGCCTCCCGCGCGACCGCCAGCCGCTCGGCGACGCGGTCGGTCAGCTCGCGCGCGGTGAACGGCTTGGTCAGGAGGTCATGCTCCGGCCGCAGCCCGCTCTCGGCGCTCACCACATCCTTCGGGTACCCGGAGATGAACAGCATCGGCAGGCCGGGCACGCGCAGTTGCACGGCGTCCGCGAGCTCCGGGCCGGTGAGTCCCGGCATCGTCACGTCGCTGACGAGCATGTCGATGCCACGCGGGTCGGCATCGAGGACGCGCAGCGCCTGGATGCCGTCCGGGGCGAGGCGCACCTCGTAACCGGCACGCTGGAGGATGCGCGCGACCACGGTGCGCGTGCTGTCATCGTCATCGACGACGAGGATCGTCGCGCCGGCGGTCCGGCGGGCCTCCTCGGGCGCGAGCGAGACGGCGCCGGTCTCCAGTGCCGCGGTCGCGAACGGCAGGAGGATCTCCACCGTCGTGCCCTGTCCGGGGACCGACGCGAGCGTGACGGTCCCTCCGCTCTGCAGGACGATCCCCTGCACCGACGCGAGTCCGAGTCCGGTGCCATGCCCGCGCGCCTTCGTCGTGAAGAACGGCTCGAAGGCGCGCGCCGCGGTCTCCTCGTCCATCCCGATCCCCTCGTCGCTGACGCGCATCCGCACCTGCTGGGGCCCGGCGGGGTCGGTGATGCGCTGCACCGAGAGGACGCACCGCCCGCCCCCCGGCATCGCGTCGCGCGCGTTCGCCACGAGGTTCACCAGCACCTGCTCCATCTGCGCCGCGTCGATGCTCACGCGCGCATCGGGCTCGAGATCGAGGATGAGCTTCACCCGATCGCCGACGATCGGCTGCAGCAACCGCTGGCGTTGCGCGACCAGCGCGGAGAGGTCGAGCACCGTCGGTCGCGCGACGTCGCGCCGCGCGAAGGCGAGCAGCTGCCGCGTGAGGCTCGCCCCGCGCTCCTGCGCCGCGAGCACCTCGTCGAGCAGCGTCGCCCGCATCTCCGGGTCCGTCTCGTCCCGCAGCAGCTCGGCCGAGCCGCTGATCGCCATCAACAGGTTGTTGAAGTCGTGCGCGATCCCGCCCGCGAGCTGGCCGATGGCCTCGAGACGCTGCGAGTGCGCGAGCTGGGACTGGTTGTCCCGCTGGGTGCGCTCGGCGCGCACCCGCTCGGTGACATCGCGGAGCATGAGTTGCCGCCGCCCTTCGTCGATCCGCCGCCAGGTGACTTCCACGTGCGACGCAGGCTCACCGGCACGCATCAGCGTCCAGAGCAACGGGGTGGTCATGGGGCGACCCAGCTCGCTGATGTCGGGCGCGCGACTCTGCCAGCCGGCGGCGCCGAGCAGCTGGATGAGCGGTCGCCCGGTCGCCCCGCCGTCCGCGAGCCCCAGCAACCGTTCGGCGGCCGCGTTCGCGGTGTGGACGCGGTCCTCCGGGGTCAGGATGAGGATCCCGTCCGGCGCGAACGCGATCAGCTCGCTCAGTTCGCGCTCCTGGACACGCACGATCTGCACCGTGCGCTGCAGCGACTGCAGGCTGATCGCGACGATCCCCCACGAGGCGAGCATCCCGGTCGCGTGGATCGCGAGCCAGTAGGCCGCGCGCGCACTCAGCCCGACGTCGGCGAACTCCGGCGAGATCCGCACCAGGGGCGCCGTGATCGCGATCGTCGCGACCGTGAGGATGAGCCCGATGCGACGCCCGAGCAGCAGGCTCGAGGCCATGACCAGCACGGGACCCGCGATGAGCCCGGGCGACGGGAAGAACGGGGAGGTCGCGAGCGCCCCCGTCGATTCCGCCCAACAGGCGGCGACCGTGAGGATCGTCCCGGCCTTCGCCTGTCCGCGCAGCACCATGGCGACGGCGATCCAGCATCCGACCGCGGCGACGATCGGCGAGTAGATCGGCAGCGCGGCCGGCGTCCCGCGCACCGCGAGCACCGTGAGCGCCACCAGCGTGTAGCCGACGGCACCCACCAGTGAACCGCCGATCGCCCAGCGACGGAAGTCGGTGGGCGTCTTCTCCTCAAGTTCCAGGATCGAGAAGGACGGCATTCCGTCTAAGTTGGGTCGCCCGGTCGTGGGGCGCGAGGGGCAATCCCCTCACCCCGAACCGATCGGCCGCCTCGTCCGTATTGCGTGCGACGGCAACTCGTCAGAGCTTTCCTGACTCCCGTAGCCCCGAGCCCCCCGATGTCCCTCGACCTGCGCTACATCCTGCGCTCCCTCGCCCGCGCCCCCGGCTTCACCGTCGCGGTCGTCCTCACCCTCGGCCTGGGCATCGGCGCCAACACCGCGATCTTCTCGGCCGTGCGCGGCGTCCTCTTGAGGCCCCTGCCGCACCAGGACGGCGACCGCCTCGTGTACCTGCGCCAGTCCGTCGCGGCGCAGGGGGCGACCAACATCGCGTTCTCGGTCCCCGAGATCAACGACTTCCGCGAGGCGTCGCGCACGCTCGGCCAGATCGCCGAGTACTCGCCGCTCACGCTCTCGCTCGTCGAGGAGGCCGAGGCCACGCAGATCGATGTCGGCCTCGTGACGGGCAACTACCTCGCCGTGATGGGCCTCGCCCCGATCCTCGGGCGCGGGTTCACCGCCGCGGATGACGGCGCGGGCGCCGCCCCCGTGATCCTCCTCGGCCACGCCTATTGGCTCGCGCATTTCGGCGGCGACCGCGCCGTGGTCGGCCGGACCATGCGGATCGGCAACCGGCAGGTCGCGGTCATCGGCGTGCTGCAGCCGGCCCCGTTCTTCCCCGGCCGCATCGACGCCCTGATGAACATGTCCATCAGCGAGCATCACGTCAGCGCGATGATGGTCCAGGGCCGCACGCACCGCATGACCGAGATGATCGCACGGCTCGCGCCCGGGGCGACGGTCGAGCAGGCGCGGCAGGAGGTCTCGGGCATCGTCGATCGCGTGCACAAGGAGAACCCGACGGACTACGACGCCGCCTCGGGCTACTCGGTCTCGCTCACGCCATTCAAGGAAGTCCTCGGGGCCGATGCGCGCACGACGCTCTTCCTGTTGATGGGCGTCGCCGCGCTCGTGCTCGTCATCGCCTGCGCCAACGTCGCGAACCTCACCCTGATGCGCGGTGTGCGGCGCGAGCATGAGATGGTCGTGCGCGCGGCGCTCGGCGCGGGCACGGCCCGCCTCCGCAAGCTGCTCCTCGCCGAGAACCTCGTCCTCGCGTTCGGCGGCGCGGCGCTCGGGCTCGTCGTCGCCTTCGCCGGCGTCGGCACGCTGTCCGCGGTGATCGCGCGGTACAGTCCCCGCGCGGACGAGATCCAGGTCGACGGCATGGTCCTCGGCTTCACCGCCCTGCTCGCGGTCGTCGTCGCGGTGCTGCTCTCCTTCGCGCCGCGCGTCGGTGCCGAGCATACCCTCGGTGCGGGACTCTCGGCGGGCGGCACGCAGAAGAGCGGTTCCGCCCGCCGCCGCCGCCTCCAGCAGGGCCTCGTCGTGGCGCAGGTCGCCGTCTCGGTGATCCTCCTCGCCGGCGCGGGACTGCTCGTGCGTTCCATGCAGCAGCTGGCCGCGGTCGATCCGGGGCTCGATCCCGAGAACGTGCTCACCATGGAAGTGCCGCTCGACTTCACGGCGGTCACCGACTTCGCGCGCGCCGGACGCCGCTACGAGGAGATGGGCCGCGAACTCGCGACGCTCCCTGGCGTCGAGGTCGTCGGCGTCGGCTCGACCATCCCCCTTCGCAAGTCCGAGATCATGCTCGAGATCAAGGCCGAGGGGCGTCCGGTCGGTCCGGGCGAGCCCCAGCCGGCCTCCGAGTATCGTTCGGCGGATCCGGGCTACTTCCGCGCGTCGGGGATCCCGTTGCTGGCCGGTCGTGATTTCAGCGAGACCGACGCGCGCGGCGCCGGGAAGGTCGTCATCCTCAACAAGACGCTTGGCGACCGCCTCTTCCCGGGCATCGACCCCATCGGTCGGCGCGTCGCGTGGACCGGTGACGTGCTCCGGTTCATCGGCATCCCGGAGAACGACTGGCGCACCGTCGTGGGCATCGTCGGTGATACGAAGGACGGGGGCCTCGACGCGGCGCCGACCCCGGCGACCTTCATCCCGTTCGCACAGTCCGATTTCCCGACGGGCGGTCTGGTGATCCGCAGCACGGTCGACCCGGCAGGTCTCGCCACCGCGGCCCGCGCGATCGTGCACAGCATCGCGCCCGAGCAGCCGGTGGAGAACGTGTTGCCACTGACCGCCGTGCGCGACGAGAGCGTGGGTCCGCGCCGGCTCAACGCGCTGCTCGTGGGCTCGTTCGGCCTGCTCGCGCTCGTCATCGCGTCCATCGGCATCGCGGCCGTGCTCGCCTTCTCGGTGAGTGCGCGCACGAACGAGATCGGCATCCGGATGTCCCTCGGCGCCGATCCCGGTCGCGTCCAACGCATGATCCTGAGCGAGGGCGGCCTGCTGGTGGGCCTCGGGCTGCTCGCGGGCGCCGGCGGCGCGCTCGCGCTGGCGCGGAGCATCGAGGGACTGCTCTACGGCGTCCCCGCGCGGGACCCGCTGACGCTCGTGATGGTCATGGTCCTCATGGGGGCGATCGGCCTGGCCGCCTGCTGGATCCCGGCCGCCCGAGCGAGCAGGATCGACCCATCGACGGCCTTCCGATCGCAGTGACCGCGCGTATGGCGGGCCGCCCCGTCCCAATGTGACGGGGTGGCCTTCCCGGCCAGTTGCTGTACAGTGTACCGTTCCCGTGCAGTCTTTCGGCCCGCGCTGAACGTCACGCGGAAACGGTTCACGAGTGGAGCACGCTGTGTCCCAGACCCCGTACGCTCGCCCCATCCAGTCCCGCCCCCGCGCCGTCCACCTCACGCTCCGTGACGGCGACACCGTGGACGGCGGGATCTACCTGAACGACGGGCAGGCGCTCGCGCCGTATCTCGGCACGCGCAAGCACGGCTGGGTCAACATCGTCAACGCTGTCTGGGGCCTCGAGGGCGAGGTCCATCGGCATGCCGTGCTCCAGACCGAGCACATCGTGATCGCGTCGTCGACGAACCAGGACTACCCGATCGTCGCGAGCACGCCGAACGCCACCGCGCGCGCGGTCGACATCCTGCTCGAGGACGGCACGCGCCTGCAGGGCAATCTCCTGCTGGGCGCGAAGCAACGGCTCAGCGACTATCTCGCCGGCACCGGAACGTTCTTCGCGCTCCTCGGTGCGTCTCGCGTGCAGACGGGAGACGCCCTGGGGGATGTGGCGGTGAATGCAGGTTCGGTGAAGGCCGTTCGCGACGCGAAGGTCTTCGCGGGCGAGCATGAGGCCGAGGGCGCGCCAGAGGACTGGGGTGGCATGCGCCGCGGTGGGCAAGAGGCCGAGGCCCCGTCCGCTCCCGTGCACGCGTCCGCGCACCCGACGCCGAGCGCGGCGTCGCATGTCCCCACGCCCGCACCGGCAGCGGCCGCCGTGCGCACGGAGCGCGTGATGCGCACGACCGGCGCGATCGAGCTCGTCACGCCGGCGCCCACGCGCGACCGGCGCCGCACCACGGCTCCGACCGGCCACCTCGCCATCGTCGAGACCGCGCCGCCGCCGATCGACGAGGAACCGACGGAGCCCGCGCCCACGCCCGAGCAGCAGCGCCGCGCGGCCGTCGCCGCGCGTCACTGGCTCGGCCATCTCGCGATCGAGGCGGGCATGGCGCGGCCGGACGGTCGCGACCTGAGCGAGCCGCCGACGCTCGCGGAGATCTGGCACAGCGTTGCCAAGCGGAACGAGATGTCCGAGGTCGAGCTCGCGGTGATGGTCGCCGCGACCTACAAGCTCGAGGTGGCGGACTTCGAGGAAGTGACGCCGCAGGCCATCAGGGCGATCCCCTCCAAGCTCGCGCGCCGACTGGGCGTGCTGCCGGTCAAGGTCGACGGGCGCAATCTCGTCGTCGCGGTGAGCGACCCCGAGTCGCTCGACATCGAGCAGCAACTCGGCTTCATCAGCAAGCGCGATCTCAAGCGGGTGATCGCCACACCGGCGGACATCTCCGGTGCGATCGCGTGGTACTACCAGGACGAGGCGGCGGCGGGCTGAGCGCCGACCCGGCTCCGCATCAGAACTCCTTCGGCACCCAGATCACCGTCTGCCACTGCTTGGGCTCGGTGTCCGCGCGCCACGCACCGTACCCTGGTTTCTCGTGCGCCCCGCGCATCCCCTGCGTATTGATCAGGCGCCCGAGGAACGGCTCGACCGCCTCGGGTCCCGGGAGCAGGACCGAGATCCGGTGCCCCGCCCCCTCGGGCGTGATGGCGAGGATCCGTGATCCCGGCGGCATCATCGCCTGCACCATCCGCTCGATCGACGGCGGCGTCACCGCCTGCTCGCCGTACTCGAGCAGCCGCTCCTCCGCCGCGAGGCGGCGATTCACGTCATCATCCACCACGCCCGGCGGCGGAGCCGCCAGCGGACCAAGGATCTCCCAGAGGGTCGAATGCTCGATCGTCCATGGCAACGGGAAGCCACGACACCCGTCACCGCACCACACATCGAACTGCGTGAACGACGTCACCTGCAGGCGACCCACGAGCGCGCCGGTGGTGTCGCCCGCGAGCGCGAACGCGAAGCGCTGCGCCTTGGGGTCGTCGAAGAACCGGGCCGAGTCCTCGGGGGCGAGGTCGGTGAGGCGGACCTCGCCGCTCGGCACGAGCCAGCCGGCGGCGCAGGCGTAGTCTCGCCCGCGGACCGCGGTCACCGTATCCGCGTATTCCTGGGTGCGCACGATCAACTGGAGCTGCTCGCGCGCGTCGCCTCGGAGCTCGAGTGCTGACCAGGGCATCTTCCGCGACGCCTCGCTGAGCCGCGGCTCCACCAGCAACGCCCAGGCGATGCCGCGCTGGATCCAGTAGGCGCCGTCCACCCGCGGACAGTCGAGGGTGGAGTCGGGCGCGGCGGGACGCGCGCGCAGGACGATCCCCTTCGGGAGGCGATCGGCGTCGCGCCCGCAGGCCAGGGCGACGACCGCGCTGATGACGACGAGGAGCGAACGGCGCATGCGGGGAAGATAGACGATGCGCGGTGGCGCCGGACCCCGCCGCGGCTCAGCTTTCCCCCCGTCCATCCGCCCGAGAGGAACCGCGCCATGCATCCGCGTCCGCTGCTTCGCCGACTCGCCCTGCTCACCCTCCTGCCGGCGACCCTCGCCGCGCAGGGCCGCGCGCCGTCGGCCAGCGGCACGACGCCGCGCGGGGCGTGGCCGGTCGCGACACCTGCCGCGGTCGGGCTCAACGGCGCGGTGCTCGACTCCATCGACGCGGAGATCCGGAGCGGACGGTACGGACTCGTCGATCGCTTCCTCGTGATCCGCCACGGCCGCATCGCGTTCGACAAGGCCTACGCGCACGCCTACGACAGCATCTACGCCGACTCGGCGCGGGTGCGCAACCCGCTCAACGCGCACGACCCGACGAGCCCCTACAACTACTTCAATCCGTGGTGGCACCCCACCTACCGGAGGGGCGACCTGCACACGCTGCAGTCGGTGAGCAAGACGGTCGCGTCGGTCATCATCGGCACCGCGGTCACCCGCGGCGAGTTCCCGAGCCTCGACACGCCGATCCTGCGGTTCTTCGACACCACCGCGGTCCGGAACATCGACGACCGCAAGCGTCGCATCACGATCAAGCACCTGCTCACGATGACCGGCGGGTTCGACTGGAACGAGAACCTCCCCTACATCGACCCGAACAACACGGCCGTCGGTCTCGAGGCGAGCGCGGACTGGATCCAGTACACGATCGACCGGCCGATGATGCGCGAGCCCGGGACCCGGTTCAACTACAGCAGCGGCGAGAGCGCGCTGCTCGCGCACGTCTTCCGTCAGGCGACGGGGATGGACATCGAGGAGTACGGCGCCCGCCATCTCTTCGCGCCGCTCGGCATCACGCGCTGGTTCTGGAAGCGCACGCCGTCGGGCACCGCCGATACCGAGGGTGGGCTCTATCTCGAGGCGGGTGACCTCGCCCGCATCTGGTACCTCTTCCTCCAGGGCGGCGTGTGGAACGGCACGCGCGTGCTGTCGACGGAGTGGATCGAGCGGTCGGTCACGCCCGCCGTCCCGGCTGGCAGCGGGGAGAATCCCGTCATGTACGGACTCAAGTGGTGGCTGCACCCCGACCCGCTCGCGCCGGGGAAGTATCTCTGGACGGGCTCGGGGTTCGGCGGTCAGCTGCCGGTGGCCTTCCCCGATCAGGACATGGTGCTCGTCTTCAACGGTTGGAGCATCCTCCCCGGTCGCGGCGGCGTGCCGCTGCGACGGATCGAGGAGCGGATGCAGCGCGCGGTGATCGGCCGATGAACGCGCTCGCGATCTCCATCGATGACATCCGCGGGGCGGCGGGGCGGCTCGCCGGCGTGGCGCACAGGACCCCGGTGCTCACCTCGCGCACGGCCGACGCGCGCACCGGCGCGACGCTCTTCTTCAAGGCCGAGCAGCAGCAGCGCATGGGGGCCTTCAAGTTCCGCGGAGCCTACAACGCGCTCTCGCTCTTCTCGCCCGAGCAGCGCCGCGGCGGCGTGCTCGCCTTCTCCTCGGGCAATCATGCGCAGGCGATCGCGCTCTCGGCCCGGCTCCTCGACATGACTTCCGTGATCGTGATGCCCAACGACTCGCCGCGCGCCAAGCTCGCCGCGACGCGAGGCTATCAGGAGGGCATGCCCGGCAGCGAGGTCGTGCTCTATGATCGCATGACCGAGGACCGCGAGGCGATCGGCGCGCGCATCGCGCAGGAGCGCGGCCTCACGGTCGTGCCGCCCTACGATCACGCGGGCGTCATGGCCGGCCAGGGGACCGCCGCGCTCGAGCTCATCGAGGAGACAGGACCGCTCGACGCGCTCTTCGCATGCGTGGGTGGGGGCGGCCTGCTCTCGGGGTGCGCGGTCGCCGCGGCCGCGCTCTCGCCGGGGATCGCGATCTACGGCGTCGAACCGGAGGCCGGGAACGATGTGCAACAGAGCGTCGCGCGGGGGCAGCGCGTCCGCATCGACGTCCCCGTCACCATCGCCGACGGCGCGCAGACGCAGCAGGTGGGGGCCCTCACCTTCCCGGTGATCCAGCGACTCGTCGCCGCGATGCTCACGGTGAGCGACGCCCAACTCATCACGACCATGCGCTTCTTCGCCGAGCGGATGAAGCAGGTGGTCGAGCCCACGGGATGCCTCGGGGCGGCGGCGGTGCTGGAGCGGGTGGTCGAGCTGCGTGGCAAGCGGGTGGGGATCGTCCTGAGCGGGGGGAACGTCGATCTCGCGCAGTACGGGGCGTGGCTCGCGCGCTGATCGCGCGGTCTTGGCCCGCGCGCGCGTGTGTCGCGAGGCCCGATACCCGTCGGACCGACGGATCTGATGCGGCGGCGCCGCACCGGCGTCCGCCGCCCGGCACGCGACGCTAGTTTTCGGGATCGGTCCCCGTCTACGCCGCACGATCCCAGAGGTCTCGCATGCGCTCCCTTCGCTCGCTCAGCTCCCTGCCGCTGCTCTTCGCCGCGATCTCCCTCGTCGCGTCGTGCGCGACCAACCCGGCCACCGGCCGCCGGGAGATCATGCTCATCAGCGAGGAGCAGGAGATCGCCATGGGACGCGAGTACGATCCGCAGATCGTCGCGTCGATCGGTCTCTATCCCGACACCGCGCTCCAGCGCTATGTGCAGGCGCTCGGCACGCGCATCGCGGCGCTCAGCGAGCGGCCACGGCTCCCCTGGACCTTCCGCGTCCTGGACGACCCCACCGTCAACGCGTTCGCCGTGCCGGGGGGCTTCATCTACATCACCCGCGGCATCATGGCGCACCTCGACAACGAGGCGCAGCTCGCGTCGGTGATCGGTCACGAGATCGGCCATGTGACGGCGCGCCACAGCGCGAGCCAGATGAGCCGCGAGCAGATCGCGCAGCTCGGCCTCGCCGTCGGCGCCGCCACGAGCGCGACGATCGCCAAGTACGCGGAGCCCCTCACCCAGGGGATGGGCGTCCTCTTCCTCAAGTACTCGCGCGATGACGAGAGCCAGGCCGACAACCTCGGCCTCCGCTACCTTCGGCTGACTCGACACGATGTGCGGGAGATGCCGGACGTCTTCGCGATGCTCGCCGCCGTCAGCGGCGGCGGCGAGGGCGGCCGCCTCCCGGAGTGGCAGCTCACGCACCCGTATCCCGAGGACCGCAAGGCGAGCATCGAACGCCTCAACGCGCAGGCGCCGCAGGACACCGCCGGCGTCATCGTGTCCCGTGCGCCGTACCTTCGCCTGCTCGACAACGTCGTGTGGGATGCCGACCCGCGGCAAGGATATTTCGTCGGCACGCGGTTCACGCAACCGACCATGCGCTTCACCCTCACCTTCCCTGACGGCTGGGCCACCAAGAACGAGGCGTCGTCGGTCCAGGCGATGAGCGCCGAACGCGACGCCGCGATCCAGCTGACCATCGCGCCCGCCCCGACCGCCGACTCGGCGCAGCGCGCGTTCGTCGCGCAGCAGGGGGTCCAGTCGGGCACCGCGCAACGCGTCTCGGCCAACGGCGTCGCCTCGATCCTCACGCCCTTCGCGGCGGTGTCCCAGGGGGACACGCTGCGCGGGTCGGTCGCCTTCGTCGAGCACGGCGGGATGGTCTTCCAGCTCCTCGGGTACGGCCCCACCGCGGCCTGGGCGGGGAAGCAGGCGGTGGTGGATCGCGCGCTGCGCAGCTTCGCGGTGCTCACCGACCGCAACGTCCTCGCGGTGCAGCCGCAGCGGATCGACATCATCACGCTCGACCGGCGGAGCAGCATCGCCGAGCTGCTCACGCGCCGCCCTTCGCCGCTCACGGCGGATGCGCTCGCGCTGCTCAACCAGGTCCGCACCGGCGAGCCGCTGCCGGCCGGGACACTGCTCAAGTGGGTGGTGGGTCAGCCGCTCCCGCGCTGACCTACTTCGGAGCCGGCGCCTTCCGGAAGAGCTTCGGCACCGACACCACCCCGACCACGATCCCGCCCGCGACCACGCCGACGAGCGCGTCGAGCAGCGTGGACACGATGGTGCCGACGAGGCCGCCGCCGACGCCGTGCACCGCGGCCTCCACGACGTGCTCGATCGCCGGGATCCCGTGCGCGATGATGCTCCCGCCGACCATGAACATCGCGGCGGTGCCGACCACGCTGAGCGTCTTCATGAGCACGGGCGCGAGCCGCAGGATGAGCGCGCCGAAGGCCTTCCCCGCCCGTGGGCCGTTGTACAGGGCGACACCGAGATCGTCGAGCTTCACGATGGCCGCGACCAGCCCGTAGACCAGCACGGTGATCGCGATGCCGATCACGCTCAACGCCATGATCTGCGAGAGGATCGGCTGCGTGGCCATCGTCCCGAGCGCGATGACGACGATCTCCGCCGACAGGATGAAGTCCGTCCGGATCGCGCCCTTGATGCGCTCCCGCTCGAGCGCGACGAGGTCCACCTTCACGTCGCGGAGCGCCGCGGCGAGCTCGGCCGCATGCGCCGCATCCTCCTTCCCGTGCAACAGCTTGTGCGCGACCTTCTCGAACCCCTCGAAGCACAGGTAGATGCCGCCGACCATCAGCAGCGGCATCACCGCCCACGGTGCGAACGCGCTGATCAGCAGCGCCGTCGGCACGAGGATGAGCTTGTTGACGAACGACCCCTTCGCCACCGCCCAGACCACCGGCAGCTCGCGTGATGCGGCGAACCCGGTCACCTGCTCCGCATTGAGCGCGAGGTCGTCGCCCACCACCCCGCTCGTCTTCTTGACCGCGACTTTGCTAAGGACCGCGACGTCGTCGAGGAGCGAGGTGATGTCGTCGATGAGCGCGAGGAGACTGGAGCCGGCCATGCGGGACCCTGCAGGAGGTGATGAGGCGACGCGTCCTCAAAGTTAGTGGCGGGGTGCCAACGCCGCGACGCGCCGCGTAAGGTTCCGCATGACCTCTCCCCTCGCCGGCGCGGACGGGTGCAAGGGTGGCTGGATCCTCGTCCAGGTGTCGCACCCGGGCGCGCCTGTCACGCACGCCCTCTGTCATGACGCCGCGACCGTCCTCGCGCGGACACCGCTCGACGCGGTCGTCGGGATCGACATCCCCATCGGCATCAGCGACCGTGATCGGCGCGCCGCCGAGGTGGAGTGCAAGCGCGCCTTGGGTCCCCGGCGCAGCAGCGTCTTCTGGTCCCCGGTGCGGGCCGCGCTCGCCGCGACCACGCACGAGGAGGCGAACGCGCGCAACCGGGACGCGTCCGGGCTCGGACTGAGCGCGCAGGCGTTCCACATCATGCGCCGCATCGCGGAGGTCGACGCGCTCCTGCGGGCCGACTCGCGCGCGTCGGCCCGCGTGCATGAGGTGCACCCCGAGGCGTGCTTCGCGATGCTCAACGGTGGCGTGCCCCTGCGGCATCCCAAGAAGCGCGCCGAGGGACAGGTCGAACGCCGTGCGCTGCTGGCGCCCGTCTTCCCCGGCGCTTTCGACTTGATCCGCGAGGCCTATCGAGTGAAGGAGGTCGGGTCAGACGACATCCTCGATGCGCTCGCTTCGCTCTGGACCGCGTCGCGCATCGCCGCGGACACGGCGCGGACGTTCCCCGCAGGGCCGGCCCCGCGGGACCGGTACGGTCTCCCGATGGTCATCCACGCCTGACGCCGCGGACGGGACGCGCCGTCGATCAGGGATCGATGCGCGGGATCTGCGGCGCCGCGTCGCGCGGCAGCACGCCGGTCAGCCGGGGGTCGGGGAACACCTCGACCCGCCGCTGATATGGCACGAAGCCCGAGCGCAGGTAGAACGGGAGCGCGTCCGGCGAGTCCATGGAGCAGGTGTGCAGCCAGAAGCGCGTGATGTCGCGAGACCAGGCGCGCGTGATGGCGCGGTTCATGAGCCAGCGCCCCGCTCCCGTCCCGACGAGCCGCGTCGCGAGTCCGAAGAAGCCGACCTCGCATTCCCCGGCCTCGCGGAAGTCGAGTTCGAGGATCCCCTCGTCGCGGCCGTCGTGCTCGAGCGCGAACACCTCGACATCCGGATGCGTGATCACCGCCGCCAGCGCCTCGTCGGTGAGCTCGAGCCGCGAGGACCAGAGCCATTCGCTGCCCACCAAGCGGTAGAGATCGCGATACCACGCGTTCGCCGGCCGTTCGACGCGGCGCAGGGTCCATGGCGCGTCCGGCCGCTCGGCGCGCAGCGGCGCGGGCGCGCGCATCTCGAGATACGTGACCTGCACGGCGAGCGCGCCGCGCGGGAGATCGTGATAGCCGTCGGGAATGAGCATCGCCATAGCGTATCCGCGACAGGCGCGTGGGGCCAGTCCCGACTCGCGGGACGACCGGAGCGGCGTAGCTTCATGAGTGGCGGACCGCCGCGCCCCTCACCTTCCAGCCTCCCCCGTGATGCGCCCCATCCATTCGAAGGATCTTCCCAAGCCGGTCGGCCCCTACTCGCCGGGCATGGGATTCGAGCGTCTCATCTTCGTCTCCGGGCAGGGCGCGACCGACCCGGCCACCGGCAGGCTCGCGGGACAGGACGCCGCCTCGCAGACCGAGCAGTGCCTGAAGAACGTCGAGACGATCCTGCGCGCCGGCGGCTCCGACCTGCAGCACGTCCTCCGCTGCGGTGTCTTCCTGCTCGACATGGCGGAGTTCCAGGAGATGAACGGCGTCTACCAGCGGATGTTCGGCGAACATCGGCCCGCGCGCACCACGATCCAGGCGGCCGCGCTCCCGGGCGAGGGGCTGCGCGTCGAGATCGACTGCATCGCGTACGTGCCCTGATGGAGGTCCGTGGTCCGGCGGCGGCGCCCCCGAACATCGACGGATCCGTCCCCGCCGCACCGGCGACCCGACGCGAGTTCGTGCTCTCCGTCAGCGCGGCGACGGCAGGGTTGCTCGCTCCGCGGGTCAGCCTCGCGGAGTCTCGCGATGCCACCGTGCGGCGCGGGCTCGCCAGCGCTCCGGGAGATTTCCTGTTCGAGCCCGGCCTCACCTACCTCCAGACGGGCTCGCTCGGTCCCACCCCGGTCCGCGTGATGGAGCAGGTGATGGCCCACTGGCGCGAGCTCGAGCGCAATCCGACGCACTACGCGTACGGCGCGCACGAGGTCGCGATGGAGGAGGTCCGCGCGAAGGTCGGCGCGTTCGTGGGCGCCTCGCGCGACGAGATCGTCCTCACCGGCTGCACCACCGACGGCATGAACCTCGTGGCGTCCGGGCTGTCACTCGAGCGCGGCGACCACGTGCTGACGACGGATCAGGAGCACCCGGGGGGCCGCTCGGGGTGGGAGTGGCTCCAGCGCACGCGCGGCATCGTGCTCGAGGACGTGCCGATCCCGCCCGGGAGCGACGACCCGCGCCCCATCATCGACGCCTTCGCGCGACGCCTCAGCAGCCGCACCAAGGTCGTGATGTGCTCGCATGTGCTCACCTCGACCGGCTACCGCATGCCGGTGGCCGAGATCGCGGCGCTCGCCCGCGCGCACGGCGCGCACTGCGTCGTCGATGGTGCGCAGGCGGCGGGCGGCATCGTCGTCGACGTCAAGGCGCTCGGGTGCGATGCGTACGTCGCGCCGGGCCACAAGTGGATGCTCGGCCCCAAGGGGACCGGCTTCCTCTATCTGTCCTCCGCGCTCGGCGATCGCGTGCTCCCGGTGCAGTTGCAGGCGGGACGCGCCGCCTACAGCGCATCCAATGGCGTCCGGAGCCTGCCGAGCGTGCTCGGACTCGCCGGGGCGATCGACTACACGCTCGCGATCGGCCGGGAGCGGATCGAGCGCGAGGCATTGCGTTTGGCGAAGCGCGTACACGAAGGAGTGCAGGAGCTGGCGCGCACGCAGGGGCGCGGGCTGCGGGTCGTCAGCGCCCCGCCCGGGCCGCACGCCTCGCCCCTGGTCACGTACGAACTCCCCGCGTCGCGTCCGGCCGGCGAGTGGCAGCGTCGCCTGCATGCGCGGCACGGCGTCTACGTGAAGGTGGTGCCCGCGAACTTCCTCAACGGGCATCGCATCTCGACCCACCTGTTCAACACCGACGCCGACGTCGATCGCCTCCTGGCCGCGCTCCGTACCGAGCTCGACTGACGCTCCGACGGTGCGCGCGGCCTCGGGTCACCCCGAGACCGGCGCCGCCAGCACGAGCCGCTCGCGCGTACTGACCACCACGCCGCCCGGCTTCTCCAGCGTGATCGCGAACAGCGTCGGGCGGCCCACCGCGAGTCGCGCCGTCACCGGGATGAGCACCTCGCCGTTCGAATCGACATCGAACACGCCGCCGTCCACCGGATAGCGGGCATCCCGGTCGGCGTCGATGATCCAGAGCTGGTACTGCGCGAGCCGCGGGTCGTTGGGCACCAGGCCGCGGATCCGCAGCACGCCACGCTGGTGCGCGGCGTCCCAGATCACCTCGCCCGTCGCAGCGGTCGCCGCCGGATCGGTCGACGCGACCCACGGCACGTGGAGCGCCGCCGAGTCGCCGAGCACGGCGGCCACCGCGACGGACGCGCCCGGCGACCCGTCGATAGGCGACTGGCCGCGACGCGCGAACGGGGATGGCACCAGCACCCATCCGGCCACCGCGGCCGCCGCGAGCAGCCATCCGGCGCGCGACAGGAGCGAAGGCGCCGGTCGCAGCGCCCGGGGCATGAGCCGATGCCGCGCGATCTCCTGCTCCCCCAACGCGACGAGCCTTCGCGCGAGCGCCGGCGGGAGCTCCGCCTCGTCCGCTCGCGCCATCGCCGCCGTGAGCTCGCCTGCCACCTGTTCCATCGTCGGGTCCATCTCGGGGTTCGGGTCCTGCCTTTGCTGCGCGGTCATGCGTCCTCCTCCACGGTGCGCCCAGTGAGCAGCGCGCGCGCCTTCAGGAGACCGCGGCGGATGTGCGACTTCACCGTGCCGAGCGGCACCTGAGACTCGCGGGCGATCTCGTCGTGCGTCTTGCCGTCCAGCAGGTGCCGCTCGATGAAGCGCCGCTGGATCGGCGTCAGCTGCTCGAGCGCCGCACGGGCATCCATCGCGCCGGCGGCGCGATCCGAGGCGTCGGACTCCTCGTCCGGCAGGTCGAACCCGTCGGGGATCGACTCCACCGGCACCTCCCGGTCGCGCTTCCGCATGCGGTCGATCAATCGCCGCCGTGCGAGCATCGCCACGAAGCCGCGCTCACTCGCTTTCGCGGCGTCGTACCGGGACGCGTGCCTCCAGAGGTCGAAGAACACGTCCTGCGCCGCATCCTCCGCGTCGGCGGCGTCGGTCGACCAGCGTCGCGCGAGCACCATCACGAGCGGTCCGAAGGTCGCGACGCATTCCGCCACGGCGCCCGCATCGCCGGATGCGACACGCCGCAGGAGGTCCGTCGGCTCGGGACGATTGAGCACGATCACCTTGGGAGTTCGTTGCACGGGCGCGTTTGGATGCACTGCATCCGCCGGGACCTGGGCCAGCGAATGGAGTGGGGTCATGGCTGGTCAACGTCCCACACACCCTCGAGGGTTCCGATGCGTTTCGCCGTCACCACCGCCCTGCTCCTCGCCACCGCCGTCGCGCCGCTCCGGGCGCAACACGCGGATGTCATCCGCACCGCCCGCGACGCTGGGCAGTTCGCCACCCTGCTCGCCGCCGTCGAGGCCGCCGGCCTCACGGCCACGCTGCGGGGCGACGGACCCTTCACCGTCTTCGCCCCCACGGACGAAGCGTTCCGCAAGCTCCCGGCCGGCACGGTCGAGAACCTGTTGAAGCCGGAGAACCGTGATCAGCTGCGCGCGATCCTCCTCTATCATGTCGTGCCCGGCCGCGTCCCCGCCTCGGCGGCGCGCGAACTGACACGCGCCACGACCGTCGAAGGCCGCGCCCTCCGCATCGCGGCGAGCGGCAACGCGCTCCGGATCAACAGCGCGACCGTCGTGAAGGCCGACGTCGGCGCATCCAATGGCGTGATCCATGTGATCGATGCGGTCCTGATGCCGACCGACGCGCCGGCGACGGGAAACGGCGCCTCCACGGCCGGCACGGCGGCGTCCGTGTCGTCGAGCCAGTCCGCGCGCGGCCTCATCACCCTCGCCATCGCGCGCGGCGCGCCGCTCTACAACAACGGACAGCCGGCGGCGACCATCGCCGTGTACGAGGTCGCGGCGCGCGGGGTGCTCGCGCTGCCCAACGGCATCCCGATGGCCGCGCGCGCCCGTCTCGAGCAGGGACTGCGCGAGGCCGACCGCACCCGCGAGGAGGATGACCGCGCCTGGGTGCTCCGCGAGGCGCTCGACGACGCCGCGCGGCTCATCGAGGGTCGGCGCATGATGACCGTGAACGATCGATGACC
>JBGATT010000145.1:0-8579 GCA_044229035.1 Gemmatimonadaceae bacterium | reverse complement strand
GACCTGACCGGGTCCCCGCCCTCTGCGCTTCTGGCGATTCTCTCACCCCCTGACGGGGATCCCTGCCAGCACGGTGTCGAGGCCCGGCCACCCTGCTGGGTTGTAGCGCGCGATCACGCGGAGGTAGTGTACCGCCTCGTCCCCATGGATCGACTGGATGGCCGCGGCGGCCTTGGCCACCGACTCGGCGTCGCAGTAGGGCGCCTCCAGCGCCTCATCGATCACTGCCCCGTCGGCCTTCACGCCCGCCGCGCGCAGGAAGTCCGCCTGGATCGCGGGCTCCAGATCGACGTACAGCGCCTGGAGCAGGTCCACCTCGTCGTCCGCGGACTGCGCATTCATGCGCACGACCTCCTGCGCGAGCTTCGCCGCCGGCCACTGCATCAGCGTCACGGGCCGGAAGCCGCCCCGCTTCGCCATCCGCGCGATGTAGACCGCGCGGGCATCCTTGCGTTCGGTGATCAGGCGCGTCAGGAGCGCCACGCGCTTCGCCGACGGGAGCGCGCGATAGAGTGAGGGATTGGCCATGGGACAATATCGCACCGCCGGGCTCCCGGCGGCACTCGCCGGGCGCCGCCGAGGTGCTCAGACCGGCGAGTCGAGTGCGGACCGCACCGTGAGCGCCAGTTCATCGAGGGTGAAGGGTTTGGCGAGGAATCGCAACTCGCCGCCCAACACGCCATCCTGACCGATGATGTCCGCGGTGTACCCCGACATGTAGACCACGCGCGTCCGCGGTCGCGATGTCAGGAGGGCGTGGGCGAGTTCCTTCCCGCTCATGGTCGGCATGATCACGTCGGTCAGCAGGAGATCGATCCCGCCCGAGTGCGACGCAGCGATATCGAGGGCCTCCGACGGCCCCGCGGCGACGAGCACCGAGTACCCGCGCCGCTTCAGCGCCCGCGCGATGACCGTGCGGATCGCGGACTCGTCCTCGACGAGCAGCAACGTCTCCGATCCCCCCGGCACCGCGTCCGGTGCCCTGCCCGGCGGCGGCGCATCCGCGACGGTCCCGGCCAGTCGCGGGAGGTACAACGAGAAAGTCGCCCCTTCGCCAGGCGCTGACCGGACCACGAGGAAGCCGTGGTTCTGGGTCACCGCGCCATACACGGTCGCGAGGCCCAGTCCCGTGCCCTCGCCATGCCCCTTGGTCGTGAAGAACGGTTCGAAGACGTGCGCCAGCGTCTCCGCGTCCATCCCCGCGCCCGTATCCTCGACCGAGATGCGCACGAACTCGCCCGGCGCCGCCGTGGCGTGCTCGGCACAGAAAGCATCATCGATCACGCAGTTGGCGGTCCGCACCGTGATCCGACCGTCACCCCGGATGGCATCACGGGCATTCAGGCACAGGTTCGTGAGCACCTGGTCGAGCTGCGACGGATCCATCAACACCGGCCAGACCTCTTCCCCGGACTCGAACCGCATCGCGATCCGCTCCCCGACAGCTCGCCGCAGCATCGAGACGATCGCCCCGACCCTCGCGTTCGGGTCGAGCGCCTGCGGGGCGACGAGTTGTTTCCGCGCGAAGGCGAGCAGCTGTCGCGTGAGCTCGCCGGAGCGCGTCGCCGCCGCGTGCACCTGCGCCAGGTGCTCGAGCATCGTCGCGTCGCCGGACTCGGCCGCACGGTCGCGTGCCATCTCGGCGTGCCCGATGATGACGCCGAGCATGTTGTTGAAGTCATGCGCCACACCGCCGGCGAGCCGGCCGACCGACTCGAGCTTGAGGGCCGCCTGGAGCTGCACCTCGAGCGCGGCCTTCCGATCCTCCGCCTGCCGGCGCGCGGTGACGTCGCGGAACGACCAGACGCGACCGGACGGCTGCTCGCCGATCATCATCGGGCGCGAGTACCGCTCGAACACACGCCCGTCCTTGAAGTGCAGGACGTCGAAGCTCTCCTCGAGCGGATGCCCGTAGAGGTACTGGACCTTGTCGAGGAAGGCCGCGGGGTCGACGAGCTGTTCGAGCACGAACGCCAGCGCCCGCTGGTCGATACGGCTCTCGAGGACCTCGTCCGGGATGCGCCACATCTCGCCGAACGGGCGGTTGAAGGAGGCGATCTCGCCGTTCGCCGCGATGGTGAGGATGCCGTCGGCGGTCGACTCCAGCGTCGCGCGCAGGGTCGCGAGCGCCTCGGCATTCGCCGTCTCGCTCGCGATCCGCTCGCTGATGTCGACGATCGTCCCGACCAGACGAAGCGGCGTGCCGTCGACCGCACGCGCCACCACCTTGCCACGACTCAGGAACCAGCGCGGCTCGCGACCAGGGAGGCGCATGCGCAGACGGCACCGGGCGACCGGTGTGCGCCCCGCGAGATGCTCGTCGAGCGACTGACGGAGGCCCGCGACGTCGTCCGCGTGGACGGCCGCGAGGAACGCGTCGAACCGGGTGGCCGTCTCGTCGCGCTCGGGCCCGATCATCTCCGCGAGCTTCGGGCTCACGTGCACGACCCCGCTCGTGATATCCCAGTCCCAGAGCTCGCCGCTCGTCGCGTCGAGCGCGAAGGCGAGCCGTTCCTCGCTGCGCTCGAGGTCGAGCGTGCGCTGGGCGGCCTCCCGGACGGCGTCGGAGTGGGTCGCGGCATTGTGCAACGCCAGCGCCACCAGGCGGGCGAGCATCTCGCCGTGTCGCACGTCGACGTCGGTGAACCCCGGGTCGCTCGCGGTCCGCGCCACGACGATCACGCCCATGACCTCCTGCCGACGGATGATCGGCAACGCGAGCAGCGACGTGAGCCTCGGGACCGCGTCGGGATGACCGGCGTAGTCGGAGACGACGACCGGCTGGCGTGACTCGACCGCGCGCCAGCTGATCGGTGCCTCGTCACGTCGCACGCGGCGTCCGGGCTCGGCACGGATCGAGGCGACGCTCGCACGGATCTCAAGGAGGTCCCCGTCCTTGGTCAGCACCTCGACCGTCGGGGCCGCCATCAATGCCGCGATGCGCGTCAGGAGCGCCCGGAGCAGGTCCGGGAGCTCCCGACGGTCGAGCAGGTCGAGCATCGTCTCGTTCAGGGCCTCGAGGAACGCCTCGTGCCGCTGCCCTTCGACGTCCACGCTGCGTGCATTCACTTGCGGTGGAGTTCGAGTTCCGCCGGCGGACTCCACCCCGCCGGCGTGCCTGCCTCACCTCATGCGGAGCCGGACCACTCCTTCAGCTCGACCTTCGTCGCGCTCGCCACGATGTAGTCGCGGTTCATCTGCATGATCGCGTCGATCGAGATCCCCTTGGGGCACGCTTCCTGGCACTCGCCGTAGAGGGTGCAACCGCCGAATCCCTCGAGGTCCATCCGCTCCACCATCGCGAGCGCGCGCTTCATCCGCTCGGGCTGGCCCTGCGGCAGCACGCCGAGGTGGGTCACCTTCGCGGCGGTGAAGAGCGAGGCCGAGGCATTGGGACAGGCCGCGACGCACGCGCCGCATCCGATGCAGGCCGCGTTGTCCATCGCGAGGTCCGCGTCCGGCTTGCCGATCGGCAGCGCGTTCGCGTCCTGCGGCGTCCCGGTCGGCGCGGAGATGTACCCGCCCGCCTGGATGATCCGGTCGAACGCGCCGCGATCCACCATCAGGTCCTTCTGCACCGGGAACGCCTTCGCGCGCCACGGCTCGATCCAGATGTCGTCCCCGTCCTTGAAGCTCCGCATGTGGAGCTGGCAGGCCGTCGTGAGCTTCATCGGCCCGTGCGCGGCGCCGTTGATCATCATCCCGCACGAGCCGCAGATCCCCTCGCGGCAGTCGTGGTCGAATGCGATCGGCTCCTCGCCCTTCTCGATGAGGCGCTCGTTCACCACATCGAGCATCTCGAGGAAGCTCATGTCGGGGCTGATGTCCTTCGCCGGGTAGTCCACGATCCGCCCGGGCGCCGACGGTCCCGCCTGGCGCCAGACATGCAGCGTGAGGTTCATGCCGCCGCTCACTTGTAGCTCCGCGTGCTCAGGTGGACATTCTCGAATTCGAGCGGCTCCTTGTTCAGGATGGGGGCCTTCCCCTCGCCCGCGTACTCCCAGGCCGCCACGTAGGCGAACCGCTCGTCGTTGCGCTTGGCCTCCCCGTCCTCGGTCTGGTACTCCGTGCGGAAGTGCCCGCCGCAGCTCTCCTCGCGCTGGAGCGCATCGAGGCACATCAACTCGGCGAACTCGAGGAAGTCCGCCACGCGCCCCGCCTTCTCGAGCGACTGGTTGATCCCCTCCCCCGTGCCGAGCACCTTCACGTCGCGCCAGAACTCCTCGCGGAGCTTCGGGATCTCGACGAGCGCCTGCTGGAGGCCTGCCGCGTCGCGCGCCATGCCGCACTTGTCCCACATGATCTTGCCCAGCTCGCGATGGAACGAGTCCACCGTGCGCGTCCCCTTGATCTCGAGGAACCGCTTCGTGCGCGCCGTCACCGCCTCGTGCGCCGCCTTGAACTCGGGGTGGTCGGTCGTGACCTTCTCCAGCTTGTTCGACGCGAGATAGTCACCGATGGTGTACGGGATCACGAAGTAGCCGTCGGCGAGTCCCTGCATCAGCGCGCTCGCTCCGAGGCGGTTCGCCCCATGGTCCGAGAAGTTCGCCTCGCCGAGGACGTGCAGGCCCGGGATCGTGCTCATCAGGTTGTAGTCCACCCAGAGCCCGCCCATGGTGTAGTGCACCGCCGGGTAGATGCGCATCGGCCGCTCGTACGGATCCTCGTCGGTGATGCGCTGGTACATCTCGAACAGGTTCCCATAGCGCTCCTCGATCGCCGCCTTGCCGAGCCGCTTGATCGCGTCGGCGAAGTCGAGGTAGACGCCGCGCCCTCCCGGGCCGACGCCGCGCCCGTCATCGCAGGCCTCCTTCGCCGCGCGGGACGCGATGTCGCGCGGGCTCAGGTTGCCGAACGACGGGTACTTCCGCTCGAGGTAGTAGTCGCGGTCCTCCTCGGCGATCTGCGACGGCTCCTTCGCGCAGTCCTCCTTCCGCTTCGGGACCCAGACGCGCCCGTCGTTGCGGAGCGACTCCGACATCAGCGTCAGCTTCGACTGATGGTCGCCCGCGACGGGGATGCAGGTCGGGTGGATCTGCGTGAAGCAGGGGTTCGCGAACGCCGCGCCCTTCTTGTGCGCACGGTAGGCGGCGGTGACGTTGCAGCCCTTCGCGTTGGTGGAGAGGTAGAAGACGTTGCCGTACCCGCCCGTCGCGAGGATCACCGCATCGGCCGCGTGCGACTCGATCTCGCCCGTCACCATGTCGCGCACGATGATGCCGCGCGCCTTGCCGTCCACGACGACGAGTTCGAGCATCTCGTGCCGCTCGTACATCTTGACGCCGCCGCGCGCGATCTCCTTCTCGAGCGCCTGGTAGGCGCCGAGGAGCAGCTGCTGCCCCGTCTGCCCGCGCGCGTAGAAGGTGCGCGAGACCTGCGCGCCGCCGAACGAGCGGTTGGCCAGCAGGCCGCCGTACTCGCGCGCGAACGGCACGCCCTGCGCGACGCACTGGTCGATGATGTCCACCGACACCTGCGCCAGCCGGTAGACGTTCGCCTCGCGGGCGCGGAAGTCCCCGCCCTTGATCGTGTCGTAGAAGAGCCGCTGCACCGAATCGCCGTCGTTGCGATAGTTCTTCGCCGCATTGATGCCGCCCTGCGCGGCGATCGAGTGCGCGCGCCGCGGCGAGTCCTGGTAGCAGAAGCAGCTCACGTTGTAGCCGAGTTCGCTGAGCGTCGCGGCCGCCGAGGCGCCGGCCAGCCCCGAACCCACCACGATCACGCTGTATTTCCGCTTGTTCGCGGGGTTCACCAACTTCATCTCGAAGCGGTGCTTGTCCCACTTCTCCGCCAGCGGGCCGGCGGGGATCTTGGCGTCGAGCTTGAGTGCCATGGTCAGGAGGCTCCGGCGCCTAGTTGAGGATGCCGAGCAGGACGGCCACGGGGATCACCGTGAACCCTGCCCAGACGAGGATCGCCACCCAGAGCGCCAGCGTGCGCTGGATCGGGTTGGCCGAGCGCTTCTGCAGGCCGAGCGTCCGGAACCCCGCCCACGCGCCGTGGAAGAGGTGCAGCCCGAGGAATGCCATCGCCGTCACGTAGAGCGCCACGACCCACGGCGACTGGAAGCCGACGATCACGTTGCCGTAGACGCCGGTGTGGCTGAACGCGGGGTGGAAGCTCCCCGTCGTGAAGTGCCCGATGTGGTAGACGATGAAGAAGAGCAGGAAGAAGCCGCCGATCCGCATCGTGCGCGAGGCGAGCGTGCTCACCTGCGGCTCCGATTTCGCGTACCCCTGCGGCCGCGCGGCGGCGTTCCGCCGCGTCAACTGCACCGCCGCCACGATGTGGAGCGTGACCGCGCCGAGCAGCCCGAGGCGCGCCACCCAGAGCAGTTCGCCCGTGCTCTTCAGGAACGCGGCGTAGCGGTTCATCGCGTCCGCGCCGAGGAACATCTGCAGGTTGCCGGCCATGTGGCCGAGCACGAACCCGACGAGAAGGATCCCCGTCGCGGCCATGACGACCTTCTTGCCGACGGTGGAATCCCAGAACTTCAGCAGCCAGCTCATTCAGTCCTCTATGGGGGGAGACGAACACGGCGCCCGGGGTCCGGGCGCCGTGAGAGGCACTGCCTACAGCTTCACCACCGACATCGGTTCGACCACCGCCGCCGCGCTCTTCTCCAGCGCCGAGCGCTCGTCGGCCGTCAGCGTCACCTCGAGGATCCGCTCGATCCCCTTCCGGCCGAGCTTCACCGGAACGCCGAGGAAGTGGCCCTTCATCCCGTATTCGCCCTCGAGCCAGGCCGAGCACGGCAGGATCCGCTTCTGGTCGTTCACGATCGCCTCGACCATCTGCACCGCACCCGAGGACGGGGCATAGTACGCCGAGCCGGTCTTGAGGAACTTCACGATCTCGGCGCCACCGTTCCGCGTGCGGTCGACGATCGCATCGAGCGTCGCCTTGTCCATCAGCTGCGTGATCGGGATGCCCGAGACCGTCGTGTAGGAGATGAGCGGGACCATCGTGTCGCCGTGGCCGCCGAGGACCATCGCCTGGATGTCGCGCACGCTCACATCCAGCGCCGTCGCGAGGAACGCGCGGTAGCGCGCCGTGTCGAGCACGCCGGCCATCCCGATCACCCGCTCGCGCGGGAAGCCCGTCACTTCCTTCGCCACCCACGCCATCACGTCGAGCGGGTTCGAGACCACGATCACGATCGCGTCCGGCGAGGTCTGCCGGATGTTCTCGCTCACCGACTTCACGATCCCGGCGTTGGTGTTCAGCAGGTCGTCGCGCGACATCCCGGGCTTGCGGGCGATGCCGGCGGTGATCACCACGATGTCCGAGCCCTTCGTCTCCTCGTACCCGTTGGTCCCGATCACGCGGCTGTCGAAGCCCTCGATCGGCGCCGACTGCCACTGGTCGAGGCCCTTGCCCTGCGGGATGCCCTCGGCGACGTCCACCATGACGACGGTGCGGGCGAGTTCCTTCTCGGCGATGCGCTGGGCCGCGGTCGCGCCGACATTGCCGGCGCCGACGACCGTGATCTTGTTCACCATTGGGGCTTTGCTCTGCGAAGGGTTGGGTGCTGCACGTGCGGGCAATTTAGTCTCGGCCCGAGGGCGGGTAAACTGCGGCCGCCCCCTCAGCCGCCCACCTGCGAGAGGGCTCGGAGCCCTCCCACCTTCAGCTGCAGCAGGTCGTGGGCGAGCGGCTTCTCGGCCAGGGCCTGGCGGAACAGCGGCGCCAGCGGCTCGCCACGGCGCAGCGGGTCCCGCAGGTTCACCTCGTGATCGCCGTACAGGCAGGTCCGCAGCCTCCCGTCGGCCGTCAGGCGCACCCGATTGCAGTCGCCGCAGTAGGTGTGCGTCATCGGCGTGATCACGCCCACCGTGCCCGGCGCATCGCCGATCCGATGGTACCGGGCCGGCCCGTTCCCTCGGGCCGGCCCCGCCGCCGGCGCCAGCGGTCCCAGGGTCCCCGCCCGGGCGAGCACCTCCGCGCTCGGGACGATGTGCGCGTCCGTGAGGTGCGCCATCTCCCCCACCGGCATCAGCTCGATGAACCGCACGTGCACCGGCATCTCCATCGTCAGGCGCGCGAAGTCGACCACCTCGTCGTCATTCACGCCGCGCATCACGACCACGTTCAGCTTCACCGGGTCGAGTCCCGCCTCGAGCGCCGCACGCGCCGCGTCCACGGGGCGGAACCCGAGGTCCCGCCGCGCGATCGCCGCGATCCGGTCCGGTCGCAGCGAATCCGCCGAGAGGTTCACTCGATCGAGCCCCGCCGCGCGCAGAGCCGCGGCCATCGCCGGGAGCTTCACGCCGTTCGTCGAGAGCGCGATGTCCTCGATGCCCGCCACGCCTTTCAGTTGCGCGACCAGCGTGACCAGGTCCGGGCGGATCGTCGGTTCCCCGCCCGTGATCCGCAACCGGCGCAATCCGAGGGGCGCCAGCTGCGCGACCACGCCCACGATCTCCTCGTACGAGAGGATGTCCTGTTTGGGGAGCCAGTCGAGCCCCTGCTCCGGCATGCAGTACACGCAACGGAAGTTGCAGCGATCCGTGACCGAGATCCGCAGATACTCGATCGCGCGCCCATGCTGGTCGCGGAGGGCCGGGGTGCTCACGCGA
>JBGATT010000144.1:0-8641 GCA_044229035.1 Gemmatimonadaceae bacterium | reverse complement strand
CCCGGCGGGGGGGCCCCCCCGCCGCCCCCCCCCCCCCCCCCCGACGCTTCACCGCATCAGGCCCTGACGGACCTGGTCGATGATGACGGCGTAGCGGAAGGCCTGCTCCTTCAACCGTTCGTACCGGCCCGACGCCCCCCGCGTCGGTCCCCCGGGCCGGCGCGTTCAGCGCTTGCGCAGGGTCACGCCGCCCGAGCCCGTCGAGACCTTGATCAGCGGACCGCCACCGCCGATCCGCCCGCGAAGTTCGCGGCGCTCGAAGCTGTCCGCGGTCACCGGGAAGTCGGAGCTGATCCCACCCGAACCGGTGTCGATGTCGAGGTCCGCCGCGGCGCCGTCGGGAAGCCCGAGCGCCACGCTGCCGGACCCCGTGTCGATCCCCGAGCGCCGCGGCACCTTCGCGAGGTCGAGTCGCACACCGCCCGATCCCGTGTCCACCAGGAGGTCGTCGGTGCTCAAACGTTCGGCGCGCACGGACCCGGAGCCCACGTCGACGGAGAACCGGGCGGCCTCGACGTCGCGCGCTTCCACGGAGCCGGAGCCCGCATCCACCTTCACGCTCGACATCCGCAGTCCCTCGAGCGTCGTCGAGCCGCTGCCGGTGTCGATCTCGAGTTCGCCCGATGCGTCGGCGACGCGCACCGATCCGGACCCCGCATCGATGAACAGGCGCCCCTTCGTTCCGGTCGCACGGACGCTCGCGGAGTAGACGTCCACATCCAGGTCCCCGTTCACGTTGGCCGCCTCGACCTGTCCGGCGGCGAGATGGAGCTCGACGCGCTTGCCGGCCGGCACCTTCACCACCAGGTCGGCGTGCGCCTCGAGCCCGGTGCCGCGAGAGCGGATCACCGTCCGACGCCCGCCGTCGGCCCACTCGTCGCCGAAGGTCCCGTCCTCACGGACGCGGAGGTTGGAGCTGTTGCCCCAGCGGTCCTCGCGGTCGTCCTCACGGTAGACGATCTCCGTGGCGGGATAGCGCACGACCAGCTGACCACCGCGCAGGCGGACCTCGAGCTTCTCGGCGTCCCGGCCGCGGCGCGAGACCTCGACGACCACGTCGCTGCCCGAGCCGGGTTCGAGGCGGACCAGGCCGGCGAGGTTGTAGATCGTCGCGGTGGTGCCGGTGAGGACCTGGCGCTCCTGGGCGCTCAGCGCGGCGGGGAGGAGCAGGGCAGCGAGGGGGCGAAGCGGGAATCGCATGGGCAGGCTCGGGTATGGGTCCGAAGGGCCGTACGGTCGGCGCGGCGTCCGGGGTTCAACGCTGGGACAGCACGAGCGCGCGCACGGTTTGGAGCGCCACTACGTTTACCTGCCGATGCTCATCGCCCTCGCCGCGCTCCAAGCCCTCCTGCTGCTGCTCCTGATGGGACGCCTCGCGGGCGGACGCACGCGCCGCCCGGCAGAACGCCCGATCCCGGAGGGGATCGACGGACCGCCGCTGACCCTCGTCATCGCGACGCTGAACGAGGCGGCGCGGATCGGGCCTTGCCTCGATGGCCTCCGCGCGCAGGGGAGCCCGGTCACCGAGATCCTCGTGGTCGACAGTGGCTCCACCGACGGCACGCGCGCCCTCGTGGAGGCCGCGGCGCGACTCGATCCGCGCATCCGCCTCGTCACCGATCCGCCGCTTCCCTCGGGCTGGATCGGGAAGGCTTGGGCGCTGCAGCACGCGACCACGCTCGCCACCACGCCGTGGGTGCTCGGTATGGACGCCGACACGCAGGCCGAGCCAGGGTGTGCCGCCGCCGTCCTCGCCGCGGCCCTCCGCGAGCGGTTCGACGCGGTGAGCTTCGCCCCGAGGTTCGACGGGCAGTCCACTGCCGAGCGATGGCTGCAACCGGCCTTGCTCGTCACGCTCATCTACCGCTCGGGCGCCGTCGGTGACCCGCGGGTGACCCCGGACCGCGTCATCGCCAATGGGCAGTGCTTCCTGCTCAAGCGTGAGGTCCTGTTGGCGCACGGCGGCTACGAGCCGGTGCGCGCCTCGTTCGCCGAGGATGTCAGTCTGGTCCGTCATCTCGCCGCCCGCGGCGCGTCGGTGGGATTCCTCGATGGCGCGCGGCTCTACCGGGTGCGGAGTTACCGTGGGGCGGGACAGATGTGGCGGGAGTGGGGGCGATCCCTCGACCTCAAGGACGCCACGTCGAAGGCGCGCCAGTTCCTCGACACCGCCTTCGTGGTCGCCGCGCAGGGGATGCAACTCCCCGCCGCGGCCCTCGTGGCCGCTGCCTGGCCTTCGCTGCCGCCCGGCCCCGCGCGCGCGGTGCTCGGGGCGAGCACCGCGGGGCTCGTCGTCATCCGCTGGCTCCTCCTGCTGGCCCTCGCCCCGAGCTATTCGCGCCGTGGTCTCACCTGGTGGCTCTCCCCGTTCGCGGACCCGTTGGCGGCGCTGCGCCTGGTGATCTCCTCGGCGCGGCGGCCGACGCAGTGGCGGTCGCGGACGTACGGATGACGGCTGAAGGAGGAAGGGGGGAATGGCGAACGGCGATGCGAGGCCACAGCCCCGCATCGCCGTTCCGCATACGGCCTTCCTCCTTCCACCTCCTGCCTGCCGTCCTCACACCTGCTTCACCTCGGCGACGAGCTTCGTCAGCGTCCCCTTCGCGTCGCCGAACAGCATCTGCGTCTTCGCGTTGTAGAACAGTTCGTTCTCGATCCCCGCGAAGCCGGCGCTCATGCCGCGCTTCATCACGATGATGCGCTTCGCGTGGTCCGCGTTGAGGATCGGCATGCCGAAGATCGGGGACGAAGGGTCCGTTCGCGCCGCCGGGTTCACGACGTCATTCGCGCCGATCACCAGACACACGTCGGTGCGCTCGAACTCCGGGTTGATGTCGTCCATGTCGATCAGCTTGTCGTACGGGATGTTCGCCTCGGCGAGCAGCACGTTCATGTGGCCGGGCATGCGGCCCGCCACCGGGTGCACGGCGAACTTCATCGTGCCGCCACGCTTCTCGATGAGGTCCATCAACTCGCGGACCTGATGCTGCGCCTGTGCGACCGCGAGGCCGTATCCGGGGACGACGATCACGCTCTGCGCGTACGCCAGTTGCAGCGCGGCTTCCTCGACGTTCGTCGCGCTCACCGACAGCCCCTCGGCCGTCTTGGTGCTCTTGCCGGCCGTCGCGCCGAACGCGCCGAAGAGCACGTTCCCGAGCGAGCGGTTCATCGCCTTGCACATGATCTGCGAGAGGATGATGCCCGACGATCCCACCAGCGCGCCGGAGATGACGAGCACCTCGCTCTTGATGACGAAGCCCGTCATGGCCGCCGCGATGCCGGAGTACGAGTTGAGCAGCGAGATGACCACCGGCATGTCCGCGCCGCCGATCGGGATCACCAGCAGCACGCCGATCAGCAGCGACAGCCCGATCAGCGCGTAGAAGGCCCACATCGGCGCGGTGGGAACGACGATCAGCCAGGCGGCGAGCCCCGCGATCACGGCGAACAGCAGGCCGTTCACCGACTTCTGCCCGCCGAAGGTGATCGCCTTGCCCGTCATCACCTCCTGCAGCTTCGCCCAGGCGATCGCCGAGCCGGTGAGGGTCACCGCGCCGATGAGCACACCCAGGTGCGTCGAGAGCGCGACGTCCACCGACGCGATCTCGCCCTTCTCGTGCATGTGCAGGAACTCCGCGGACGCCACCAGCAGGGACGAGCCGCCGCCGACGCCGTTGAGCAACGCGACCATCTGCGGCATCGACGTCATCGCCACGGAGCGTGCCATGTAGAGGCCGATCGCACCGCCCACCGCCAGGCCGGCGATGATCGTCCCGTACGTCATCGTCTTCGTGGAGAGCAGCGTGATCACGATCGCCATCAGCATGCCGATCGCGCTGATCTGGTTCCCCTTGCGCGCCGTCTCGGGGCTCTGGAGCTGCTTCAGACCGGTGATGAACAGGACCGCGGCGACGAGGTACAAGAGCCGTTCGAGGGCGACGGAGATCACTTGCCACCTCCCTGCGGGCCCTTCTTGAACATCTCCAGCATGCGGTCGGTCACCGCGTAGCCGCCGACCACGTTCATCATCGCGAAGACGATCGCGACGAATCCGAGGATCGTGCCGAGCATGCCGTAGTCCGTGTGACCGGCGATCGCCATCGCGCCGACGACCGTGATGCCGGAGACCGCGTTCGCGCCGGACATCAGAGGCGTGTGCAGGGTGGGAGGCACGCGCCCGATCAGCGACGCCCCGAGGTAGGTCGCGAGGATGAACACGACGATGAAGCCGATCAGATCCATGCCGGTCACTTGGCGGTCCTCCCGGTGACGATCATCGCGCCGGTGATCTCGTCGGCGCGGTCGATGTTGAGGGTGCCTTCCTTCGTCAGCACGTGCTGCACGAAGGTCAGGATGTTGCGGCTGAGCATCGCCGACGCGTGGTTCGGCATCGTCGCGGCGAGGTTCACCGGGCCGATCACCTGCACGCCGTTCACGTCCACGGTCTCGCCCGCCTTCGTCGGCTCGCAGTTGCCGCCCGTTTCGGCGGCCAGGTCGACGATCACCGACCCCGGTGCCATCGTCTGGATCGTCGCCGTGCTGATCAGCCGCGGGGCGGCGCGCCCCGGGATCGCCGCCGTGGTGATCACCAGATCCATGCCGGCGAGATGCGCCTTCAGCGCCTCCTGGATCGCCGCCTGCTGTTCCGCGCTCTGCTCCTTCGCGTAGCCCCCTGCCGTCTGGGCGTCGGCCGAGATCAGGTTCTCCGCCACCACGCTCGCGCCGAGCGACTTGATCTGCTCGGCCGCCGCGGCGCGGATGTCGAAGCCGCTCACCACCGCGCCCAGCCGCCGCGCCGTGGCGATCGCCATCAGCCCGGCCACGCCCGCGCCGAGGACGCAGACCTTCGACGGGGCGATCGTGCCCGCCGCCGTCGTGAGCATCGGCAGGAACTTGACCATCGACGAGGCCCCAACCAGCACCGCCTTGTAGCCGGCGACGGTGGCCTGCGACGAGAGCACATCCATGGACTGCGCCCGCGTGATGCGCGGGACCAGCTCGAGTGCGAACGCCGTGACCCCCCGCGTCTCGAGGGCAGCGATCGCCTCCGCTGACGATGCCGGCTGGAGGAGGGAGATGAGGTGCGCGCCGGGCTTCATCGCGGCGATCTCGGGGGCCGTCGGCTTCTGGACCTTGCAGACCAGGTCGGCCGCGAGGGCCGCTGCCGTGTCGCCGAGGCTCGCGCCGGCCTTCTCGAAGGCGGCGTCCGGGTAGCCGGCGCGCTGGCCGGCTCCGCGTTCCACGACGACCTGCGCACCCGCCTTCACCAGGCGGCCGACACTTTCGGGGACGAGCGCGACGCGAAGTTCGTTCGACGCGCGTTCGGTTGGGACGCCGATCAACATGAGCGTGGGGTTGAGGGTCGGGGTGGACAAGGGGGAGACGACGCTCGAACGCCGCGGATCGATGCGCGAGGCGAGGCAAACGTACGGGGCCCCGACGCGAGCGGTAAGGCGCATCCTTCGACCGCGGACCCGTGCAAGCTCGGCGCAGGACGGGTCGTAAACAGTAAGTGTTTATCAGGAATCGTCTTAGCCGATTCCCCTACACGGCGGCCGGTCCGGACGCCCGATTCGTTCACCGGCGAATGGTGGCGAAGTGTGACCTCGTTCGCGAACCCCTCGTCAAGGAGCGGCGTGAGGAGTTGCCCTACCGGGCGCCACTTCGCCAGCACTTCACCCCTTGATCGAGGATTCCAGATGCTCCGCCGCACCGCGACGTTCGTCGCTGCCGCCGCGCTGATCGCCCTCCCGGCGGTCGCCGAGGCGCAGCTCGTCTGCGCCCAGCAGTCCAGCTGCTCGCTCCAGCCCACTGCGACGCTCACGATCCCGACGATCGTGCGCATGCAGGTCCCGTCGCTCGCCGTCACGCTCGACGGCTCGTCGATCACGGACATCAGCGGCGGTGCGGCCGTCGTCGCCGGCCCGTTCGGCGACGTGAACGTCCGCGCGAACGCGGCCTGGAACCTCACCATCGCCGCCAACGCGGCCAACTGGACCTACACGGGCTCCGCCGCCGGCGTCCGCGCCGCGAGCACGCTCGAGTACTCCATCAATAGCGGTGCCTTCGCCGCGATCTCGCAGACCGCGGCCACCGTCGCGACCGGCGCGGCCAGCAACGGGCAGAACGTCAACGTGCAGTTCCAGGCGACCATCCCGGCCGACTACAGCGACCCGGCCAACCGCCCGGGTTCGTACGCGCTCGGCCTGACGCTGACGCTGACCGCGCCGTGAGGCCCCGGCCTCACACCCGGGACGCACAGGCATGATGTCCGGCGCCCGTGGCCGGCCGGGGCGAGGACGGGCGCACGCGAGTGCGGTCGTCCTCGCCCTCTTCGCTGCCCTGCTGATCGCACCGGGCACCGCTTACGCGCAGGTCGCGGTCGATGAGCTCGAGATGCACTTCCAGCTCGCGCCCGGGCGCGGTCCCCTCACGCAGGTCATCCCCGTCCGGAACGAGCAGGACAAGGTCCAGCAGGTCCGCGTCGTCCTCAATGACTGGCAACGCGACACCCTCGGCCGCAACGAGTTCCATCCGGTCGGGAGCACCGCCGGCAGCTGCCGCGACAAGGTCAAGGTCTTCCCGATGACCTTTCAGGTCGCGCCGGGGGCCGTCGAGTACGTTCGCGTCACCTTCGACGGCGGGGGCGACCTCGCCGGCTGCTGGTCGATCGTCCTCTTCGAGTCGGTCCAGCCGCCGCCGCCGCGCAATGAGCAGCAGGGCTCCTTCCTCTCCATCGAGATCCGGACCGGCGTGAAGGTCTACGTCCATCCGGCGGCTCCAGTCCGCGCGGGCGAGATCGCCTTTGCCGACGTCGTCGAGGCGTGGGTCCCCAAGGAGGTCCCCGCCGGCGCCAAGCGCGACTCCGTGAAGGTCTGGCAGGCCGACGTCCGGTTCACGAGTGCGGGCAACGAGCACCTCAAGCTCAGGACCACCATCGAGATCCGGGACGTCGACGGGCTCCTGCTGCAGAAGGTGAGTGCCCCCGAGGCGCTCATCACGCCCAATGCGGTCCGCGACCAACGCATCACGCTCCCGACGCTCGCCAAGGGCGACTATGTCGCGCTCGTGATGGTCGACTTCGGCGGCGACGAGATCACGGCGGCGCAGGTGGAGTTCAAGGTCCCTTGATCGGCACGCGCTGGTGGCACGGGGCGGGGCACATCGCACTCCTGTGCGGGATCCTCGCCGTCGTCGCCGCTCCCGCGGCCGCCCAGCGAGGGCGCCGCACCACGCTCACCGTTACGGGACTCCCGTTCACGGTGACGCAGACCACACCCGCGGACTTCGATGCGGGATCGGTCATCCTGGGGACGCTCACGTTCACGGTCGACGCGACTTCCAATCGCCCGGCCTTCTCGCCGCGCGCGACGACGGTGAGCGTCCGGTGTTTCGCCCCCTGTCCCGCGACCGGCACCCTCAACGCGGCTGCGCTCCAGTGGCGGCGCGGTGACCTCGGCACCTGGAACACCCTCACCACCGCGCAGGCGCTCGTCGAGACGCGGAACGTCACGTTCAACGGCCCCAACGACCCCTGGTCGAACACGATCCAGTTCCGTTACCTGCTCAACTGGGCGACCACGCCGCCGACCGCGGCGACGCAGTTCCGCGTGCAGCTGCAACTGGTGGTGGCCGCACCATGACGCGTCAGTCGCGCCGTGCGTGGTTCGTCGCGTTCCTGCTCGCGACGCCTTCGCTCGTCGCCGCCACGCCTGCGGACGACGCCGTGCGCCTGCCCTCCGTCGTCGTCGAGGCCGAGGCGCGCGCGATCATCACCGTCCAGGTCCCGATCCCGGAGTCGATGCGCGACCTCGCCGAGGTCGCGTATGTCGTCAAGCCGCTCAACGGGGCGAGTGTCGTCGGGATGCTGTCCGGCGTGCTGACGATCCCGCGCGGCACCTCCCGATCGCTCGTCCTCACGCTCCGGGTGCCGAGTGATGCGCGGGCCGGGCAGATCGACCTCGCGGATGTCGAGTTCCGCGCCGCCGGGCGCCAGGCGGTCATCCAGCCGGTCTCGGTCCGCGTCCCGCTGCGGCGCGAAGTGCTCGCTCTCGGCACCGCCGAGGTGTCGGCGCTCAGTGCCGGTGACCGTGTCGACCTCGTCTTCCGCCTCGTGAATCGCGGAAACGCCGCCGAAGCGCTCGATCTTCGGCTGCGGACGCCCCAAGGGTGGCGCGTGACGCCCGACGTCCCGCGCACCGTCAGCGTCCCCCTCGGCGGGACCGTCGAGATCGCGACCACGGTCGCGATACCCGACGCGGCCGGCATCGGCGACTACTCGGTGATCCTGGATGCGGGCGCGACGTGGCCGCCGACCGAAGCCCCCGCGGCGCAGTTCCGCACCGTCCTGCGCGTGCACTCCAACGGCACGACCGTGAGCGGCTTGACGCTCCACCCGGTGCTCGCCGCCGCGACGAGCAGCGACGGCAGCGCGACCTTCGCGGGGGCGACGCTGGATGGTCCGGTCAGCGAGACCGTCCAGTTGCGCGCCCGGCTGCTCCCGCGAGTCCGCAGCTTCGGCATCGTGGCGCAGGGGTTGAGCGCGGTGGGGGCATTCCAGAGCCCCTTCTCGGCGAACCTCTCCGGGCGCGACTGGGAGGTCAACGCGGGCAACGCGCTCGTGCAACTCTCGGATCTAGCC